>JAJECY010000053.1 GCA_022821775.1 Acidobacteriota bacterium
AGTAATTCAACAACGTCCCCTATTCACCTCCGGTTCGGGATCCGGTCGTCCACCCCCGCCGGTTGGACCCAGAGCATAGGGGGCCGAAACCAGGAACAGAAAGACCATCAACACTTCAGAGTCCCCGAAATTGAACTCGAATAGCCCGGCCAGAAAGAGCGCCAGCAGGCTTAGAAATCCACCGGCGCGGACGGATTTCTCCAGGGAGGGGAGTCTGGCCCGCCTGAAACCCAGCCAGTGGTCCCTGCCCATCCGGAGGATAAGCCACATCCAGGCTAAGGCACAGGGAATACCCCGCTCGGCCGCAAACTGCAGCAGGTTGTTGTGCATGTGGATCCAGAAGAATCCCCCGCGTTGACGGGCCTCCTCGTCGGGGTGATAGTCGAAGAAGACCTTGGAGACTCGCTGGGGCCCCACTCCGACCCAGGGGTTTGAACGCACCATCTGCACTCCCGTCTTCCAGATCTCCAGGCGCGCGGCATTGGAGGGATGGCGCGGATCCCAGATGCTGGCCAGCCGCTGCTGAATGGAATCGGGCAGGCACAGCGCCAATATCAGGATTCCGGCCCCGCTGACGAGCACCGTCTTCAGGGCCGGGAATCTCAACCAGGCGGCCACCAGCAGGCAGGCGAGACTGGCGATCCAGACGCTCCGGGTCAGGGTCAGGAGAAGCGTCACACCCAGGAAGCAGACAGCAACCGTCCAAGGCAGCCGCTGCTTGGGCGCGGCGAAGAGCAGATACCCCAGCATGGCCAGGAACACCAGCATCAGTCCTCCGCTCAAGGTCATCCAGTGGCCCATGAAGCCGGTCACACGCCCATCGACACTTCCCAGGGAAGGCACCAGGTATTGGACCAGGGCGAAGCCGGCCGCCACCAGTCCGGCTGCAAAAAGCGCCTGGAAAGCCAGGCCAACCCGTCTCTTGGAGAAATAGTTGGCCACCAGCAGGATGATGGCGAACAGCCAGAACTTGTAGATGGGAGGCAAGCCGATTCCCGGCTCGGGAGAGACCAGCCAGGAGACCAGGGTGGTCCCGACAAAGAGCAGCAGAGGCAGCTTGACGGGAGGGAAACGAAGGTGCTTGCGGCGATTGAGAAGCCAATCCAGCAGGAAACCCAGAATCGCCAGGCCAAGGAAGATCTGGGATACCGCGATGCTGATCACCGGAAGGACGACCGCCAGCGTCGTCAGCCCGAAGACGATGGGATCAAGATGGCTCTTGAACCATTGCATGCCGCTGGACAAAGCCACTCGGGCGACCCCTTGGAATCAAAAGGGAAAGCCGGGGCCACTCGCTCATCCCGCACACTTACTTGCGAGCGACCACGACCTGTCGATCAAAGCCCCACCCGGTCACATCCTCGCCCCGGACCAGGCGGCGGCGGCTGAAGCCGGCTGCGACCAGCCGATCCAGAATATCGGTTCCATAGTTGCGAAAACAGAGAACGGCGGCGGAACCTCGAATGCGGTCCCCATGATATTCCGGAGGCAACAGGTGCTCCACCCGGCCTTCCACCAGCCGGGCTCTCTCCACGGTCTTTTCGGCGCCGGCCATGGGAACGGTGAACAGGAGAAGGCCACCGGGCTTGAGCACCCGGTGCATCTCCCGGAAGCCCTCCAGGTCATGGGGAACGTGCTCGAAAACCTCGGTCGAGGTGCAGACATCGAAGCAGTCGTCGGGATAGGTCAGTTGCTGCACGTCCTGACATTGAACCTCTCCCTTGTACTGCCCGGGAGGCACGTCATCGAAATACTCCGAAAGCGTCAGCTTGCCGGCATGCCTGCGGAGATAACCCACCAGGGGGCCTCTCGAAGACAACTCGTACACATGGCGGCGCGAAAGATCGGGGAGGAGGGCGTTCAGCACACTCACGAAGGAGAGGGTGGCCGCGCTGGCCCGGCACTTGAGACAGCGGACGGCCATCTCGTAGTCATCCAGCTTGATGAACCCCGTCCGGCCGCACAAGGGACAGGCGCCGACTCTCATCCCCACCTTGCGCCAATTCAGTAGTTCCGCGGCCGTCCGTATCTCCCTCAACATGGTCAATTCTCACCAGGAGGCCGGCCAAACTCCGGACCTGTCCCGAGAAACCGCCGCCGATAGGCTATTGGAGTCGCGTGCGTCCTTTCATTGTCTTGGGCGTGTCGAAAAAATCGTCGATCACCCGGCGCGCCGACTTCAGGTCGCGACAGCGGTTCACCTGGGTGGAAAGATAATGCCCGAAAAGGACCCACTTGTGGCCCCAGGCCAGAAACAGTCGCAGGCGGGGCAATTGCTCGGCCGGAGTGAACCCGGCTTCCAGCCGATCGCAAAAGAACGAAAGAGCCTGCTCGTATTCCCGGCCTTCCTCCTCTGCCGTCCTGGGGGCCGGCTGCCCCTCTCTTCCCTTGGGCTGGGCAAATCCCAACTGTTCGGCCACCTGCCAGAAAATCCAGGGCCTGGCGGTGGCGGCCCGAGCCACCATCACGCCGTCACAACCCGTCTGCCGAAGCATCCGCACAATATCCGACGCCTGTTGGACATCTCCATTCCCGATAACCGGGATTCGCACCGCATCCCGCACCCGGCCGATGTACTCCCAGTTGGCCTGGCCGCGCCGGTGCTGAGATTGAATTCGCGGATGGAGAGTCACCCAGTCCGCTCCCGCCTGCTCCAGCATCCTGGCAAAATCCACCAGGTATTCGGGATCGTCCTTGAGTCCGGTCCTCATCTTCACCGAAAGCGGCAGAGAGGTCAGCCTCCGGGTGGTGCGCACCACTTCTTCGGCGTATCGGATGTCGCCCATCAATGCCACCCCCCAGTTGTGTTTGAGCACCTTGCTGACCGGACAGCCCATGTTGATATCGATTCCGGCCGGCGAAAGGGTCATCAACTTCCTCAGCGAAGGCGCAATCCAACACTCGTCGTTACCCAGAAGTTGCGGAATCAGGTCCCTCTCCCCAGCGCCTACCCGGGTCTTGGGCGTCCGGCCCACCTCCTCCCCGGGAAGAATGCGGGTGGACAGCATCTCCGTAAACAGCAGGGCCTGAGAATTGGACGGAAGATAGGTTCGCACGAGCTGGCGAAAGGCCAGGTGCGACAATCCGGCCATGGGCGCGAAGATCACCGGAAAGTTGACCCGGACCCCGTTGCCGAAGGGAACGCGAAACAGGCGACTGTGGCGCACTCCGGCGGGCGGCGACTCGCTGCCCGTGGCGAGTCTCGAGGCAGGCTCTTCCCCAATCATCACGCGCGGGTGGCTTGCCTTCGGCTCCAGACCGAGGGTCTCATCGGGCCGCGGGTCGTGGGATGAAGAAGGGCTTGTCTGAAACATACCGGTTTCGCGCTGCATGCGACGGAGTTAAAAGAGTTATCCACGAAGGCACACGAAGGACGACAAAGGCACACGAAGTGAGACGCCGAGGGGAAGCGGAACCTTTCCGTGCTCCCGATACGCAATCCGGGTCCCCTGTTTCTCTCTCGGATGATCCGCCCGACGTGGGGGCGGGGGCTCCACTTGCCGTAAATTCATTTGTGGATCACTCTTTTCCCCTGCCTGCCTGAGGCAGGGCATCGCTAGTGGACGGTCAGGTCCATGTTGCCGATGGCTTTCAGTGCCACCTCATTCTCGGGATCGATTTCCAGGGCCTTCATAAACTCGTCCAAGGCCTTCATCTGTTGGCCCTTGGCGAGATAGATGTGCCCCAGGTTCAGATAGGGGAAGTGCTTGGGATCGTAACGCTTGGCCTTCTTGGCCTTTTCCAGCCAGCCGATGGCCTCGTCCATTTGCCCTTGGCGCATCAGGTAGACGCCGATGTCGTTGTAGGGATTGCCGAACTCGGGATCTACCGCGATCGCCAGGTGGCAATCACGGATGGCCTGGTCGAGCATCCCCAGAAAAGATACGGCCCAACCCCGGTAGGTATAGCCTTCAGCCGTTGGATGGGCGGCAACGCTTCGATTGAAAAGTCCGACCGCCGTGAGAAAGCGGCCCTTGACCAGGTGTTCGACTCCCTCTTTCCAAAGGGTGCGGGCCTGTTCCTGGTTCTGATCTTCGGGATTCATGGCTGTGGCTAGTAGGATAACCAAAGCCTTCATTCAATGCTAGAATCTGTTTTGGCATCGGCCTGACCTCAAGCCAACAGCGAGCGGAGAGGCATCGGATGGAAACAATCCAAAGACGGCAGACAGTAGCGGTCCGGATAGGGCGAGTCATGGTGGGCTCCGGATTCCCGGTGGTGGTTCAGTCCATGACCAACACCGACACCGCAGATGCAGCCGCCACCGCCGGCCAGGTAGCCGCCCTGGCCCTGTCGGGGTCCGAGCTGGTTCGGATCACGGTCAACAACGACCAGGCAGCCCTGGCGGTTCCCGAGATCGCGGCCCGGCTGCGCGACCTGGGAATCGCAGTCCCGATGGTGGGCGATTTCCACTACAACGGGCATCTTCTGCTCAGTCGGTACCCCGACTGCGCCCGCACTCTGGCCAAGTACCGCATCAACCCCGGCAACGTCGGCGCCGGGCGGCACCGGGACGACAACTTCCGGCGCATGATCGAGGTGGCCAACGAAAATGCCAAGCCGGTCAGGATCGGTGTGAACTGGGGATCCCTGGACCAGGTGCTGCTGGCCCGACTCATGGACGAGAACGCGGCTTCTTCACAGCCGAAGGACTCGGCCGAGGTGACGCGGGACGCCATTGTCAGGAGCGGGCTGGAATCGGCCCAGTTGGCGGAAGAGTATGGGATGCCTCATGACCGCATCATCCTGAGCGCCAAGGTCTCGGGAGTGCAGGACCTCATCCGGGTCTACCGGGCGTTGGCGTGCCGCTGCGACTATCCCCTGCACCTGGGACTGACCGAGGCAGGCATGGGGGCCAAGGGAATCGTCGCCAGCACGGCCGCCCTGTCGGTGCTGCTGCAGGAGGGGATCGGAGATACCATTCGAGTCTCGCTGACCCCTGCTCCGGGCGGAGATCGCACCGAAGAGGTCCAGGTCTGCCAGCAGATCCTCCAGTCCATGGGAATTCGCAGTTTTCTGCCCCAAGTGACCGCCTGTCCGGGATGCGGCCGCACCACCAGCACCTTCTTTCAGGAAATGGCCGAGGAGATCCAGGACTATTTGAAGACACGCATGCCAATCTGGAAGGACCGGTACGAGGGTGTCGAAGACTTCAAGGTCGCGGTCATGGGCTGCATTGTCAACGGCCCCGGGGAATCCAAGCACGCCCATATCGGGATTTCCCTTCCGGGCACGGGAGAAGACCCCAAGGCTCCCGTATTTGTCGACGGCCGACTCAAGACCACCTTGCGCGGCGCGGGACTGGTAGCCGAGTTTCTGGGGCTGATCGATGACTACGTGGAGTCGCACTACTCCCGGAGAGACGCCAAGCTTCCGGTGGGGCAAGAGTCTGGCTAGCACCCAGGGCCGCCGCCAATGGGTGGTGGTTTAACCCTTTTTCTTTTGGTTGTTCTTCGTGGCCCTTCGTCGTTCTTCGCGGTCCTTCGTGGCTGTCTTTATCCCCTCGGGCCCCTTCGTGGACTGAAAACCGAAGATTCCAACCCGTGGTGAGATATGCGGGCGAGCTTCCCAATCTCCGCAGCGGTCCTACTGGCGACCTGGATTTTGGCCTCCTCCGGATCGCCCCGGCTCCATGCCTCCAGCCTGCCCAACCCTTCCGAAGTCATCCCCGGGGGAGAGACTCTCGTCTACGAGGTCCGTTGGGACCCTCCGGCCTGGCTGTTCTTCATCCCCACCATCAGCGCCGGCGAATTGACTCTCAAATTCGAGGAGAGAGAAGACGACCGGGGAAGGCGTCTTTTCAGAATCACGGCCGACGCGGTCTCGGCCGGGATACTGCCCCGGCTGACCGGCATTACCGTCAAGGACCACTTCGAGTCGCTGGTGGCGGCCGAGGGATTCTGCTCCAATCGGTTCACCAAGATCACCCGGGAAGGCAGGCGGCACCGTGACGTAGTACTCACCTTCGACCAGGAGTCCCATCGGGGCCGCTACCTGGCCTACGACGCCGGCCAGACCCCGCCCCGGGAGTTGAAGAACGAGGAACTGGAAGACCTTCCCCCGTGCGTCCAGGACTTCCTGTCGGCCATTTACCGCACTCGACTGCGGGGCCTCCAGGTGGGAGAAAACTACCCGCTGCACGTGAGCGACAACGGGGTGGTCAAGGAAGTCGACATCCGGGCGGTGAGAAGCGAGCGGGTGGAGGCTCTTGCGGGAACCTGGTCCACCACCAGAATCGACACCGTTTCGGTGGGAGGGCTGTTCAAGGGGGGCGGAAGATTCGTGCTCTGGTTCAGCGATGACCGGGCGAGAGTTCCCGTCAAGTACGAAGCCCAGGTCAAGTTCGGGAAGCTCTTCGGCACCATCAAGCACATGGAAGGCGCCGCGGCCAAGGCGGTCGATCGGCCCGCCGCGAAAGCGAAGCCGCCGGCCGGCAAGCCGCCCCCCTGACGACGGGGCGGATCACTCGAGAGCGAAACAGGGTTGTTTTACAAGAAGTTGCAGGTTCCGGGAGCAAGCAAGCGCCCTGTGACGTGGTTGCACTCTATTTTTTTATGAACATGGATGCACAGGATTAACAGGATTCACAGGACGAGAGGTTATGGCTCCGGAAGCCGGCTCGGGCGATGATCCGGTGCGGGCTTGCGGATGCTCAGGATTGCGGGCCAGCCGTTTCCTGAAAAAATCCTGTGCATCCTGTGCATCCATGTGAATCAATCTTTTCGCTTTCGAGGCCGATACCCGACGCCGGGAATCACAGGGTGTCATTCCCTGTCCCTGGTGGACCCTTCCTCAACCCGTTTTCCTTCATCCGAACCCAGGGGCGTTCCCTTTGAGTGGGTCAAGAACATTAGTCTTTCTTCGTGTGTCTTCGTGGATCCCTCTGTTTTTATTTTTTGTCGTTGTTTCAGGTAAGCTACACCAGTTCCTCGATGGGCGTTCCGGTCTCGTCGTTGATGGAATTGGCAATCTTGAGAGGACGGCCGATGGGATGCATGTACTCCTTGGTCCAATCGATGCCGAACGCCTTGTAGATGGTCGCCAGCAGGTCTCCCACGGTCACCATCCGATCGGCCACGTAGGCGCCGCGCTCGTCGCTGGCCCCGATCACCTGGCCGCCGCGGATTCCGCCGCCGCCCAACACCACAGAGAAGCAATGGCACCAGTGATCCCGTCCGCCCCCGACATTGAGGTCATGGGTCCGGCCGAACTCACCCGTCACAACCACCACGGTTGACTCCAGCAGGCCTCTCTGCTCGAGGTCCTCCAGCAAGGTCGATAGCGCCCGGTCCACCACCGGCACCAGGTAGTCGCGGTGCTGGTAGTCGTTGCCGAAATGGGTGTCCCAATCGCGGCCGGTCTCGGGCCGGTTCAGGTCCAGGGCCGTCACGAAGCGGCTGCCCGCCTCCACCATGCGCCTCGCGATCAGCACGCTCTGACCGAAGGTATTGCGGCCGTAGGCATCCCGGGTCGCCTCCGACTCCTTGGAGAGGTCGAAGGCCTCGCGGACCGCCGGTGACAGGATCATGTTCCAGGCCTGGGTCCGAAAGGCATCCATGCTGGCATGCTCGGCGCTTTCCACCTTCCGGCGGTAAAGCTGGTCCACTACCCCCAGGAAGGTGCGCCGCGACTCCATGCGCTCCACCGTGAGCCAGTCCGGCAGGCTCAGGTCAGGCACCTCGAACCCCTGGTCGTTGGGATCGGGAATCTCCAGGGGTTCATATTGGGCTCCCAGGAAGTGGGCCTTGTAGTAGTTCCGGTACCCGGGATGGATCTTGGGGACGATGATGTTGGCCGGCACGTCCTTGCGCGGCCCCATCTCCTTGGTGATGATGGAGCTGAAGGCCGGAAATTTCATGGAAGGGTTGGGCCGGTGCCCGGTCATGACATAGTGGTGCCCCATGCCGTGGTTGTTCTCTTCGGTATGCATGGAGCGAATGACCGCCAGCTTGTCCATGTGCCTGGCCGAACGGGGTAGAAGCTCGGAGATCCGGATTCCGGGCACGTTGGTGGACATGGGCTTGAAGGAGCTGTTGGCCTTGGGGTCCCACATGTCGATGTGGCTGGGCCCCCCGTTGAGCCAGAGCAGGATGCAGGCCTGGGCCTTGCCCGGCAGAGCCGTCGTACCGCTCGAGTTGGCGAGCGGAGCTGCCTGCAGGTAACGGCTCAGGTTCATTCCCATGAAGCTCAGGGCGCCCACCCGCAGCATGGAACGGCGGCTGAGATCGGCTCCGTCGACAATCCAGCGACTTGATTTTTTCATGGAACTGCCTCGTTAGGTCCGTCAGTGGTTTTCCGCAAACTCCCGGGACGTAATCAGAGCCCAAAGCAAATCTTCCAGGGCCTCCCCGCGTTGGGGGTGGGAGCCAACCAGCGCGGTCAGCCGGTCCGACTCCTCGCCCGCGGGAAAGCGGGAGAGGGTGGCCAGATAGAGTTCCTCGATCGCCTCCCGGTCCGAGACTTGACGCTTGAGCAAGCCCTCCAGGCGGCCTCCCGGCCTCCCCAGTTTTCGGTTGTAGGTCGCGCCGACCAGGATGTGCAGCGCCTGGCTGAGATTGGCCTTGTTGTCCCGCCCTCCCACCGAATCCCGCTGAGGCCGGCCATAGATGTCCAGGAACCGGGACCGGTAGCTGGCGGGAAACTTCAGATTGATGGCCCGTGTTCCCGGAGCCGCCGTTTCGTAGGCGTAGATTTCTCCGCCGGGAGGCACGAAATTCTCGGGGACGCCGGTCGCGGTCGATATGGCGTCCAACAGCACTTCGGCTTCCAGGGATCGAGGCAGCGCGTGGGAGAAGTTGACTCTGTCGTCCCGATTCCCCGGATGGCTCCGGCTGGAGAGTTGATAGGTCCTCGACAGGACGATGCGCCGGATCAGGTGCTTCAGATCGTAGCCGTGCTCGCGAAAATCCTCGGCCAGCCGATTCAGCAGGCGGGGGTGGGTGGCCGGATTCCCCAGGCGGAAGTCGTCTACCGGTTCCACCAACCCTCTTCCAAAGAAATGGCCCCAGTAACGATTGACCGTGGCCCTGGCAAAGTCCGGATGGTCCGTCATCCAGCGAGCCAACTCCAGTCGCTGATCGGTTCTGGAAGCAGGCGCCAGGACCGTCCCGTCCAGGAAAGCGGGTTCCACCCGCGTCTTGCTCCGGGGATGGGTGACCGGCTTGAAGACCAGCGCCGTCTGTCCCATCTCCCCGTAGTCCTGTTCCTGTCCCGCCGGATCGTCAAAGACGACCTGGTTCGACCCGCTCCCGATGTTGGTGGCTCGACCGAAGAAGGCGGCCAGCCCCCAGAACTGGTTTTGGGTCCACAGATCGTAGGGATGGTTGTGGCACTGGGCGCAGTCCATGCGGCGGCCGAAGAAGACCCGGAACTGCTCGGCCACCACCCGTTCCACGTTGGCGCCGGCCCGAATGAGGTGTTTGGAGGCGCCGGCGGCTCCCTGGGCGGCGATCCTCTCCTGGGCGACCAGGTCGTAAGGCTTGTTGGAGGCCAGACTCTGCCGTATCCACTCCCAGTAGTCGTAGGCGGAAAGTCGGACCCGGAAGAGATCCGACCAGCGGAAGGTCCAGTAGTCAACGTATTCGGAGGAATCGAGAAGGACCTCCACCAGCTTTTCCCGCTTTTCCGGATCACGGCTGGCCAGGAACTCCCAAGCCCGCTCGGGAGGCGGCAGCGTCCCGGTTACATCCAGGCAGACGCGACGCAAGAACTCGGCATCGTCCGCCAGCGGAGAGGGAAGGATGTGGAAGCGCTCCAGCTTGTCAAAGACTTCCTCGTCGATCAAGTTGTTCCGCGTCACCCGGGGGAAACGGTCCACAGTCCGGCGGATCACGCCGAAGCGGGCGTGGCCCACCTTGCCTGCCGCCCGAACCAGGACCACGGCTTCGCCGGCGCGCCTGCCCTGCACCCGGCCGCCGGAACTCACCTCCAACACCTCCCGATCCAACGATTCAAAGCGAACCTGATCGGTAAGGTCTTGGCTGCGGCCATCGGACATATAAGCCGTGACCAGCATCTGGTAGCGGCCGTCCTCGAGCACCACCGCCTCTTCCGGAAAGACCTCCAGCCGCTGGATTACCGGGTCCGTCCCGGCAGCCCGGCCGTAGGGAGCGCCGGCTCGAACCCAGCTCAGGATCGTCCGGTAGTCGGTGGAGCCCTTTTCAAAGCGCATCCCCCCGCCATGGGGTTGCGCCAGGGTCGGCTTCATCAGGAGGAGGCTGTTTTCGGGCGCGTCGCGGTCGATGCGGGGATTTCGAGGGCCTCGGGGCTGGTCGGTGAGAACCTGGTAGCCGCCACCCCGGACAATCCAGTCGTAATCCTCAGCGGGATGCATGGCATTGGAGGAGAGTCGAAACCCGCCCCGGCCTTTCACGCCCCCGTGACAACTGCTGCCATTGCAGCCCTGGCTGGTCAGTATTCGGGTAATGTCGGTGACAAAGCTGACCGGGTCCGTCCTCCCGGATTGGCTGGTGCGGACCGCGGCCATGGCGCTCCGGCCGCTCAGCGTCGCCCTGAGAGTGGCCTCGCCATCCGAAATCGAAACCAGCTTGCCTTCCGGGTCCAGGCTGGCGACCTCGGGATGGGAAATGGAGAGACTGGCCTCTGCCGTTACGTCCCGCTCCAGCCCGTCGGAACCTGTCGCCAGCACCAGAACGCGCTGGCTGGCGCCGGCTCCCGACAGCAACACCTGCTCCGGCACCAGGCGCAGGGAGACAAGCCCGGAGGAGGACTGTCCCTCCTCGGCCAGTGCGCGGCTCGGACCCAGGGTTGCGAGCAGGCCGAACGCCAAGCCGAGAGACCCGGCAAGGAGGATTACCCGGAACGGCTGTTTGCGATTGGCTGACGCCATGATCATCGCCACCGCCTTTGCGGCTCGACTCCCGTATGAGACGTTTCCCATGGGCTCACGCCCACGGCTAACTGTTGTCGCCGCATTCGCGGCTGTCAAGGAGGCCGGATCATGCTGCCTATGTGCAACTGAGTAACGTCATTGCGTCGGCCGGCGCTTGACTCTTGTTTAAAGCATTTGCTGCCGCCGCGTTCGCGGCTCAACTCCTGTTCGGGACGCCGAGTCCCATGGGCTCACGCCCACGGCTAAGCGCTGACGCCACCTTCGCGGCTGACTGAAACCCGGGCTGCCGCCCGGGAGGTGTCATTGGGAAATCCATTCCCCCGGCAGTGTCGTGATTTCAGGGGGAGCGGTGAAGCCGCGGTTGGCGTGGGTTGTGCGACGATACGTTCCCTACGGGCCCTCCTTATAGAGCGGCGTAGCCGCGCCAGCACTTAGCCGTGGGCGTCAGCCCATGGACGTCGGATCAGTCTCCCAAGGTAGCCGCGTAGGCGGCGATTTAGAAGCACCTGTCCCGGAACGCAATGTCTCCGCAAAAAACAGCTTGGAACTCTGTACTACCGCCGCGTAGGCGGCGACTTCAGAGCTGGGTCCCGAGACCACACCGCTTCCTGAAACCACACTGATCTGAAACACCCCTGTTTCGCCCTCCAGTGATCTGCCCCGCCGTGTGGGGCGCGGGAGTGGCTAGTCTCCCGTCGCGATTTGACTGACCGTCTGGGGCATGGCCGGGTCGATTACCGTCAGGAAGAGGGCCTTCAGGGGAAAGGGTTGACTTGGCTGCCTCTCCGTCAGCACCCGTGCGACCAATCTCACCGGATGAGGCTGCAAGGGACCCGGAGTGTCGCCCTCCACCAACAGGGTCAAGGATACTTCCTGCTTGCGCGGGAAAAACCGGTCCGGATGGACTTCGTTCCGCGTGTTCCTGGCCTTCCTGGACTCTTGCTCCGGGGCGACTGTCGGGAGCACCTGAATCCCCGGGGGCAGATTCTCCAGATGCAACGTCACCATCTGGTCCAACCCCTCTTCCCTCTCCAGGGTCAGCTTCAGGATTCTGGCTTCACCCGGAACCAGGTTGATGTGATCCCCGCCCGCCAGGGTCGCCACGCCGATGTGGGGCACCTGAGGACGGACCAGAACCCGGTAGGTGAACCCTTCCCCTCCTCGCCGGGAGGTCAGGTCCCTGAGCCGCAGAATGTAGTCGCCCCCTTCCTCGAAGGCAAAGATCGTCTTGGACTGGAGGAACTTCTGCCAGTAGGCGGAATTGTTCTCCACGCTTCGATAGATGTTGGAGCAGACGATTCGACCCGAGGCATCCACCACTTCCAGCCAGGGGCTGAGCTCCGGGAACATCCGGTCGACGGTCTGGATCTCGAAGGCGACTCTCTGCCCCGCCTGAACCGAAAAACGGAAGTGGTCCAGGTCTCCGGGAGCATCGATCCTGCCCTGGAGAATGACGGGAAGAGAGATGGACGAAGCCAGCTCGGGGGTTTCGTCGGGTTCGGATTCCACCAGGGAGGGATACGCGGCCAGGGGTCGATTCCGACCGCCGGAACCGGAATCGGATGGACCCGGCTTCCGGGTGTCCTCTCCCGCGGGAACCGCGTCCGGATCGCCGTCAGGGACAGCGGCGCCACGGACCCGGAGTTGTTGGCGCCGGCCGGGATGGATCTCCCGCCCGAAGCCTCTCTCCCGCCAGTCGAGAAGGGGGGCGTCATGGGCCGGATCGATCCGGGTCCAGCGGTCCTCACCTTGACGGTCGCTTGACCCGACCGGTGCGATCCGCAACTGGTAGTTGTGGCCGGGACCCCCTTTTTGAGCCAGGCTTCCGACGGCAACCAGGTAGCGGCCCGGTTTGACGAAGCGGTGCCGCAGCCGGGGCCTCAGGATCCCGCCTTCTCTCGGCAGGAGAAAGATGGTGGAATCCACGCGGGTTTCCAGGCGCCGGGCCTTGCCCTGGAACCAACCCTGGGAAGGCCGGTAGAGAATCAGTTCGGGATCCCGGAAGTGAATGGGAGAGTCCGGCAGGATTCCGCCGGCAACCAGGACTTCCAACTGCAGTTCCTGGTTCTCCAGCACCTCGAAGGCGTAGAAATCCACCTCCCCGTTCCGGCCGATCCTGCCGTTGAGATTGGCCGGCAGCTCCAGCAACTGAGCGCTCCCGGGGTCCTGGTGAGGTTGCGGTTGCTCCTGAACGACCCTCCCCTCGCTGACCACCAACGTCACCGGCCCCGACAGCCCCCACTCGGTGAGGAGTCGGAGGGAGTGAGCTCCGATGGGGGCATCCTCGGCGATATCGACCTGGATGAACACTTCCTGGCCCGGGACGTAGGTCTTCCTCGAAAACCTGGCCTTTTCGATCTTGATCTCCTCGACCGCCTTCACTCTGGCAGTCAGACGATCGCAACTCAGCCAGACGGACCGGATCCCCTCCAGATCTTCTCCGCGCACTCGCAATTCCAGGGAGGAACCCGGAGAGCCCCCCAAGGGAGACATCGAGAGCAGTTTGGGATTTCTTTTCCGATTCTCCGGAGATTCCTTGGCCCAAAGTCCCCCGGCGGTCAGAACCAGAACGATGGAGAGCAACCCTGCGAACCGCTTCACGTTGACCTCCCAACCCGTGCTTTACACGCGGAAAGTGAAGATTCTACCGAACCCTGCACTTTCCCGAACATGTGCGCCCGCCCGGCGAGCACACCTGCGATGAGAAACGCAAGGCCTGAAAATGGAATTGGGAAGTAGGAACGGAACGGGCGGCAGGTGCGGCAGCAAGAAAGGCGATCAGCGCACAGCCTCGCCGGGACAGGCCGAACTCCGTGCTCGCCTGACCCGGGCTAGACCAGCTCGTGAACCGGATGGCCCTGCTTGTCCCCGATGGAATTGGCGATGTAGAGGGGCCGACCGTCCAGACCGGTATAGGTCTTGGTCCAATCCACCCCCAAGGCCTTGTAAACCGTGGCGAAGAGATCACCGACGGTGACCTGGCGCTCGGCCACGTAGGCCGCGCGATCGTCGCTGGCGCCGACGATCTGGCCGCCCTTGATTCCGCCACCTCCCAACACCATGGACCAGCAATGGGCCCAGTGATCTCGACCGGCCCTGGCGTTGATTTTCGGAGTCCGCCCGAATTCGCCCATGGCCATAACCACCGTCGTCTCCAGCAGGCCTCTTTCCTCCAGCTCGGTCAGCAGCATGGAAAGCGCTTGATCGAAGCGAGGAGCCAGGTTTTCCGACAGTTTCTTGTCATTGTCGAAATGGATATCCCATTCACTGTGGTTGAAGCCCTCGGCGGTCACGAAGCGGCATCCCGCCTCCACCAGGCGGCGGGCCAGCAGCACCGACTGTCCAAAGCGCGTCTTGCCGTAGGCTTCCCGCACCCGGTCCGGCTCCGCCGACAGGTCGAAGGCCTTCTTGACGTTGGGCGAGAGGATCATTCTCAGGGCCTGCTCCTGATAGGTGTCCATCTTGGAAAACCGGGCAAACTCCTCCTGCTGCCGGTAATGGTGATCGACCACCTTCAGGAAGGACTGGCGGTCCTGGAGCAGCTTGGAAGAAAGAGACTTCGGCAAGGTCAGATCGGGAATCTTGAAGTCTTCCTTGCTGGGATCGGGAACGATCATGGGGTTGTACTGGGGCCCCATGTTCCCCGCCATGTAGGAGTGCCCGTAGGAGAGGGGCGGAGTCACCACGTAGGGGGGGATATTGTTTCGCCCTCCGAGCTCTCGGGAGACGATCGACCCCAGGCTGGGAAAGCGGAAGGCCGGACTGGGACGATGCCCGGTCATCCCATAATAGGTGCCTTCGGGATGATTCCCTTCTTCGCTGTGCATGGAGCGGATGATGGACAACTTGTCCATGTGCCGCGCCACCCTGGGGAGCGTCTCGGAGATCTGAATCCCGGCCACGTTGGTCGAGATGGGCTTGAAATTGCTGTTGGGCTTGGGATCCCACATGTCCATGTGGGGCGGACCGCCGGAAAGCCAGATGAGTATGACCGACTCGGCCTTCTTGCGCGCACCGGTGCCGGTGGCGGCCATCGTGTCGGCCAGCCTGAAGTAATCGCTCAGCGTAATGCCGAGGAACGTCAGGCCGCCCACCCTGAGGAACTGGCGACGCTCAAAGTTGCCTCCGGTGCAGGAAAAACATTCCGGCAGTTTCATCACTACCCCCCAAAGTTGCTGCTTGCGAAGGGGCAAAGGCTGAATCGCCCGAAACCCCTGATTCTCATGGAGCTTGCCAGCCCCCAATTATCAATGATTGTGGGCAAATTGTCGAGAACTAATCAGCCCCCACGTCAGACTCTCGACAGCCTCCCTTCGAGGGCGCTCGGCGATCATTTCTTCCAACCGCGTCCTCTCCTCGGCCGTGGGAAACCGCGACAGGGCAGCCAGATAGAGCTCTTCGACGATTGCTCCGTCTCCGGCGCCGCTCCGGATCAGCCGGTCCACCCGCCCGCCCTCTCGCGCCAGCTTTTCGGTAAACGTCTTCCCCGTCAACATGTGCAAGGCCTGGGCCAGGGCGGGCTCGGGCTTGCCTTCGGGCAGCGTCTTGCGCTCATTGCGTTCGAAGACGTCCATGAACTGAGAGGGCATGCTCGGCATCAGAGCGATGGCTCGAGTGCCCGCGGCAAAGCCCCGATCGCCGCTGGCGAACTTCTCGGGGACCTCGGTCACCTGCGAGATGGCATCCAGCAACACCGCGGCCGGCAGCGGCTTCGGCAGCGCGTGAGAGAAGTTCAAGCGATCGCCCCGGTTGGTCTGGTTGGGAACGCCCGACAACTGGTAGGTCCTGGACTGGACGATCACCCGCATCAGGTGTTTCACGTCATGACCGTTGACCCGGAAGTCCTCGGCCAGGGCCTTGAGCAATTCCGGGTGGGTGGGCGGATTGGTGGAGCGGAAGTCGTCCACGGGATCGACGATGCCCTTGCCCAGGAACCAGTCCCACACGCGATTGACAAAGGCTTCGGCGAAATAGGGGTGGGACACGATCCACTGGGCCAGCTTCATCCGCAGATCGGTTCGCTCGCCTTCCGGCAATTCCCGCCCATCCAGAAAGCGCGGCTGGACCACCTTCTTGGTCCTGGGATGAACCACCTGATCCTGGAGGGCGGGGTCGTCCACCAGCAGGGAGTCGTCCATGACCGAGTCCCGCAGATCCACCATCCGGCCGTAAAAGGCGGCCATCCCCCAGAATTGATCCTGGCTCCAGGCTTCAAAGGGATGGTTGTGGCAGCGGGCGCAGTCCAGCCGCCGGGCCAGGTAGATCCTCACCTGCTCGGCGATCATTTCCGCCGGGGGGATGATGAACCGCAACTGGTAGAAGAAGCGGGAAGGGCCGTCGTAACCCTGGGCCGCAATCCTGTCCACCGCCAACTGGTCGTAGGGCTTGTTGATGGCGATGCTCTGTCTCAACCACTCGCCGTAGAGCTGGGTATCCTTGCCCAACTGGGTGGCGCCGCCGTACCAGCGGAAGATCTCCCCGTACCGATAGAAGAGAAACTCCTCGAACTCGGGCGAATTCAGAAGGATCTCGATGATCCGGTTGCGCTTGTCGGGATCCTTGGAAGCCAGAAATTCGCGGACCCGGTTGGGCGGCGGCAAGGTCCCGGTCAGGTCCAGGCACACCCGCCGGAGAAACTCGGCATCGCTGGAGAGCTCCGAGGGAACGATATTGAATTTTTTCAGCTTGGCGAAAACATGGCGGTCGATGAAGTTTTGTTCCGGCACCTCGGGATAGCTGGGCAGCGGATCGGCGATCACGCCGAAACGGACGGCTGCGGCCCGACCCGGCGCTCGAACCAGGACGCTGGTCTCTCCGGTCTTGTGGGCCTTGACCAAGCCCCCTTCGTCGACATCCACCACCGATCGGTTGATGGACTCGTAGACGACCTGCTGGGTAACATCCTCCCGCCGGCCGTCGCTGAGGTGGGCCATGACCAGAATCTGCTGCTTGCCATCCAGATCCAGCACGCTTTCCCGGGGATAGACTTCCAGGCTCTCGATCTGGATGTTCTCCGACTCACCTTCCTCGCCATAAGGAGCCCCTGCCTCGATCCATTGGAGGATCCTGGCGTACTGGGGAGAGTCGGAGCCGAATCTCAGCCCGCCTCCGTGGGGTATCTGGAGGGTGGCCTTCTGCAGAATCAGGCTTTTCTCCGGATCCTTCAGATTCACCCGCGGATGGGGAGGCTCCTCCATTTCGGCCGTGAGGACTTCGAACTTCCCCCCCTCCACGATCCACTTGTAGTCGTCGCGCGGATAGGTGGCGTTGGTGGAGAGCTTGAAACCGCCCTGTCCGGGAACGGCGCCGTGGCAGGTGGTGTTGTTGCAACCCTGCTGGGTCAACAGCGACCCGATATCCCGGGGAAAGCTGAAGGGGCGCTTGTCCTGGGATCCCCTGATGGCGATGGCGGCGGTGGCCTTTCGGCCGGCCACTTCGGCGGTGAGAACCAGCTCGCCGTCCGCAAGCGGCTGGATGCGGCTGTGAGCGGCGAACCGGATCAACCCGGGCCTGGAGCCGGAAAACTCGGCCTGCGCGGTGAGATCGCGTTCCAGGCCATCCGCGAACTTTCCCATCACCAGGAACTGTTGAGAAGCATCGGCTCCCTGGAGCCGGACATCGAAGGGCACCAGCCGGAGTGACTCCAGTTGGGTGGAAGCCTCCCGGGCATTTCCCCCAACCTCACCAGCCTGGGCAATGACCGCCACCAAGCAGACTGCCCCCACGGCCAGCACCGCAATCCGAGCGGCCGGCGTTCGGCGGCTGGCCTTGGTCCTTCCGGTTGATCTGACTTCCATGCGTGCTACCTTTCTTCCTGAACCGGCTGGCTCGCCAGTTGGCTCAGCTTCCTGGCCGGATTGGGATCCAGAATCGTCAATGGGATCTTCTTCACCGTCAGCTTGGGCCCCAACCGGCCCCCGACAATCGGCCGGGCGGTCACCGTGATCCAGACGGGCAGATGAGTAGGCGCCACGTCGTCCCGGGAATGAAGCACCACGCTGATGGTCTGGATCTTGGGCAGGTGGTGGTCGGCCCCCTTGATGACCGGCGGCTTGGGAGAACCCGGCAACCTGTAGCTGCTGGCGCCGGGAAGAGCTTCCACCCCCGCCGGCAGGCCTTCAACCGACACCGCGATCTGATTGGAGGGCAGGAAGAAACCCTCTTCCTGCTCCATGATCAAGGTGAGCTTGGCGGCCTCGCCGGCCATCAGATTGACGCGGTGGGGATCCACCCGGCCATCCTCGAAGTCTCGCGTCCGGGTCTCCAGGTGGATGTCACCCACGTGGGGAATTTGCGGCCGGACCAGCACCCGGTAGCGGAATCCCGGATCGCCCTTCCTGAAAGTCACATCCCGGACTCGCAAGTAGTAGTCCCCCCCCTTTTCAAAGGTGCCGATCACCTTGGCATCGACTGAAACCAGGTGAACACTGGTGACCCTCCGGTACTTTTCGGTTTTTCGCAGGCTGCTGAACTGGTCCCGTCCCCTGGAATCGATGATCTGCAACAGGGGGTTGAAATCCGGCCGGGAGGCCTCGGGAGTCTCAACCTCAAAGGCCAGCTTCTGTCCGGAGTGGACCTTGAATTTGAAGAGGTCGCTGTCCCCCGGGTGCTGCACCACCCCTTCGACGATTGACGGCACCGGAATCTCCACGGCGTCTTCCAACCGGTCGCCGGGCTCTTTTTCCGAATGGACACCGAGCGTTAGGGTCGGGTCGGAGAGCCTGAGGTCGAGCTGGGCCGGGTCGGGCTCCTTGGGAGACTCTCCATCTTGGGCGGCTTCCCGGTTCGGCTTCGAGGCCGGCCGATTGTCTCTGACTCCCCTCGACCACAACTGCTTGAGCCGGTCATCCCCGAGTTCCCGGACGAAACTTCTCTCTTTCCAGTCGCTGAGCCCCGGAGTATCAGGGGAAGGCCGGTCCGGCGGCGCCACCCGCAGTTGATAGACGAAGCCGGCCTTGGCCTGTCCGCCCAGCGAGCCGACCTCCACCAGGTAACGGCCCGCCTCCGGAAAACGGTGGCGCAGGCTGACTCGAGTTCCTGTTCTCTGCCTGGGATCCCTGTCTGCGATGACGCGCTTCCCCTCGTCCTTGTCGCTGAACGCCAAGCGGACCACCCGATCGGGATCGAACCAGCTTCCCCGGCGGCCATGGATCGATATCTGGGAGCGAAAGACATTGGCCGCCGATTCCTGGCTGCGAGTCACTTCAAAAAGGAGCTCCTGCCCCCCGGCCACCTCGACCTGGTAGAAATCCATCTCAGCGGGCGTGTCGATCTGTCCGTTGACCACTACCGGGTATTCGATCGCCTGGGCCCTGGCGGGCTGGTCATGGGGGTCGGCCGATTCCCGGATCACACGGTCCGCGTTCACCCGAAAGTGGACCCGGTCGCTGATTCCCCTGGGAGTGACCACCCGCAACCAGTGGTTCCCCGGGCGGGCCGCCGCATCGATTTCCACGCCCACCCGCACCCGATACTCCGGCTCCTTCTTGTCCGCCTGCTTCTGAGCACTATCGTCGCTCTCTTCCACGATCTCTTCAACGGACCGAAACTCGGTCCGGATTCCCTCTTCCTCGGCAACCACCGCATAGGCCGACTGCAGCCCTTTCCCTCGGATCTCGACCTCCAGGGAGGTCCCGCGCTGCCCCCCGAGGGGAAACAGCCACATGGCCTCCGGCTCCTGCATTGCTTGGGCTTCTTCAGATGCCCAGGCGCCGGGGACTACCCAAAGGAGACAGCAGAGGGTAAGCAGGACAGGGATTCTGAAGCGTAGCGCCATGAGAGTGTCGAGTCGTTGGAAAGGGGGCCCAAGGGCAGAAATGACTAACAAGAGTATATCAAAGAGGATACCCGGCAGCAATCGGCGCCGGGACTCTGCTTCGGCCGAGCCGATGGCGTCGACGCCGGCAGGGTGGCCCGGCGCCGCATCGCAGGGAAACTGAGCGATACGCAACGGCATAGCATGCGGGCGGGACGCCCGCGCTCCCGGGTGGGGCCTCCTCCCATCGCTCTTGCTCCTAGAGGGGGCAGGCGCCCGCTTGCCCGGCCGCAGCCCGTGCCGATGCGGCAGTGCCATCACGTTTGCTGGCCCCTCGTATTCCTTCGTGCCTTCGTGGTAATCCTGTCCATCCTGTCCATCCATGTAAATACATCTTTTTGCGCTCGGGGCCGGGGCCAAACGCCGGAACTTGAAGCAAAAAAAAACCAGGCAGCCGGGGACCGGCTGCCTGGTGAGGAGGGAAACCCTCGGCTTGCTAGAATCCGAGACGCAAGCGGAAGAATACTCTCCGAGTGTGCCAACTGGCGGCATACTGCCCGAATCTCGGATCATTGAAGGTCAGAGAATTGGGCCCGCTGGGGTTGGTGTGGTTCAGCACGTTGGTGATATAGGCCTCCAGCTTGAAGTAGGGGCCGTTCTCGTAAGGCGTCAACGGGAACACCTTGAAGACGTTCATGTTGAACTGGGGATTCCGCGGCTGCTGCAGGACGCCCCGGGTTGCCGTTCCGTAGGTTCCGCTCTTCGGAATGCTGAAGCAGGATGCATTCCAGTAGGAGGTGTAGGGAACGGTGTTGTCCCCGAATCCGTTGGGGTTGCAGCCCGGCGTAATGTCCGGACGGCCTCCCGAACGGCCGACGTTGGGTGAATCAAAACCGCCGAAGTTCGGCGTGCTGCGTCCGCCCATGTCCATGGTCAGGATAGGCGTAAGGGTCCACTGGCTGACCAACTGGTTGATCACGCCCGAGGCCCCCGAGAGGTACCGCTGCCCCTTGCCCAAGGGCAAGGAATAGACAGCCACGAGACGGGATCGGAAGGGGAGGTTGCCATCCGTCCAACCCTTGTCGCGGGAGCGGTTGTAGGGATCCTCGGTGGCGAACCCACCGGGACCCACCCAGCCGAACCGACCGCCTTCCACGTCATTGAGAATGGACCGGTACTCGGCCCAGGCGCGAAGGTAGAGGCCGCTGGAGAACTGCCGCAGCAACTCGGCTTCCCAGCCGTGGTAGTTGGAGTTTCCGCCCAGGCGGTAGTCGGTGATGGATTGGTAGACGTCCGTACCATTCAGCCCCCTCCCATAGAACACCCTTCGGGAGGCGGTGAAGGGAATGGTGCTGGCCCGGGGGATTTGCACGTTGACGTTGTAGGGCCAATGGGTCCCCTTGGAAGCCACGTAGGAAAGACGGCCGGTCATGCCGCTGCCCAGCTCCCTCTCCAAGGTCAGGTTCCACTGCTTGTCGGTGGGCCAGTTCTCGGTGCGGGTGTTGAGCAGAATGGCTCGCGGCGACTGCAGCGAAGTGGCGCCCGTCCCAGGGGCCGGGAAGGCCTTGCTGAAGCTGAGCGAGGGCACACCGTTGACGATCTCGTTGGGCCCAAAGCTCTCGGTGAGCTCAAAGGGACCGCTGGTGAACCCGGAGATGGCCTGCTGCATGTTGTCCGGAGGGGTCAGAGGCACGGTATAGACCCCGAAACCGGCTCGGATCACCATCTTGTCGGTCAGGCGGTAGGCCACGCCGACACGCGGCTGGACATGGACCAGCTTGTACTGCATCAGATCGGCGGGAAAGCCCGCGTCGCCGTTTCCGACCACCGGAATGTTCGGGGCAAAGCCGGGCGCAACCCGATGCAGCGACTGCTGGGGCACCACGAACCGGCCGGTGCCGCCATCCAGCAGGTGCTGGAGGTCGAAGTTGTACCACTGCCCCTGGGCATCCCGACCGGCGGTGTAATGCTGGAAGCGGATACCGGGGGTGATGGTCAATCGCGGCGTCACCTTCCAGTCATCCTGGAAGAAGATCCCGAACTGTTGCGACCGCGGGCTCAGCTCTCCTCGGGCCACCGCGATCCTGGTAGAGCGGGGCAGGCCCAGCAGGATGTCGCCGTAGTCCCAGCCGGTGTAGTTGCCGGAGAAATCCCAGCGACCGTAAACGTCGTTGGTGGGCCGGTAGCGATCGTCCAGACCCCAGATGTTGGAGAACCCCATCTTGAACAGGTGGGTGCCCTTGGTGACGGAGATGTTGTTCTTCAGGTGAACGGCGTTGGCGTCGGTCCGGCTGCCGTATCCGGCGGCGCCGCCCCCCAGCGCATTGGTCAGACGCGCGTCGAAGGCGCCGCTGATGTTGGAGAGGTTGCCGATGGAACGGGCCGTGATCTGAGGCGCTCCCGCGAAGCCCTGCGGAATCTTGCCTTCACGTCCGCCGAAGTCGATCAGCCCCTGGGGGTCGATCAGCCTCAGCAGGTCGCTTCCGGCGCAGCCGCTCTCGATCAGGTAGAGCTGCTCGTTGTAGCCGATCGAGAATTCGTTGATCACCGAAGGCGAGAAGACGTGGCTGTCCAGAATGCTCCAGGCGCGGGTGGGGTCGTGACCGGTACGCCCGCAATCCAGCGGCCCGTGGTCCCACTTGGTCTCGCTGCTGTTGCGGGTGTAGCGGAAGTGGTTGAACGAAATGGTGTTGGACTCGTGGATCTGGTGGTCGAAGCGGTAGTGCCAGTACTCCTCGTCACCGCTGTTCTCGTTTATCCCGGTTCGGTTGGTCGTCAGACCGGGTCGTTCCGGCAGGGGCATCAACTCGGTGAAGCGAACCCCCAGCGGATGGAACATGTCGCTGGGAATGATGTTGTTGGGGAAGGGCGTCATGGTGTAGGGATTCATGATCACACCCTTGCCGTTGGCATCCCTGATCCCCGAGAATTCGGCGACTTCGCTCAAGTTTCCCGTTCTCATCAGAGGAGTGGGATAGGTGAGGTTGGGGTTGATCTCCAGGGTGAACCTGCTGCTCGGCTGCCACAGGAAGTGGAAGAAGCTCCTGTTGCGGCCATCATAGACCTTGGGGATCCAGATGGGCCCGGCGGCTTCGTAGGACCACTTCAAGTTGGGCGTCTCCGGCTTGGGCCTGCTTGCCAGAGAACGGTTCTTGCCGATCAGGCGAGCATGCCTGAAATCGTTCCAGATCTCGCCGTGGAACTGGTTGGTTCCGCTGCGCCCCACGCCGATGATGTTGTTGGCGTGCTGGAACTCGGCCGGCGCGTTCAGGGTCTTCAAATGGACTTCCTGCAGCACTTCCTGCGGAAAACGGAAGGTGCCGTAGGCGAGAGTCAGAATCCCGTCCTGGGAAGCCGAGACGTTGTTGGCGTAGGCCCCGTGAATCTCGTTCCGGTTCTGAACTCCGGGGGCCGCCCCCACCGTATAGATCAGGCTGGCCGCCACGTTGGTGTAATAGACTTCCTTGTTCGGAGTCTTGTAGGTCACCGAGGGCGTATCGGTCTCGATTCGGGCGCCTTCCTCGGTCACCGTGATGGCATCGGCCAACTCGCCGATCTCCATGGTGATGTCCACCCGCCGGGGCGACTGCGAGTAGACGATCACGCCCGTGTTCTCATAGCGCTTGAACCCGGTGGCCTCGGCGGTCAGGGTGTAGGTGTCCGGCAGAATGCCGCGCAACTCGTACTCCCCAACCTCGTTGGTCACCGTCGAGTAGGTCAGACCCTTGGACTCGTTGATAGCCGTAATGCTGACGCCGACCATCACGGCCCCGGTCGTGTCAACGACCCTGCCGCGAAAACCGGTGACGTCCTGCGCTACCGTCAAGGTGGGAATGACCAACAGGCCCAAGAGAGCAATCAGCCCGAAACTCCAGACCGATTTTCTTAGTGCTTGTTTCGTCATTAGTGAAATCTCCTTGTGTTAATGAGGCTCCCAAGCTGAACACCAGCCAGAAAGCAAACACTGGTTAGGCATCCAACCCGGAAACCTACCAGACAGACTAAAAACCTCACGTGCGCGTAAGTTGCAACTGCGTTGCCAAACTGCCCGCGCGAACAATATTTTTTGGGGGCGTTTATTTTGAGTGACTTGCAGAGACCTTGCGGAGAATCGATTCTTCAATGGCAATCCGCACAAGGACTCCCTACTCGAAAATTCGGATTGCAATACGAAATATCGGAAGGCTCAAGAGAAGATATCCACCAAGGACCACCCAGGGCGACGAAGAACACTGCGGTTTCCCGGCAAGCGCGAGATGTCACAAGAAGTCACGACATACACGATGTTTCCGGCGTCGGATCTCCGTGCTGAGCAGGAGTAGGGGCCTGATTACCTCACCGTGAGGGGGTGAGGCTGGAGCCGTTCCGCGCCAGGGCACGCTTGCGATGCCACAGCTCCGCCCGGATTTTGGCTATGGGCCCCCGGCGCTCCCGCGGGGTCATGTAGAACCGGTAACCGAAATCCTGCAGGCGCACCTCCAGCATCTTGTCGAGCCACCTCCGGGTAAACTGGCGGTTGATCAGGAAGGGGTCATCCAGCACTCCGATCAGCTCCGGCAGCGCCCAGCCGGCGCCGGTGCGGCTAAGGACGTCGGCCCCCACCAGGCGGACCGCCGGGGTCTCGCTCTGCAGCCAGCCCAATGCGGCCGACCGCTCCCGGTCGGGGTAGTTCTCAGCCAGCTTCTCTTCCGAATACTCTGCGCCGTACCATTCCTTCAGATACCCCACGGTCCAATCGATGGCCCGGTCGGTGTGGCACATGTTGCAGGCGTTGGGATGGTTGGCCTCGATCATGGCCTTGTCGGTGGGAGAGAAGATGGTGTGGGTGCGAACCAGGTCCTGGATGCCTTCATTGATCCGCGGCCGGTGGCAGTTCATGCAGCGGGCACCGCTGCTGCCGGCCGGATGGCGGGTGTGATTCCGCCTGGCCTGCGCCGGCTCCAACTGCTGGTGGCACCGGAGACACAGCCGGTCATCCTGGTCGGGAGATCCGGACCAGCGAGGACCGATGGTCTCGTGGGGGTTGTGGCAGTCGATGCAGCGAAGCTGAGAGAAACAGCTTCCCTGGACGGCGTCGCTGTACTCGGTGGAATTCCAGGTGGAGATCCCGTTGGCATAGGTCGGCCGCGTGCCCACGTGGCAACGGCCGCAGGCCCAGTTCAGGTTGTCGTGGGTCCGCCCAAAGGAGATGTCCCTTTCGCGGGCATCCACGTACAGGAAGGGACTGGAGGGGAAAAAACCGGGAGGTTCCTTGCCCCCGGAGGCCACGTGTTCCCTGCCTCCCAGGTGGCAGGCTTCACAGCTCACGCCCAGGGTGGCCGCATGCTGCGGAGCCTCCAGCTTGACCAACTCCTGCCGCACTTGCAGGATATCCTCGTCGCTGGCTTCGGCGGGGCTTTGAAGGAAATCCAGGATGCCCGGCTGGTTCTGATCCAGATAGTGGCCCAGGGAGAAGTGCAGAGGCACCGGGACGTGACGGGCCATGCGGGAGGGATTGCGGGCCAGCATATCTCCCAGCGGAAAGGTGGTGTGGCAAAAGTTGCAGCGGCTGGAGTAGCGGGCCAGGAAGGGCTGGGAGGCGGGCGGATCGAAGGGGTCGGGCCGTTCCCCGTCGGGCAGCTCGGGACCCACGTGGACGATGGGCACCCATTGCCGCTGCTCCAGCCAGTAGCCGAAGAACAGCACGTGATCCTGCTGATAGAAGAGATGGTCGCGGGGTTCGGGGCCCTCCGTCTGCTTGCCGATGTAGTACTGGAAGAAGCGCGACCCGATGGTCTGGTTTACCTGGTAGACGCGGCGAACCTCACCCCGCTGCAGCCGCATCTTGTAGCGCCCGCCTTCCTTGTAAAAGACTGCATTCCCACCGAGGTAGGAAATCCTCGCCTTGCCGGAGAAATCTCCCTCGACGGTGGAATCGTCGGCCAGGGCGTTCATCCGGCGATGGGCGTGCCGGAACCACGATTGGTACTCCGACTCGTGACAGCCCTTGCAGGTCTCCGGGCCGACGTAGTCCCCGGGATGGATGTTGCTCGTGCTGCCGGTCGCTCGGGAATTCGTGCGAACCTCCTCCGGCAGGTCTTCCCACCACAGCGTCACCTGCTCCCGTTCGTCCGTGTCGCCGACCAGGGAACGGATGGGTTGTTCCGCCCTTCTTCTCGCGGCCGCAAGCTCCTTCAGAGTGGATTGAAACAGGTCGTTGTGTGGATCCAGCGCCACCGCATGGCGAAGGTGCTCCTCGGCCTCGGAATACTGCTTGAGCTTCAGCAGGATGGCTCCGTACAGATGCCGGTAGGCGGCATTGCCTCCATCCTGCTCAACGGTCCTCTGGGCCGGCAACATGGCGGCCAGATACTCCTGCCTCTCATATTTCTGTCGGGCTTCCAGGTAGGCGGGGGATTGGGCCTGCAGGGAAAGACCGGTCCAGAGAAGGGACACAAGCCCGAGCAGTATTGCTGCCTTCCAAGGACGCTTCCAACCGCCACCTGCCGCATCGAAACGATTGCGGGAGACGGGGGGCTTCAACTTGTGATTCTCGCCTTTCATAACGATACCCGGGCGCCATTCACCCGAACCCATTGATTATGAAGCTCTGCCCGTGTCGAAATCAAGACTGGCGCACTCCCCGGGCGTACCGAAAATCCGTGTGGAGAGGGGGCTCAGGAGGTTGGTTTGCCCTCCACCGCATCGGCCTTCGCCATTCGGCTCGACTTCTGCGACTCCCCCTCAAGGGGGGAGTGATACTCTGGTTTCTTGAACGACGTTGGGCGGAATTGGGGAGCGGAAACGCCCGTCAGAGCGAGGAGGGCTTGCCGTTGGCCAGATCCAGCTTGGCCTGGGCCAGCAGATCTTCCAGGCCATCCAGGGAGCCCTGGTGAATCGCCCGGTAAACCGCTTCCAGGTTCTCGCGAGCGATCTCGCCGAAGCGGCCGTTGAGAACCACGGCCTTGGCCAGGGGCTCGATGGCCTCCACCACCTGGTTTCTGGCGCAGAAGACGATTCCCAACTGGAACTGGGCGAAGTCGGAGCGGGGAGCCAACTCGACCGCGCGGGAGGAGTAGAGGTGAGCTTTCTGGAGGTTGAGTCCGGCATCCGGATTGGAGGGGTCACGGCGTTCCGCTTCGTACTGAGACAGGTAGGAACTCCCCATGTAGGCGTAGTTGTGGGACATGAGACCGTCAATCCGGGACTGCCAGCGCTGCGCGTCCATTTGGCCGGGGCGGTCAAGGCTCCGCAGGCTTCGAACCGCCCTGGAGGCGCGGCGGATCGCCTTGGCAGGCTCATCCAGCGCGTGATAGGCGGTCGCCAGAATTGTCAGGATCTGAGGGTCGGTGGGAGATTCCGACAAGCTGGTCTCACCGTGCTCGATGGCCTTTTGAAAATGGTTGAGCTGCCAGTATATCCAGGTGGCCTGCCGGCGCAGCTCCCGACCCCGTTCGGACTCGGGATGACGGGTCAGGAAGGCTTCGATCAGGCCCACCCGCCGCACCTGATCTTCCGTAGTGGCGATGGCCAGCAGTTCGACCTCTTCCTGCACATCCTCTTCACCCGGTTCAGGCAAATCCACAACTGCGCTGGCCGCCGGCGAGCCGTTCCCTTCCAGGCCGGTAGCAATCGCCTCGCTTTCTCCCGGGAGGACATCGATGCTCTCCGATCGGGTCATTACGGTGCGGGACCCCGAAACATTCCGGGTTTGCACCTTCAGGGAATAATTACCCGGCTCCAGGTCTCCGGTAGGCAACTGGAAGGCCACACCGACTTCCCCCCCGGTGGCGGCTTCCACTCCCTTGTTGAGGAGCACCGGCGGATATTCCTTGGAGCCGCCACCTGCCCTGTCCAGGGATACCTTGGCCATCAAGGGGCTTTGACCGTCTTCCGCCGCAAGGTTGTAAATCCTGTAGAAGACAATCAGCGGTTCGCCCCGGGTGAACCTGGGGGAGGCCGGCGCCCGGACTTGAAGGCCCTGATGGATAAAGGGATCGAACTCGTCGCTCAACTTGGCCTGCACCGCAAACACCGAGGGCGGAAAGCTCTTCAGTTCCCTGGCCGCAACCAGGCTGCTGGTGGCCAGCCGATCCTCCGGCAGCGCCGGAATGACCAGCTCTTCCTCGGCGGCACCCACTCTTCCGCCGATATCGGCCACTGCCAGCTTCAAGCGGTAACGCCCCGGGGACAATTTCATCCGGCCGCCGAACCTCACAACCCCACCCGCACCCCCGGTCCCGGCCGAGCTCCCAAACAGGGAGGCGATTTCTCCATCCTCTCTCAGGGCTACTGCCAGGACCTTCAGCGGCTCCAGGGATGAAGCGGCGAGGTCGCCGTCCTCAGGCAGCCGCGCCTCGGCCGAAAAGCGAACCAGAGCCTGATCGGGATCCGGGTGGAAGGTGTAGGCGGTGAAACTCAGCGGGATTGCGGAGGAAGCAGGCGGAGCTGCCAGCGCAGCCAGCAGGCGGTACCGGGGGCCGGAGAACTGACCGGCAGGGAGGCGTTTTGCCAGTACGACCTTTTCCTGGACTGAGCCGATGACAGCCTCCACGCTCTCGCGCACCACCGCCTTGAGCTGATGCTCCCCGGGCGGAGCTTCCAGGGTGACTTTGGAAGTCGCCCCCAGGTCCGCCAGCTCCTGCCGGCCGGACCGTGTCATTCTCAAGTCCAACTGCTTCTCCCGCCCTCCCAGGAATTGGCCCTTCTCCCCGTAGGCCGCCGTGATCAGATGCAGCAGATTGGTCTGGCGGTCCTGCTGGTCCAGGAAGGGCAGGCGCTCGAAGTCGATGCGGGTAAATACGTCGACCCGGTAGCGGTCCTCGCCGACGGGAAAGGCATTGTAGGAAAGACGGATGGGAATCTCGTTCAGATTTCCGGGTGCCCGCAGGGCGTCCAGAACTTCCCGTTTCTTGAGCGCGATAAAGGTGGGATCCTCTCTGGGAGCATAGTAGCCCTTGCGGTGGGTCACCTCGAGGCCAGGGCGCGAGACCTTGACGTTGATGCGGTGGTAGCGTCCGTCCGATTCGGTGGCCGGAGAGGCATAGGTCAGCACGTAATAGAAGGACTGGCTGTCGGCGATCTGCTTCAGCCCGCCGAAGAGATCGTTGTCGTTGTGGAAATGGACGCCGCCCGTCTCCAGGGCCAACTGGGCCAGGGGCTCGGACTGCACGCGCATATTCTCCACCCGCATGGACATCTGGGACAGAGTGGCCTCGGTAGCCAGGGCAGCCACCTCGGAGGCGCGGTAGGAAGTGGTATAGAGCCCCCGCATGTCGACCGTGCTCAGAATGGTCCCCGAACGCAGCGCGGCGTGAACCACCCCCTGCATCTCGTAGCGGAGGTGCTGGGCCAGAAAACCGTCCGAGACCAGCAGCAGGCTCTTTCTGCCCTCGAAGTGCCTGAGCGTGCCAAGATGCTGTTGAAGCGTGTGCAGCAGGTTGCGGCTCCAATACTCGTTCTCCCGGTGGATGCGGGAGGCCTGGGCGCGGACCACCACCTCGGCGTTGCGCCGCTGTTCCGAGTTGCCCTGGGTCAGGTTGAAACTCAGCAGGGTGGTGTTCCTGAATGCCCGGGGATTCTGGTCACTGCCACCCTGGCTGGAGCCCAGGATTCCCCCTGAAACCATCTGATTGCAAAAGATCTTCTCCGAAATGGCCGTCTCCAGCGCCAGGGCATCGGTGTTGTTGTGGATTCTCTGGGCCTGCAGGTCGCTGATGGCCGGACAATCGGATCTCACCAGTTGCCTGCGGTTCAGCTTCCCGGGCAGGAGCCGAACCGCCTGGAGGAGTCTCTCGCGGTCGGCGGTGAAGGGCTGGTGAAACCTGCCGGAAGCCGCCACCAGGGCGACCCTGTCGCCGGGCTGCACCCGTTCCTGCACAAACTTCTCGATGGCGTCCACGGTGCGCTTCAAGGCCCCGTGGGAGGGCGAGGTGACGTCGTCGACCAGCAGGCTGATGAAGTGAGGCCGGCTCAAGGGGGGACCGGCAGCCGAAGCCTGCGGCGCTCGAGCGTCGGTTGCATCGACTGGGGACGTCGCCAGTTCAACCTCGGGCTCATGCGGACGGATGACTTCATAGGACTCCCGGGTGAAACTTTGAATGGGAAGTGGCTTGCCGTCCTCGAAGACGGTGAAGTCCTCGACGGTGAGGTCGGTGACCGACTTGCCGCGGTCGGTGACAATGGCCCTGACCACCACCACGTCGACCGGCACCCGAAAGGTGAATTCCCCTTCCGGATCGGCCTGGGCCGGCTGCGCCTGCTGGGACCGGGCCGGACCTCCCAGGCTCAGCGCCAGCAGGAGCAGACCCGCCAGACTCAGGCTCTGTTTCAATGAATGGGAATGGGGAATGGCTGTAGCGACCATGTCGGCACCCGCGAGTTGAAACCCGGCCCGGCGCCAGGGCTTCGAGCCTGGAAGCATCCGACAACGCGCCGGCGCGATGGACTATTCCGGCTATGACCCCGCATCCGGAACGAAACGCTTCCGGCGGCGCAAGGCAAGGTGCGTTCAGCTACTGAACCTTGAACTTGGCCACCGGCGATACGGTTCGGTTGGCGAGGTTGTCGGTGATGTTCAGAACCAGGCTGTAGTCGCCGGGTTGAAGGTTGTTCAGAGGAAACAGCTTGGCCAGGGTCACCTGCCGCAGGGCGCCTTCCGTTGCACTCTTGGCCTCCCGGAAGCGGCGGATCTCCTGGTCGCCCTTCTTCAAAATGTACTCGATGGTCGCCGAAGGCTTCTGAGTCTCTTCGTCCAGGGACAGGTTGTACACCTGGAAGTAAATGCGCATGGGCACGGCCCGATGAAAGGTCTCGGCCACGTTGGGAAAGACCTTGGAGCCTCCCAGCACAAAGGGCCCGGCGGCCGCCTGGTAAGCCGGCAGGGGCTCGATTCTGTCCGCCAGGATGATGCTGCTGGTGGCCAACTGGTCTTCGGGAAACTTGGGAACCCGAATGCTGCGGTAGACGGTTCCGACGTCGCCGCTGTTGGTGTCCTTCAATACCAATTCGACCTTGTAGACGCCGGAAGACAGGGGCACGGTGGTCTGATAGAGAGAAGTCCGTTCCAGAGCTTCCTTGTAGGTGGAATCCGGGGTCATCTGGCGGATGGGTTCCTCGAAAAGGTGCACCCTGCGCCCGGTGATAGTGGTGATGCGCCCGAATACGTTGACCGAGGCCTCGTGAACCCCCTCTCGCGCCTTGAAGGTCATGTCGCTGTTCTTCATGGCCACGGTGATGGCCGTCAGCACGGTATCGTCGGTGATCTTGAGGTAG
>JAJECY010000289.1 GCA_022821775.1 Acidobacteriota bacterium
CAGAAGCCTTCGCCATTCGGCTCGGGCTTCTGCGACTCCCCCTCAAGGGGGGAGTGATACTCGAGTTTTTGTAAGGACGTTAAGCGAAATTGAGGGGCAAACGCCACCTCCCGGGGATCACAACCCTTCCCGTCAATAAATCCCGCGTACTGAGGATTTTTGCAAAAGGCTCCTGCCCCACCCGACAACCCTCAGCCGCCATTCAAGTCCTGGCTTCCATTCCCGCCTATCGATAGTGTGTTGACATAATGCATTCTGAATGCATAATATCGACTCATTAATAATCCGCCCAGCCGTTGAAACGGATGCCAGAGTACATCAATCGTTCGTTGGAGCCGGTCCTCGAAAGGGCCGCCTCCGAGTTTCCCGCCGTGGTTCTGACCGGACCGCGCCAATCCGGCAAGACAACCCTCCTCCGGCGCCTATTCGGCAGGCGCTGCCGGTATGTTTCTCTGGAGCCGCCTGACGTTCGCGCAAGCGCCCTGCAAGATCCGCGAGGGTTCCTGGAGATGCACGGTCCTCCGGTGATCTTCGATGAAGTCCAATACGCTCCTGAATTGCTTCCATACATCAAGGAGAGGATCGACGCGGATCGCCACCAGAGCGGTCAATATCTTCTCACCGGCTCACAAAATCTGTCGCTCTTCGAGAAGGTGAGCGAGTCGTTGGCAGGCCGAGCGGCGATTCTGCGCTTATTGCCTCTTTCCAGGCGGGAAGTGCAGGGGAGGCCGCAGATGGTGCTTCCTTGGGAGCAAAAGCGCGGGTCTGCCGCGAATTCGTCGCATGTCTTTGGCGAGCTGTGGAAGGGCTTTCTTCGAGGAGGATATCCTGAACTTGCCGCCCAGCCCAACCGGGATGCATCCCTCTGGCATGCCGGCTACATCCAGACATATCTCGAACGGGACGTGAGAATGCTGCGTCAGGTTGGCGACCTGACCCAGTATCAGAATTTTCTTCGAGTCCTGGCGGCCAGAAGCGCCCAGCTCCTGAATCTGGCCGATGTCGCTCGTGATCTGGGCGTTGCGGTCAATACCATCAAGGCGTGGCTCTCCGTGCTCGAAGCCACCTACCAGGTAGTGGTGCTGCGTCCCTACTTCGCCAATGTAGGCAAACGGCTCGTCAAGACTCCGAAAGTGTATTTCACGGACGTTGGCACACTCTGCTACCTCGCAGGCCTCAAAGACCCCCAACACGCTGCCTCAGGCCCCATGGGAGGGGCCATCCTGGAAACGGCGGTTCTCTCCGAGCTCATCAAGACCCTGACGCATCGAGGGTTCCCCCCCCGGGTTTACTTTTGGAGGACCATGGCGGGAACCGAGGTGGACTTCGTGGTCGAGACCGGCGGGAGGCTCGTGCCGATCGAGGTGAAGCTGTCCGCCACGCCTCGCCCTGCCATGGCCGCGACCATCAGGGGATTCCAGCGCGATATGGCGGGCGCGGCCATGCCGGGGTACGTGGTACATCCAGGTGACCTGCATCTTCCTCTCGGTCCCCAAGTGGCGGCCCTGCCCTTCGCCGACTTGTAGCTGTCACCACCGGTATAGCATGGGGGCGGGACGCCCGCGCTCCCGGGTGGGGCCTTCTCCCATCGCTCTTGCTCCTCAAGGGGCACGCGCCGGCTTGCCGGGCCGCAGTCGGTGCCGATGCGGCAGAGCCGTCACGCTTGCAAGAATCCTGCATATCCTGTTCATCCATGTTCATTATGCAGTTGAATCAGGGGTTGTTTCAGGAATGTCCCGCCTGCCCCACCGCCGGGCGGATCATTCGAGAGAGAAACAGGGGGTCGTAAATAAAGACGAACCACGAATGAACACGAATAGACACGAATAGGAATAGATCTCTTCCCGTTTTTCTTCGTGGCCAATCGGCAACAAGGACCCTGTTCGGTTGATCCGGTTATCTACCAGCAGCGGAAGCTGACTCACGCGAAACGAGACACTGGATACCTGCAATCGGGGCAAGGGGGTTGAGGACGATAATCCTGTGCATCCTGTGCATCCATGTAAAAAAATCTTTTTGCGCTCGGGGCCGAGACCAAACGCCGGAACTTGAAGGGCGTCACTTCGTGTCATTGGTGGATTTCTTTTTCCCCTTCCCGTTTTCTTCGTGGCCCTTGGTCGTTCTTCGTGTGTCTTCGTGGATCACTCTTTTTTCGGTTGTTTCAGACAGGCCGCGCCACTTCCCCGACGATTCTCAGTTTTTCATCGCTCAGGTGGCCGTAGCGGTTGATCCAGAAACCGTGGCGGCTGGCCTCCCGAGCCGTCTGAAGGCGGTTTCGGAAATCGGCCGGGGGGCCGTAGGCGTGGGCCAGGCTGCAGACGGGGGTGCTGCCGGCCTGGAGTTGAGCCTGGGCGATCTTGCGCCGCTGGGCGGCCGCTCCCACCGGATGGGGTTCTTCGGGGGTTGGGTAGCGCAGGTCCTGCAAGCGGGTCGGTGGCGGCTCCTGGCCGGTATCGAAGAGGCGGGCCAGGACCCTCGCCAGAAGCTCCTCCGACACTCCCGGATTGGCCTGCTGCAGGCTGTCGCCATAGAATCGAAGCATCATGGGCCAATGCATCGTGTAGAGCTTGACCGAAAGAGACGAGCTGTAAGGGCTCACCCGGGCATAGTCCAGGCCCGAAAGGATGTTCCAGGGCGGAGGGAAGGCGTTGGGCCGCAACTCCATGCGTTCCCCGCCGGCTTCGTTCATGGCCCGGCGGAAACCGGCGTGCAGGGACTCGACCAGGCCGGCCTTGAACTCGATCCATTCCCCCAGGCCGCCAGCCTCGGGCAGCAGCCGCTCGCCAGTCTCGCTCGGGCTGCCGGCCTCAAGGCAGACCCTCAGGTCCCCGTCGGTGAGTCCCCCGTGAAGGCGGCGGTAGAGCGCGGCGGCGGCGCTTCGCATCCGGTCGAAATCGAATCCCAGCCGCCGGGCCTGCCGGCGGGCGTGCTCCCCAAAGTCGAGAAAAATGGAATCCAGCAGGTAGGGCGGATATTCGGGCCAGTCCAGCCGCAGGCCGTCCACCGTTGGATACCGGTGGCAGAGATCCCGCAGGAGCGCCAGGGTGTAGTCGCGGATATGGGGGCTGGCCAGACTGCCGTTGGCCGAGAGGCGGCGCCCGGGAATACTGCCGTCGGGAAGGCGGGGACAGTCCTCGGGGTCCGGCCGGCCGAACTGGACCCGGTATCCCGGCGGAATGGCTGCCTGGACCTGCAGGTAGACCTTCAACCCGCGGGACTGGGCGTTGCGGATGAACTTGCCCACCAGGGGACCTTGCTCCCGGGTCAGGTCGTCCGCCGCCGGCGGCTGGTAGCGCAACCCCCGATAGAGTTCCAGGTTGGGCTGAAAGCTGGGCGCCGTTCGCGCCCACAGTTCCCGCTTGCCCCACAGAGTCCGGTCCAGCAGGCGGACCTTGCCGGCGCCGGCATCGATGGGCGGTTCCCGGAACCCGGTCCGCCGGTCGGCCGGAGCCATCACGTAAGGAGAAGTCGTCACCGCGGTGACCCCGGCCAGCTTCTCCAGCCTGTCCAGCGTGCTGTTGACCGACTCGCTCTGAAAATACTCGGGCATCACGGTGATGCCGACCAGCCGAGGCCGGGCCATGAAATCTCCTGGGTTCAGCCCTCATGATCCGCCCGGCAGGGCGAGGTGAGGACTTGTTTGAGACAACCCCGTTTCGCGCTACATGCGACGGAGAAAAAAAGCTATCCACGAAGGCACACGAAGCGAGACGCTGAGGGGAACCGGAATCTTGCCGTGCTCCCGATACGCCATCAATGTCTCCTGTTTCACTCTCCGGGAGTAGGGGACGTTGTTGAATTACTGGAATAACTTTTGGAATGCCCTTTGGAGACGTCATTGAAACAAAGCGATTCAGGAGCAGGCGATCGCAGTTATTCCAGTAATTCAACAACGTCCCCAGCGCTGCACGAGCCTGTTCCAACCCCTTGGTGGCCCTTCGTCGTTCTTCGTGTGTCTTCGTGGATAACTCTTTTCCTGGCGCCGGCGAGCGATGCGGGCTATCCGAACTGCTGGGGAATGATGCCCCCGGTGGCGTTGTCGTCCACGGGCAGCCAGCGAGCCTGGTAAAGGGCAGCCTCGGCGTCGAAGATGCGTCCGTCCGCCAGCCGGTACTGGTTGGGAGTGGTGGGCTTGACGCCCGAGACCAGGGCCGGAACCCGTTCGCGGTCGGCCCGCAGTTGAGCCATGGCCTCCTCCCAGTCGAACCGACGAAAGAGCATTCGCCGCAGCTCGCCGCATCGCTCGGCCTGCTCGGGGCGCGCGGCCAGGTTGGTCATCTCCCGGGGATCGTTTGTCATGTCGAAGAGCAGCGGTCGGCCTCCCTGAACGTCCACGTATTTCCAGTCGCGGGTGCGGATGGCCCTCCAGGCGCGGGTGGGCTGCCCGATGGGAAGGGCATGGGTCTTGATGCGGGTGCCCCACTGGCAGTACTGGCTGGGCGCAAACTCGCGAGGAGATCGTCCCCCGGCCGGGTCGCGCAAGAGCGGACTGAAGTCCATTCCGTCGAGCCCCGGGGGTATCGGGAGATCGGCCAGGCTGCAGCAGGTCGGAAAGAGGTCCATCAGGGAAATCACCTGGGACAGGCGGGAGTGGCCCGGCCGAACCCCGGGGCCCGTGATGAGAAGGGGGACCCCCATGGATTCTTCGTAGTAGACCGACTTTTGCCACAGCCCGTGAGCCCCGCCCATCTCCCCGTGATCGCTGCTGTAGATGACGATGGTGTTCTCCAGCAGTCCGTTATGGCGGAGGCTGTCCAGCAGTTCCCCGATGCAGTCATCCACGTAGTCCACGCAGGCGTAGTAGCTTTCCCGTCCTCTCCGAACCTGTTCCTCGGTCAGATGGGAGGAGAGCCTGTCGTGGAGGCGGCGGGCGTAGGGTTCCAGCCGGTCCACGCAGTCGGCGGGTTGATCCAGCGGCGGAATCCGGTCCCGGTAGCGGCGGATGTAGCGGCCCGGTGCGGTGAAAGGGGCGTGGGGCCGGCCATAGCCGGCGCAGAGGAACCAGGGCTGCTCCGGTCTTCGGTCCTGGTGTTCCAGCAGAAACGCCTGGCTTTCGCGGGTGACCACCACGTCCTGGATCAGGCTTTCGGGGATTTCCGTGATGCCGGCGCTCTCTGCGCCGTGGTAGCTGGGAAACAGGTCCAGCGGCTCCGGTTGATGGGAGAGGCCGTGGTGGAAATCCCCGTAGGGCCGGTGTTGAAACCCGTGCATCTGGTCCTTGCCCCCGAAGTGCATCTTGCCCACCAGGCAGGTGGCGTAGCCGTGCTCGGCGAAGTGTCGGGGCCAGGTGACCTGTTCGGGGAAGATGATCCAGTGGTTGGCCCAGGCGGCGCAGCGGTGCGGTTCCATGGCGGTCAGCAGGCACATGCGCGAGGGGGTGCAGGCCGGAGAGGCGCAACTGGCGGCTTCGAACTGCACCGAGCGCGAGGCCAGGTCATCCAGGTGGGGAGTGCGCACGACGGGGTCGCCGGCAAACCCGGCCACCCTCGGCGTGTGCTGGTCGGTCAGGATGAGGAGGATATTGGGCTTGGCGTTCATGGGAGCACCTCCGGCTGATTCGTGGGAAGGCAGGCCGGGAAGGGAAGCAGGGCGAGGGCGGCCTACTCTATCCCGCTCAAGATTTCGATCAGGCGGGCATCATCGTGGGGGAAGACGGTTCTCAGGTCCAGCAGGACGGCCTCCCGGTCCAGGCGCGCCAGCACGGGAGGGTCCGATTGCCTCAGCAAGGCCTCCAGCCTGGCCGCCGAGTGTCTGGAGGAACGCAAGCGGAGGAGCCGAGTCGGCAGGCTTTGGGAGGGAGTGGAGCCCCCTCCGATGACGGAGGCTCCCTCGACTGTCTCCAGCGCCAGATCGGTTCGGAGCCCGGACAGGCGCGCCACCAGGCTGTCAGCCCGTTCTTTCAGGAGACCGGCTTCCATCCGAATCATGCGCACCACCGGGATCTCCAGTTCCTCGCGGCGGGTCAGATAGGCGATCAGGGTGGATTCCAGCACCGACAAGGCCAGCTTGTCCACTCTCAGGGCTCTGAACAGGGGATTGTGCCGGATTCTCTGCAGATAGGAGGAGCTTCCGGCGATGATGCCCGCCTGGGATCCGCCCAGCAGCTTGTCGCCGCTGAAGCAGACCAGGTCGGCCCCCCGGGAGAGGCTCTCCCGGGGGTGGGGTTCGGGTTCGATCCGCTCGGCCTCCAGGTCGATCAGGCAGCCGCTGCCCAGGTCTTCCACCAGGGGGACGGACCTGGAGGCGCACAGGGCGGAGAGTTCCTCCAGGCTCGGCTTGGAGGTGAAGCCCGAGATCCTGAAGTTGCTGGGATGCACTCGCAGAACCAGCCTGGTCCTGTCGGTGAAGCCCTGCCGGTAGTCCTCCAGGTGAGTCTTGTTGGTGGTCCCGACCTCCTTCAGGCGGGCGCCGCTCTTGCGCAGGATGTCGGGCACCCGAAAGGAATCGCCGATCTCGATCATCTCCCCCCGGGAAATCAGGACTTCGCCCCCCTCGGCCAGGGAGTTGAGAATGAGGAACACGGCGGCGGCGTTGTTGTTGACCACCAGTGCCCGCGGGCAGTCGAGGATCGTTTCCAGGAGACGGCCGGCAATGACGTCTCTCTTGCCCCGACCACCCCGGGCCAGGTCGAATTCAAGGTTGGAATAGTTGGAGGCGACTTCCGCCAACTGCCGGCCGGCCGCATCTCCCACCGGCGCCCGTCCCAGGTTGGTGTGCAGGATGACTCCGGTGGCGTTGATGACCTTTTTTCAGGGTGGGACAGGCCCAGAAGCGGAACTCCTGCTGCAGGGCCTGCTGGATGCGGTCCTCCAGCTCCGGGGCCGGCCACTCCTTTTCGGGGCTGTCGGCCAGTTCCCGGCGCAAGCTCTCCAGGACCCTGCGGACCAGGAAGGTGACGAAGGGACGGCTGGTGCGGCTGATCAGGGCCGCCGCTCCCGGACTGTCGACGATCCTGTCCACTGCGGGAATCCGGCGGAACGCCGGCGAGGGGGTTCGAGCCATGGCCCGTCTAGGATACCACCGGCCGGAAAGGCAGTGGATAGTGGATAGTGAATAGTGGCCAGTTATTCAATCGCCACCTTATGCATATTGTCGGAGATTTCCTTGGGTTGACTCCCAGCTATCCATGGGCTGACGCCCACGGCTAAGTGTTGTCGCCGCGTTCGCGGCTGTGGGGGAAGACGGCTCAAGCGGTGTTTTTGCAGGTAAGATACGTTATTGCGTAAGTCTGCGTTTGACTCCTGCTTGTAGGCGTTTGCTGACGCCGCGTTCGCGGCTCAACTCCTGTATGGGACGCCGAGTTCCCATGGGCTGACGCCCACGGCTAAGCGCTGGCGCGGCTTCGCCGCTCTCAAGGAAGCCATCCCCCACTCCCGCCCCTCCCCCTTCCCCCTTCAAACTTCCCCCTTCAAACTTCATCCTTCCCCCTTCAAACTTCAAACTTCAAACTTCCCCCTTCATCCTTTATGATGGCGCTTTTCGTGGCCAATCGAACCTAAGGGAGGGACTGCCTTGAGTCGCCGAGTGCTTGTGAGCGTCTCCGACAAGGAGGGTCTGCGGGAGTTCGTCGCGGGCCTGTTGCGCCTGGACTACGAAGTCGTTTCCACCGGAGGAACGGCCCGGTTTCTGCGGGAGGGCGGGGCCCGGGTCGCCGAGGTGTCCGAAGTGACGGGATTCCCGGAGATCCTGGGGGGGCGTGTCAAGACGCTGCATCCCAAGATCCACGGGGGACTGCTGGGGATCAGGGAGGACGGGGAGCACCGGCGGCAGATGCAGGAGCAGGCCATCCACCCCATCGACATGCTGGTGGTCAACCTCTATCCCTTCCAGCAGACGGTGGCCAGGCCCGGAGTCACCCTGGAGGAGGCCGTCGAACAGATCGACATCGGCGGGCCCGCCATGGTTCGCTCGGCAGCCAAGAACTTCAGGGACGTGGCCGTGGTGGTTCGAAAGGAGGACTACGGCTGGATTCTCCAGGAGCTCGAGGCGCGCGGGGGAACCCTGGCCTTGGAGTCCAGGTTCCGCTTGGCCCAGCAGGCTTTCAGCCTGACCGCCCGCTACGACGCGGCAATCTCGAGCCATCTCTCCCGGATGGAAGCCTCCGACGGAGCCATTCGGCCCGGTCCGGGCGCGTTTCCGCGACGGTTGAGCATTGCCCTGGAAAAAGTGATGGACCTGCGCTACGGAGAGAACCCCCATCAGCAGGCTGCCTTCTACCGAGAGCTGGCCGGCGGGGCCAGTTTGCTGCCCGACAGCGTCCAGTTGCAGGGCAAGGAGCTGTCGTTCAACAATCTGCTGGATCTGAACGCGGCCTACCAGTTGTCGGCTGAATTCGCTCCCCCCTGCGCCGTCATCATCAAGCACAACAACCCCTGCGGCGTGGCCGTCTCCCGGGCCGGCCAGTCCGATGCCTATCTCAAGGCCCGCCAATGCGATCCCGTTTCGGCCTTCGGCTCCGTCCTGGGGTTCAATCGGGCGGTCGACTCCCAGACGGCCCAGGCCATCGCCTCGACCTTCGTGGAGGCGGTGATCGCCCCGGACTACCGACCCGAGGCCCTCGAGCGGCTGCGCGCCAGGAAGAACCTGCGGCTGCTTCGCTATGAGGCGGCGGAGAATTCGGCTTCGGGCTGGGATTACAAGAGGGTCGAAGGCGGCTTGCTGGTGCAGGAAGTCGATCGAGCGCCGGAGGACGAGGGCGGGTGGAAGGTTGCCGGCGACCGTTCCCCCACGCCCGAGGAGTGGGAGGCCCTCCGGTTTGCCTGGATCGTGGGCAAGCACATCAAGTCCAACGCGATTGTCTACACCGGCTCCGACCGGACCGTGGGGATCGGGGTGGGGCAGATGAGTCGGGTGGATTCCGCCAAGTTGGGCATCTCCAAGGCCTTGTCGCCGCTGGAGGGCTGCGTGATGGCCTCCGACGCCTTTTTCCCCTTTCGGGACGGGATCGACATTGCCGCCGAGGCCGGCATCCGGGCTGTCATTCAGCCCGGCGGCTCGGTCCGGGATTCCGAGGTGATCCAGGCGGCCAATGAGCATGGGATGGCCATGGTCTTGACCGGCAGGCGACACTTTCGCCATTGAGGTTGGACCCGGTCCAGTCGGCCGCGCCGGGAGTTTGACGGGTTCCATGCCCCATGAGATAATTCCGAGGGGCGAAAAGTCGAGGAGACGGATGAACCATTCAAGGCCGGGTTTCATGAAGAGAAGCCTGTTGGCGGCGCTGGCGGTCTTCTGCACGGTCGCGGCTCAGGCCCAGGAGCCCGAACCCACCGCCGGCCAGGCGGAAGCGCGGGCGGTGAATCGATCGGCCGCCTACTATCACTTCAGCCTGGGGCGTCTCCTGGAGGAAAGCGGCAGCTTCTTCAAGGCCGAGGCGGAGTATCGGAAAGCGCTGCAACACGATCCCCAATCCTCCCAGCTCCATACGGAAGTCGCCAGCGCCTACCTTCGAAACAACCGTATCCTGGAAGCCATACAGCAATTCGAAACGGCGGCCCGCATCGACCCGGACAACCTGCGCGCCCGCAAGCGCCTGGGAGCCATCTATTACGAACTGCTGGCCAGCGAAAGAAGGGGTCACCGAATCTCCACCGGAGACACCTTGAACAAGGCAATCCGCGAGTATGAGGCCATAGGGCGCCTCGCCCCCGAGGACGGGGACTCGCTGCTGGTGCTGGGCCGTCTCTACGGTCAGGCCGGGCGCTCCCGCGAAGCCATTGCCACCCTGGAGAAGCATCTGGAAGTGGCTCCCTCCTCCGAAGAGGCCCTGAGTATGCTCGCCGAGCTCCATCGGAGCCGTAACGAGCTCGAAAAGGCCGTCGAATACCAGGAGCGGGCTGTCCGAATCAACTCCGGTTCTCCAGTGCTTCTCCGGGGCTTGGGTCTGGTATACGAGCAGTCCGGCGATTACAAGAAGGCCGCCGAGACCTACCGGAAGGGCATGAACGTCGAGGCGGCCAACGTGACCCTGGTGACCCTGCTGCGCAGGGACCTGGCGCGCGCCTTGATCCTCGACGGACAGATCGTCCCCGCCGAAGAGGAATACCGCAAGATCCTGGAAGTCGATCCGGATGATGGAGAGGCCCACCTGGGCCTTGGGAGGGTCAGCCGCACCCGCCACCGTTACGAGGAGGCGCTGGAGCATCTGAAGAAAGCCAATGCCTCGCTCCAGAACAACGTGGAAGTCATCTTCGAGTTGTCCCGGCTTTACAACGACCTGGGTCGATTCGAGGAAGCGGAGTCGGGTTTTGAAAGGATGCTGGGTCTCTTCCGCGATCCGGGCGACAGTTTCGGCGCCGTACGCAACCGCAGCATCTCGCTGACCCATCTCGGCCTGGCGGCTCAGGAGCTGGGAAAATTCGATAAGGCAGCCGGTCATTTCCGGGAGTTGCAGCGGCTTGGGGAAGCCTATGTGGGCCATGATCGGGAAACTCTGAAGGTGCTGGGAAAGGAAAACAGGCACCGGGCCAGGGTTTTGCTGATTGGACTCCATCGAGCGGCCAGGCAGGTTCCGCGAGCCCTGGCCGTCTGCACGGCCGCCAGGGAGCAGGCGCCGACTCGAGCCGTCAGTGCGCTTTGCGCCGACGTACTGGCGGAGAGTGGCGAACCCGAAAAGGCGTTGCGCGAACTGGAGGGGATGCTCAAGGGAGACAACGGAGACCTGGAGATCTACCACTACATCCTGCAGGTCTACCAGAGAGAAAAGCGATTCAAGGAAGCCGAAAAAAGACTCTACGAAGCCGAGAAGTATTTCGAGCAGGAGAAGTCCTTTTACTTCATGCTGGGAGCCTTGCAAGAGCGCCAGAAGGAGTACGACAAGGCGGCGGCGACTTTCAGAAAGGTCATTGCCCTGGACCCGAAGCACGCATCCGCCTTGAATTACCTGGGCTATATGTGGGCCGACCTGGGCGTCAACCTGGACGAGGCGCTGGACCTGATCAAGCAGGCGGTGGCCCTGGATCCCAACAACGGCGCCTATCTGGACAGCCTGGGTTGGGTTTATTTCAAGATGGACCGCATCGAGGAGGCTGAGCGCTACCTGGTGAGCGCCTTGGATCGGGTTCGCCGGGACCCCACCATTCACGAGCACATGGGAGACCTGTACTACCGGAAAGGAAAATACCGGCAGGCTCGTTCGTCCTGGCAGCGCTCGGTGGCCTACGGTCAGGACGATGAGGAGACCCGCAAGGTCAGGAAAAAAGTGGCGGACCTGGACACCAAGCTGGCCCTGTCCGCCGAAGATGAGTAGACGGCCGCGAATACCGCCAATACAGCCCAATCGAGACGGATTGGGCTTTTTTGCGCCTGATCTGTAGGCAAGTTCCGCCCCCACCCT
>JAJECY010000180.1 GCA_022821775.1 Acidobacteriota bacterium
GCTGCCGCGGCTTCGCCGCTCTATACGGAAGGCCCGTAAGGATCGTTTCCTCGGACGACCCACGCCAACCGCGGTTTCACCGCTCTCCCTGAAATCACGACGCTGCCGGGAGTTAGGAGTTTCTGACTGCCTGGGAATGGGGGACGTCACTTATGGGAGTTGAGCCGCGAAGCGGTGACAACACTTAGCCGTGGGCGTCAGCCCATGGGAACTCGACAGGATCAGGCCGCCCCTCAAGTCACCTGGTTGCCTCGGGCCATGACGACCTTGCCCGTCCTTACCAGTTCGATAATGTTGTACTTGTGAACCATGCGCACCAGAGCGTCGATCTTGTCGGTACCGCCGGTAGCCATCAGGATCATGGAGGACTCGGTGAGATCGACCGTCTTGCACTTGAAGTGTTCCGCCACCTGGAGGGCTTCGCTGCGATCTTCCGGTCCGGCGGCCACCTTGATCAGGGCAAGCTCCTGCGCAACGGCGTTTTCGCCGGTATGGTCCACGCAGTGCAACACATCGATCAACTTGTTCACCTGCTTGATGATTTGCTCCAATCCTCCCGGATTTCCCTTGGCGGTGATCGTCATTCTGGAAAACTCACCATCCACCGAAGAAGAGACGACCAGAGAATCGATGTTGTAGCCCCGCCGGGCAAACACCTGGGCAATCCTGGCCAGCACGCCGGGTTTGTTGGCAACATAGACGCTCAAGGTATGGGTGTCGCGACTCAGTAAGCTTTCCATAAGGCTTCCCTCAGGGGAATGCCCGAGACTCGACCGGCATTGCCGCGGGCTTAAGTAGATCCGGTGGGCTTTTCCAGTCTTCCCTTGGGCTTTTCGATCAGCATGTCTTCAAGCGCCCTGCCCGCGGGAATCATGGGATAGACATTGTCGGTCTTTTCGCACTCCGCGTTTACCACTGCCGGGCCCTGATCATAGTCAAGCGCCCGCTGGAGGATCTTTCTGACATCGGCGGGTCGCTTCAGGGTGAATCCTCTTGCTCCCGGATAGGCGCCCGCCAGCTTGGCGAAGTCCGGATTGCCCTCCAGGTCCACTCCACTCTCGCGTTCTCCGTAGAACAGCTCCTGCCATTGCCGGACCATGCCCAGGTAGTGGTTGTTGAGGACGATGACCTTGATGGGAAGCCGGTGAACGCAGGCGGTCGACAGTTCACTCATGGTCATTTGAAACCCACCGTCCCCCACCACCGCCACCACCAAATCCCTGGGACGGCCGAACTGGGCGCCAATTGCGGCGGGGAAACCGTACCCCATGGTGCCCGCGCCACCCGAACTAAGCCAGTTCGACGGGTAGTCGGTCTTGTAGAACTGGGCCGCCCACATCTGATGCTGCCCGACATCGGTGGAGACAATCGCCTCTCCGCCGGTCAGCTTGTACAACTCATCCAGAACGTGCTGCATTTTCAGGCCGCCGCGCCTCTTGTATTTGAGGGGGTACTTTTTCTTGTACCCGTCCAGATGTTTCAACCAGTCGGAGGTGTTCAAGGGTGCGACGTGCTGGACCAGGTGCTCGACGATCTCCCGCGCATCTCCAACGCACCAGTGGTGGCATTGAATCATCTTGCCGATTTCGGCCTCGTCGATGTCGATGTGGATGCGCACCGCATCCTTGCAGAATCGATGCGGCTGACCGACGATCCGGTCGTCGTAGCGGGAACCGATCGACATGACCAGATCGCATTCCACCATGGCCTTGTTGGCATAAGCCGTCCCATGCATCCCCAGCATGCCGAGAGACAGGGGATGCGACTCCGGAAAAGCTCCTTTCCCCAAGAGCGTGGTGGTCACCGGAGCGCACAATTTTTCCGCCAGCCTCCTGACCGCGTTGGAGGCATTGGCGACCAGGGCCCCGTGACCCGCCAGCAAGACCGGCTTCCGCGCACGGCTGAGGGCGCCGGCGATCTCCAGTATCTGGCTGTGATCGGGACTGCTTCCCACCCGATATCCCGGCAAGTCCATTTCGGCATGAAGATCTCCCGAAAAGGGGTTCTGGCTCACGTCCTTGGGGACGTCGATCAGCACCGGGCCGGGACGTCCCGTACGGGCGATGTGGAAGGCTTCCCTCACGATTCTGGGAATGTCGTTGGGGTTCTTGATCAAGTAGCTGTGCTTGACGATCGGCATGGTCAAGCCGAAGACATCGGCTTCCTGGAAAGCGTCCTTGCCCAGCATGGGAGTCACGGTCTGGCCCGTCAGGACCACCATGGGGATGGAATCCATCTGGGCAGTCATAATGCCGGTGACCGTGTTGGTGGCCCCCGGCCCGCTGGTGACCAGCACAACCCCGGGCCTGCCGGTGGCCCGAGCGTAACCGTCCGCCATGTGAGAGGCCCCTTGCTCGTGTCTGACCAGAATCAGCTTGATCTTGGTTCTGGTGGTGATCAGAGCATCGAAAATCGGAATGGCCGCTCCTCCGGACAAACCCCAGATGTACTCGACTCCTTCGTTTTCCAGGCCCCTGACCAAGGCCTGGGCTCCATCCATCGTTTCCTGAGTCATTTTCTGTGATCAACTCCTGAAGTGACTGTCATTTTTCCTAAAATTGTAGTCATATTCCTCAGACACTTCAAGATCAAATAAAGACATACCTCTTAATGTGTAGATTATTCTCAATATCCAAGGAAGATTATCACAACTTATCAATACAACAACGGTAGCCTACTTGACACACTCGAAAATATGTCAAGGACTCCAGAAACAGCATCCTTTACGGATTTCACAGTGTATCTTGGGATAAATTTACTTAGAAAAGTTGCTCTCTTCTTCTCAGTGTTCCGAAAGAACCGATATTCTTGAGAAAAAAGCTGAAGCGCACCTGAGACTCGTTGTCCAGTCGAGGGTTGAATTGCCTTAAACCGACATGGCGTAGATGGACGGCCACTCCACAGCAATCCCAATTGTAGGCCAACTGTGCTGCCGTGTACTGTCTGCGCCGGGTGGTGAAATTGTGGACAAAGCTGAAGGCAGCACTGATCCCTTGAGGGGAGGATCGGCCCAGCCTGGCGCGGATCTGGTTGGAAGGAAACTGGTTGGGGGGCAAGTTGCGGGTATTGTAGTAGGTCAGGCCAAGGAAGTACTGCGAAAGGTTGACTCTTCCGGCGACGCTGCTGGCTCTCAGGCGTTGTACTTCGGGATCGTAATCGGTCCTGAAGTCAACCGTGTAGCGCTCGGCAGGGGTATAGCGCAGGCGGGAGACAAAGGGAGAAACCGTTCTGGTTCCATCCAGGTATGCAAAAGCCGACAACGTGTTGGCAGGAAACAGCACGTTTCGTCGTCCGGGGACCAGGGCGCCGCCAAAGGTGGGATCGAAAAAAACCTTCTGGCCGATGCTCAAGGACAGAACCTCGCCGGTCGTCGTGCCTCCGTCGGAGGTCGGGCGGCGAGCAAGGAGGCGATTGGTGAGGACATACTCGATTTCATTGGAGTTGCTGAAGATGTCCTTCTCATCAAAGAGTATGGTATCCCTGAATTCGTCGATCCCGGAGATGTAACGGTAGGTGACCGACGGTTCGATGAGATGCTTCAAGCGATGTTGGCCCACCTGGAAGATCCTCTGCAATCCCGGACCTCTCCAGTCAAGTTCCAGATCGAAGGCCGAGCGGCTCAGATTGCCGGGTCCGACTCCGGTGGGGCTTTGGGAATCCAACCGGTTGGAATAAAAGGTCTCCCGCCAGCCGACGCTGGGGGTCAGGCTGATCCCACTCCACCTGATGATGGGAATGGAGATCCTGGGATTGAAATCGAAGCGCTGGACCACGCTCGGCGTCGATAGCCGGGCGTCCGTGCGGCCCATGCCTTCCACGGAGGTGTCGTAGGAAAAATAGATCGGCCAGTCTTTAATCCTGCGCCTGTGGCCGTTTAAATTGAAACTGGGGAACGTCCGGCTGGTGACCGCCCTTTCCCCGGAAAAAATTGTCGAGCGGCGCTCCCCGAAGACATTGAGGCTGTCGGTGGAGAAGTTTCGGGTCAGAAAGGCCGAGGACACCTCGTCGGGTCTGGAGATTGTGTTGAACGTGCGTCCATACACCTGTCGGAATTCCTGGGAGCTGACCACATCCATGTCGGCCACCGCCCTGAATCCGTTTTCCCAACGGGTTTCCGCCGTGACCTGCGCGCTTTGGCCCCCGAAGCCCTTCCGATCGCGGGCAAGGTAGCCCACGGCGGAAATGGAGCTGTGCCGGTTGGGCCTGGCTTTGAAGTCCAGTCCGCCGGCGGGTCCGCGCTTGGAATAATAATCCGCGCGTGTCAACAGATTGGCACTGCGGCCCAAGGTCAAAAAAAAGGCTCCGCTGACGGAGCGGCCTCGGCTCGAGGAGTTGCCCGTGGAGGGCAGGAGAAAGCCTGTCTTGCGCTGCCTTTCACTGGTCGGCGCCCTGAGATACGGACTGTAGAACAGGGGGAGTTTCTTGATTCTGAATACTGCGTGCCGCAGGTTGACGGGCTCGTCTACCTTGAAATCGGCGCCCTTGGCCGAGAAGCTCCACTTGGGAACCGGATCCTCGCAGGCCGTGACCGTTCCATCCACCATTCGATACTCGTCGGCCCCGACCTTTCGAACCTCCTTGGCCTGGAAGAGGAATCCGGTGTCGGATCGACCCTGAAACTCGACCCGGGTTTTGCCCCTGACGTCGTAAAAGGTCCCGGTCTGGCTGTCCAGGTTGAACTTGAAGCGAGAGGCGTGAAGGCGGGTGAGTCCTTGCTCGAAGTAAACGCTTCCTTCGCCTTCAACCTCTCGGGTTCTGTCGTTGCCGCGAATCTTGTCGGCTTTCAGCAGCAGGTCTCGGTAGCTGACCTCCACGTTGCCCTGGGCGAGATAGTCATGCTTACCCGTTCGGGACTGTCGCTCGGCTCTGACGGTGACGACTTCTTCATCAGGCCGGGTGGCGGGAGAGTCGGTTCCGGCGGAAGATGCAGGGGGATCCGACTCGGACTGCTGTACCCGGGATTGGCCGACTCCCGGGGAAGCCGGCAGCAGAACCAGCAGTCCGACCAGCAACCCGATCCGAACGGGATTGGCCCGAATCCCGAAACGTTTGAAAATCGTGTCCGTTCTTGAGTGAATTGGGTTGAAGGAATGCACTGGAAGTTTATTGGAGGCGGCTCGGGAGGCCCCGCACGTGAATGAAAGTTCGCATCCGTAATGGAGCGGAAGCACCCGGCGGCCCCAAGGACAGCTTAGCACAATGTGAACCTGCCCAGAGGGCTCCCCGCAAGACTGGAAAATCGCCGGCACGTTCTGTTAACATCTGCCCAATTCACTCAGACCGGGACTCCGTCTTATACTCTTGACAACCTCCACCGGCTGATCGATTTCCATGATTTGTCCTTCCTGCGGCCTCCATAATGCACCCGACGCCGAGATCTGTGCCGGGTGCAAACGCCCCCTGCCTCCCTCCTCCGAAGAACCCGCCCCGGATCCCAACCCGCCTGCCGAAGCGTCGACCGGACACCCGGCCGAAGAGCACGAACCGGTTTCCTCTCCCGGCATTGCACCAACGGCGAAGGATTCCCGGCAGCCCCGGGCTGATCAGGTCCCCGTGCCGGACCTGAAGCAAAAACCACTCGAAACCGTGGTGAAGGACTTCCTGGATCGGGACCTGGTCAGGACGGAGGCCCCCCCTTCCAGCCTGGCCGAACAAGCTTCCGAACACCTGGAGCCTGCGCCCACAGAGCCTGCTCGGCCGGAAACGCAACCCTTTGCCGACCACCACCCGGGCACCCGGAAAGATGTCGAATCCGCACCGGCCCCGACTACCCTCCAATCCGGCGCAACGATGGTTCCCAAAAGCCAGGGAACCCTGTTCTCCGACAAGATCCAACGGATTGAAATCAAACTCAACCAATCGCCCCTTCCATTCGGCGAAAGCAAGCACGGGGATGACTTGCTCGGGAATTCCATTGACCAGGAGTTGCGATCCGCCACCGTATGGGATCGTTTCGGCGCCGGGATTCTCGACTCTCTATTGGTTGTCGGCTGTTGGCTGATCTTCAGCCTGGTGGTCATCGCCTTTACGGATTTCAAGGTTCTCTCCCTTTCCGCCGGCTTGGGGCTCGGACTGGTGTTCGTTTCCATTGCGCTCTCCTACTTTTTTCTTTTCACGGTTCTCGGCGCCCGGACACCGGGCATGGACTACATGGGCCTGGCGGTCATTCGCTTTGACGGTGAATTGCCCTCTTTCCGGGATGTGGGTTTGCGAATCTTCGGTTACTGCATCTCGGCGGGTTGCTTTGGACTGGGCTTTCTCTGGGCCTGTTTCGATGCGGAGCGACTGACCTGGCACGACCGCATTTCCAAGACCCTGGTGATTGAGTCCGCACCACCTCCGGGTGATTGAGCGCCACCCCTCGGACGTCAGGTTTACCGAACCCGCAGCTTCAAAGTTTGGCGTCCCCAATAACTACACCGTAGACACTTCCAACTGTAGAGGCTGCGGAGGTAACGCTACCCAATGACAGATCAATGCCACCAATAGCGCTTTGGGCAGGGTTCCCCAGGGTGCTTTTTTGTTGACACTTCTTTTTTGGATCCTCCCCCCTTGCCCTGATCTTTCCCGAGCGACAACCCCGAGCGACCGGCGCACGGCAAGCCGAGATTATTATTGTCGCAAACTTTTCGGTTTCGGTTTCTTATGGGTCATTGAATAGTATGAGGGTATGTTTTAGAAAACAGGGGATGTCGTTGAGTTGATGGTGAACTTTGCTTCCATCAAATGTTGGTTGAGGTCGGATGGAGAGCGGATACGGAATGGCCGCTATCGGGCGAACCACTGGATCACCTTCATCCCCAAGGGACGTTTGCAATTCCCAAAGGAAAGGAGCAGCGCAATGAGCAGATTTCGGGGAGAATTGTTGACTCTGGCCTGTCTGGGCACCCTGTCGTTTTTCCTCTCTCTCTTGTTCGTCGCCTCGGTCAAGGGACGGTCTGACGGAAGAGCAATACCGTTTGCTGCGGTCCTGGAC
>JAJECY010000168.1 GCA_022821775.1 Acidobacteriota bacterium
GAAGCAGGCTTCGTGGCCCTGGCTCCGGACCTGTATCACGGCCAATCCACCAAGAGCCCCGACGAAGCCGGCAAGCTCATGATGGCGCTGAACATAGAAGCAGCCGCTCAAGACCTGGCGGGCTCGGTCGACTACCTCCTCAGCCTGGACGAGACCCGCGGATCGCGGGTGGGCAGCGTGGGCTTCTGCATGGGAGGACAGCTCTCGCTCTACGCGGCCTGCGCCAACCCCGGCATCGGAGCTTGCGTCGTCTACTACGGAATCCATCCCAAGGTGCAACCCGACATTCCCGCCCTGGAGGCGCCCGTGCTTGGCTTTTTCGGCGAAAAGGACGCCTTCGTACCCCCTCAGGCGGTCCGGGACTTGGAAGCGGCGCTCCGGGACGCCGGGAAAAGTGTCGAGTTCCACATCTATTCCCAACGGGACCACGCCTTCTTCAACGAGGTCCGGCCGGACGTCTACCACCAGGCCGACGCCGAAGACACCTGGACCCGCATGATCGGGTTCTACCGGCAGCACCTGTAGCCCGCATTTCCCGCCAGGTTGCTACCGATTCGGACAGCGGGTTGTGCCGGTTCCATTCCGCGGCAGGCTTATATTGTCTTGAGGTCGGGGTCCACCGAGAAACGGGCCGCGGTCGCCTGCCGGACATCATCCAGGCTCAGCCCTTCGGCGATTTCCACCAGTTGCAACCCCTGCGGAGTCACATCCAGAACCGCCATTTCCGTGATGATCCGGTCCACCACTCCCACGCCGGTGAGAGGGAGGCGGCACTCGGGCAGGATCTTGGGACCGCCCTTCCGGGTCCGATGCTCCATGGCCACGACCACCCGCTTGGCCCCCGCCACCAGGTCCATGGCTCCCCCCATTCCCTTCACCATCTTTCCGGGGATCATCCAGTTGGCCAGGTTTCCCTGCTCGTCCACCTCCATGGCTCCCAGGATGGTGAGATCGATGTGGCCCCCTCGGATCATGTCGAAGGACTCGGCGCTGGAGAAGTAGGAGGCGCTCTCCAAGGCCGTGACCGTTTCCTTGCCCGCATTGATGAGATCCGGATCCACGTCATCTTCCGCAGGATAAGGGCCCATGCCCAGCAGGCCGTTCTCCGACTGCAGGGTGACGCTCATGGCCTCGGGAATATGGTTCGCCACCAGGGTGGGCAGTCCGATCCCCAGGTTGACGTAGAATCCGTCCCTCAACTCCCGGGCGGCCCGCCGCACGATGGCATCGCGTCTCTGGTCCGGCATGTCAATCCCTCACTCTTCGTCTCTCGATGCGCTTTTCATACTCGACCCCTTCAAAGATCCGATCCACGTAGACTCCCGGTGTATGGACGGTATCGGGGTCAAGGTCACCCGGTTCCACCAGCGCCTCCACTTCGGCGATGGTGACCCGGGCAGCCATGGCCATCAGGGGGTTGAAGTTTCTGGCGGTCTTCCGATAGACCAGGTTGCCGGCGCTGTCTCCCCTATGCGCCTTTACAAAGGCGAAGTCCGCCTTGAGGGGAAGCTCCAGCACGAAGTTTCTGCCTTCAAAGGAACGGGTTTCCTTCCCCTCGGCGACCACGGTCCCGTAGCCCGTGGGCGTGTAGAACCCACCGATCCCGGCCCCTCCGGCACGGATACGCTCGGCGAAGGTTCCCTGGGGACAAAGCTCCACTTCCAGCTCACCCTTGAGCACCAGTTCTTCGAAGAGCCGATTTTCCCCCACGTAGGTCGAAATCATTTTTCGGATCTGGCGTTTTTCCAACAGGATTCCGATGCCGAAATCGTCGATGCCGGCGTTGTTGCTGATCACCGTCAGATCTCTGGCGCCCTGGTCCCGCAACGCCTGGATGAGGTTTTCCGGAATGCCGCACAGACCGAAGCCGCCCATCATGATGGTGGCGCCGTCGCCGATGTCGCCGATCGCCTGATCGGCATCGCGAATGGCTTTATTCACTAGACTGCTCCTCCAATCGAATGCACTCCCGAATGATGGTCTCGAAGATCCTGGCCACCGCCTCGTCGGCAAGAGGCCCCTTGTTGTTGCGGACGATGCGCCCAAGGATTCGCTCTTCCCGCTGGGGATCTCGCACCGCAAGCTGCCGCCGGCGCTTGATCCTGCCGATTTCCATCACGCAACCGGAACGATCGGACAGCAGGTCCACCAGCCTGGCATCGACCTCGTCGATGCGCTTTCGCCAATCGGAAATGTCCATGGTCTAGCACCCTCCCTTGAGCCATCGTGCAAACTCGCCGACCCGCTGCGCCAGGTCGGGCTGCCCCATATTCCGCTCGATACAGCCGACGATGGCGCTCCCCACCACCGCGCCTTCGGCCCGGGACCATACCTGGCGGAGATGATCCGGCTCCGAGACTCCGAACCCCACGGCGACCGGAAGAGAGGTCTGAGAACGAATCCTTCGGATCAGGGACTCGACTTCGCCTGAAAGCGACTTTCGAGCCCCGGTAACGCCCGTGCGCGAAACTGCGTAGATGAACCCGGAGGAGTAGGCCGCGATTTTTCGAATCCTTTCGTCGGTGCTGGTGGGTGCCGCCAGAAAAACGGAATCCAGCCCAGCCGCTCGGAGCACCGCCAAGGGGCCTTCCGCCTCCTCCACCGAGAGATCGGTAATCAGGAAACCGTCGATTCCGCGCTGTCGGGCAGCCGAGACCAACCTCTCGAAGCCGTAGGCGAACAACGGGTTGTAGTAGCTGAAGAGCAGCAGGGGAACCTGGGTATGGCGGCGCAGGTCGGCCACCATCGCCAACCCCTTCTCCAGGGTAAACCCCCGAGCCAGGGCCCGCTCGGTAGCTCTCTGAATGACCGGACCGTCAGCCAGGGGGTCCGAGAAGGGGACACCCAACTCGATCAGGTCGGCGCCCGCCGCTTCCAACTCCAGCACGACCCTCCGAGACGTCTCCAGATCGGGGTCGCCCAAAGTGACGTAAGGAATAAAGACACCTCTCCCCTGTTGCCGGGCCCGCTCGAACATCCGACCAATGCGAGTCATGTCTCAACCCATCGAGCCTTTTGCAATTTTCGCGGTGCAGCGCTGGGGACGTTGTTGAATTACTGG
>JAJECY010000264.1 GCA_022821775.1 Acidobacteriota bacterium
TGCCGTTGCAACCGAACTTGCAGGCCGGCAGCTTGCGGTCGGGCCGGGGTTCAGGTGGCACTACGCGACCGGATGGAGTGCGGATTCGGGCCACGAAGCGGGACAGGCGGCTGAAGCGGCGTGCAGCAAGTGCTCCGGAACAACCTGTTGGCACGAGGGGCTATCTTCCATGAAGGGAGGATGCGTGGCCATGGTCGAGGGGACATGGCGTGACAAGGACGAACCGCAACCGGAGCTGGACGTATTCGTAGATACCAGTCAATCCCGAAGGAGTGCGGAAACAGGGGCTTTGAATGAGTGCAAGAATGTGATTCACTCCGGGAAGTATGAGGGAACCGTTCAGGAGTACGAGTGCATTCTGAAGGTTTCATTCTGTTCGGAAGATGTCAGACCGTGAGGATGGGAGAGAGGCCGTGAGGAGAGTGATCGGGAGCGTTGTGCTTACAGTCTTGCTTGGTGCTTTCATCGAGGCGGCCGCCCAACTCCCGCCGGAGATCATGGCCGACCGATACCTGGTGGAGGCGGAACGGCTGATGAAAGAGAAAGAGTTCAAGGCTGCCCTGGAGGCAATGGAGAAGATCGTGGCGCTGCAAAAGGAGCACGATCTAACGTTGCCTGCCGAAACCACAACCATAAGCAGGTAGTAGGTCTGGACCGATCCACGCCAAGAAGGGCAGCGAAATTGGAGCAGGTTTTATGTGGACTCGTTCCAGACTCCGCCACAATTAACGTGCCGGGAACATTTCTTGGCTTTTTCACACCGATGCTTCCGTCGGGACTACACGCAGTTCTTCCTGCGTCGGTGCTTCTATTTCCTATAGATTTCTCTCCTGCAATGCTTCCTTCGAACCTTTTTTCTGCTGATCGTTTCATTACCATCCATGACAACCTCAAAGCACTTGCAATCGGAATTCAGCTGCCATCCGTTGCCTTGTTGTTTGCCATCTACGTAGAAATACTTGTTTGACGTATAACAGTCGTGCCAATCGGCATAGGGACTTGTCTTTGCCTGCTTATAAATCCAGAATCCATCCCGCTTCCCATTCTTGAATTCCCCGGCCGACGTACCTTCAAGAAACGACCTAAAGGGGTCGTCGGCAAAGAATCTCGTTTCTGAAATGTAATGGCGATGTTCCCATGTGCCGTGACGCTTCCCCTCAACGTAAGGTCCGGTCTCCTCGTTGTAATCACCACCGCTCCAATTGCATTCTTTCCAGTGGCCTTCCTTGCGTCCCTCCTCGTAGTTTCCCCACGAATCGCAATGCTTACCATCCTCCCGCCACGGTCCGTTCAACTTTCCCTTGGAGTACGTCTCAGTTGTGGTGAGATCGTTGTGCGCATCATATTCCGTCCACGTGCCCTCTTTGAGTCCGTCCACATACTTTCCTTCCGTTTTACTCCCACTAGATAATCGGCGGACAGTAGGACCCGATAGGATTCCATCCGCATAGGTCAACTGAAGAGTCTGCCCACTGGGCCACGAGATCTCCCAGGTTCCGTCTTTCTCCCCTCGGACGTAGCGACCCCTCTGGACCCGGCCGTCGTTTTGTGATCCGTCAGCCGTCGTCAACGTCCATTGGCCGTGTCGGATCCCATCGACATACGGACCGGTTTGCGTATCTCCGTCAGACCAGCGTTCGTACCACGTCCCCTGCTGTTTCCCATCTTCAAGCTGGCCTACGCTGCTGAATAACTCTTTACCCTCCTGCGTCCACTTCAGCGTACCCTCTCCATCTGCTTTTCCATAGGCACAAGATCCAGACCAAGTCACGGAACGAGCCGGAAGGTAATATTCCACCCACACCACACAGTTCGGTGGCGGTGCCTCCAGTTCCTGCCAGCACGATTCGGACCAAGAATCCTTTGTGCATCGATCCAGCTTTTGTATCTGTTCAATGCGGTTGAGGAGCTCCAGTGCCTGTCGGTAGAACTCCCCCTCCCTCCCGACCGTCACCAAATACTGGTTCACTGAATCCAGGGCGACCGAAAACGATCCGGCTGCAAATGCCACCTGCGCATGCTTGAGGTGGAACGCCTCCGGTAACGTCAGTCCATGTTCCTTTTGCAGAGCCAGGATCTTCTGTAGTGACTCGAGCGCTGCCTGATGGTCCTTTTTGGCTATCTGCTGTTCGGCCTGCAGCAGGTATTGATCCGCGAGGATCTCAGGCGGTAGTTGCGCCGCCGCAGCTGTGATACATCCCAGCCAGACTGCAAATACCCATGCGGTTCGTACCAGAGCCTTGCGTGATTTTGAACCAGACGTCACTTGGAGCAGCTCACACAATGATGTAAATCCAAACATGTCAAACCTCGCCGAATTACAATTCAGCGTTTTCCTATGCCTGTCCTGTCGAGGTCGGCATACACCTTGCCTTGAAACTTCCAAATTGGATGAAACGCCGATTAACAACAAAAATACTTGTCAATGGTAGCAACGACATGTGTCCATAAAATATATCAATTCCTTCGAAAAGTTAAGGTGTGTCAATAGTGTCCCAACGTTAGTCGAATAACATCCACTGTTTAGCTAGCGGTTGTCTACGAAGAATGTTGGGGTCTTTTCTAAGTAGTTGATCTAATGAGGCATTCTCGAACACGGTTAAGCTCAGGATTTGCAGAATTGTGTAGAGATTCGGCTCGAGGCGCAGCCGCTATTTGATAATGGTCTGATCGCAGATCAATCCGGAGGAGCGGTCGACGAGGTCGTCCAGACCTGATTCACGGGTTGGGAGAGCCGCTTCGTGCCGATAGAGGGGTGAAAGTCGACAAAAGCAGGGCTTTCATCAACTTGCCCACTGGCCACGCCGGGCGCGCTTGGAGGGTGGCAAAACCCAAGATCCACGATTCGCAGAACAGGCAGTTGCCATCCCACTCGACAGACCGGGAATGCCGGACTAAGGGTTGATCCTCGGCTGACCTGTCCGCCAGTGACTGTTCGGTCAGGCCGTGATGGCTTGGACCCGGACGACGTTGGAGGCACCTGCAATCACAGGCGATCCATCGGTTCTACTCGCTGCGCCTCCCCCGGACGGCGGATGGACTCCACAGCTTGACCGAACAGCTTGACCGAACGGTTACGTCCGCCAACATCCTGGAGCGTCCAGTAAGTTCCTTTATAAAAAGAGGGATATAATGAGGGAACTGCAGAGGTCTGATCCACAGTAAGTCTTTTATATTTATTGTGTTACAATTTAACTATTCCAGTCACCTAGAATTGCATCGTGCCGATTTCGTGTGCGGTTGCTCCGCACGCTTTTCGACGAGAGCTTATGGCATCTCACACGCTGGAAGCTGTCATGTCGATGCCCCAAGAGTTATTCTATCCAGTCGGAGTTATCACATGCGTAATGGTGCAGACGGCGGGAGTCCCACACGTGGATCGAGAGTTGGAGCGTGCCTAGCGTGACCGATCTACAGCTCGCTCTCGTTATTGCCACCTTCCTTCTGGCCGTTGCCACATTCTGGATGGCCTACGCGAGCTACAGGCACGTCAAGCTCACCAAGGTGCAGTACCTAGCCGACCGTGCGCCACTGATCGAGCCGCGGGTCGAGGGTTGCCAGCGCCACGGCGACATCCTCAGTGCGACGCTGGTCATCGAGAACGCTGGTGCCAGCGCCATCGTCATCCCCCGCGTCGGCATCCGCAGCCAGAACAATCGCCGACCCGGACCGTCAAGCCCCGCCCCAGAACGCCCATATCCGATGGCGGTCGCCACCTTACGTCGCGGGCACGTCGCTCGCTTCCACCTACAACTCCCTGTCACGGACGATGATCTGACGGTCGATCCCGAGGAACAGCCCCTGTTGAACATCGGCCTCTGGACCGCTCATGTCTACCTGTCAATCCTCGGCTTCCCAGAAAGCCTGGAGACATGGACGGTATTCGCGTGGGTCCGGTACGAGGACGGCAAGTTCCGGGTGGACCTGAACACCTTCGGTCCAATGCTGGACGAGCGAACCACCCGCGAGAAGCTGCAGGATTGGCTCAAACGTCTATCCCCCCGCAGCGTGGTCGCTCGGCTCGGAAGAAGGAAACGGCGGCACTAGCGGGCTGCCGAAGAAGTCCGCGTCAGGGACCGACACGCCGATCCGGATGGCCTGCGATGGTCTTCGTCGAACGGGTGATTCGTCAACGTACACGGCCAGGGAGTGGGCCGTGAGCGTCGAAATCCCGCGTGCCTACGAGGTTCCTTGTCGCGGTGATTCGTTGTTGTCCTGCCGCGGATCGTTCACACGTTCGGCGTGCGCGAGGTCAGCGTTCAGTTGGACTACACCCGCTCATCTGATCAGGGCTGGTTCGCGCTACCGCGTGGGCGGGACATTTGGGACGCTGAACGGCGGCTCGCAGTGAACGATCCGCGATCCGGTCCGGTTCGGCAGTTGCCTGGATGGTCCCGCGGATTCCGGTCTGGAAAGTGGTAATGGACGGGGGAATTGGATCCGGCGCGGTGGAATAAGCCCCATATTATAGTATGGGTTACTAGAATTCGGTAACTCACGCTGCCTCCAGGGGAAACCGGAAATTTTCAGCCGAATCGGCAGAAAAAGAGGCCGTAGGATGCCCTGTGTCGGACTTTCTCAGGATTCGACGACCCGTAGCACCTGGAATTTCAGCAGGCGGTGCAGCTATGAGGCTGTTGTTTGAGCGAACCATCGACACCGGGCAGGAACGGCTGGTGCCGCTGTCTGAAGTGGATCCGGATATCCTGGCGCGGTTGCGGCCTCTGTTGAGGGAGGCGATCAAGTCTGGCCAGCGCGTCCACGTCGACGCGGGCTGGTGGTGTCGGATCACTTCCGAGGAAGGTGACCAGCCTTGGGTTCCGCTTCGCTATCAATTGTTCCCCGCAGGCGCGGGGATGAACCGGCGGCCAAGACGAACCGGGCGTGCCGGCCTCCTGTTCCCCGCAGGCGAGGAGGGGCATTGCTAACCACGAAAACTATCATCACCACTCTGCTCCTGTTGGAACGCGAGTCCGACTGCGTCAGGGGACAATTGGGGATGGGGCAACTCGCCCATTGGGTACGAAGTAGCATGCCAGGAGGGTGCGCACAACCAAAGATCTCGGATTGACAGCACGGTAAGCCTTCCACTTCTCTTGAAGGACCGGGACTGTCAGACTCAGGTTAGATACTTGGTTGACCTAGTCCATCAATGTCTTGGAGGGTCCAGTGTATTCCTTTTCAAAAAGAGGGATGTAATGAGGGAACTGCAGCGGGCGGATCTATAATAAAGCTCTTATAATCCATAGTTTGTATTCTATAGATTGCAGTCCGTGCAACAGCCTCTCGTCCAGTTCATCCTGCTCGTCCATGTTAATTAAGCAGTTAAATCAGGGGTAGTTTCAGACAAGTTCCGCCCCCGCCCCCCACGACGGGGCGGATCATACGATAGAGAAACAGGGGACCTGGATGGTGTATCGAGAGCACAGAAGGGTGCTGGCTCCCCACGGCGTCTCACTTCGTGTGTCTTGGTCGTCCTTCGTGTGTCTTCGTGGATAACTCTTTTTTCTGTCGCTTCAGGTAAGCGGTGTCGGGCGCACCGGTCCAGATTTTGTTTGTCAAGCGTCCGCCCGGACCTTATAATCTGCCGTGGTTCAGACGGGTTTGCACAGATCGGTTCACGCCATGAAACCGAAAATCCATCCCAAATACGTTGAGGTAACGGTTTCCTGCGCCTGCGGGGAAACCTTCAATACGCGTTCCACCAAGGGCGATATCCGCCTGGAGATCTGCTCAAAGTGTCATCCGTTCTTCACCGGCAAGCAGAAACTGGTGGATACGGCCGGGCGAGTGGAGCGTTTTCAAAGAAAGTACGGCCTTCGCGCCGGTCTGGACTAGGCGGCGCTGTCCGCCACCATCCCCCACTCCAGCAATGTCAATCTTCCGGCCCGAATAGAGGGGCCCCTCCCCACGTCTCGCACCATCCCGAGGTCCCGCCTCCAGAGGCCGTAATTTTTCAGCACCCTTTTGGTTAAACCTTTGATGTCGGCGGTCTCGGCCGTCTCCGAGGTGCGTCATGCTAGACAAACTCGCGCAACTGGAAGCGACCTATGAGGAGATCACCCGTCTTCTTGGAGTTCCTGAGGTTCTGGCGGATCCGGCTACCTATCAGAAGCATGCCAAGGTCCACCGGGATCTCGCACCGGTGGTGGAGAAGTTCCAGGAGTACAAGGCGCTCCAGGTGAATCTGGCCGATGCCAGAGAGCTGGCCCGGGACGCCCGTTCCGAGCCCGAGCTTCGGGAGCTGGCCCAGGAGGAAGCTTCCGAGCTGGCAGGCACCATGGAGGAATGCGAACGGGAACTGAAGGTGCTTCTGCTGCCCAAGGATCCCGACGACCAAAAGAACGTGCTGCTGGAGATCCGGGCCGGAACAGGGGGTGACGAAGCCACCCTCTTTGCTCAGGAAATCTTTCGAATGTACTGCCGCTTTGCAGAATCCCAGAGTTGGCGGGTGGAAATGATGTCCTCCAGTCCGTCCGGAGCCGGCGGGCTCAAGGAAGTGATTGCCATCATCGAGGGCAGAAATGTCTACCGCAACCTGAAATTCGAAAGCGGGGTCCACCGGGTTCAACGGGTGCCGGCCACCGAGGCCAGCGGGCGGGTTCACACCTCGGCCGTAACGGTGGCAGTGCTGCCTGAGGCCGACCAGGTGGACGTGGGCATCGACGAGAGAGACTTGCGCATCGACCGATTTTGCTCCTCGGGACCGGGAGGGCAGTCGGTCAACACCACCTACTCGGCCGTTCGCATTACCCACCTTCCCACCGGACTGGTCGTGAACTGTCAGGACGAGAAGTCACAGATCAAGAATCGGGCCAAGGCCATGCGGGTGCTCCGCGCCCGCCTGTACGAGATCGCCATGGAAGAGCAGCGCCAGGCCATTGCCCAGGACCGCAGAAGCCAGGTGGGAAGCGGGGATCGAAGCGAGAAGGTCAGGACCTACAACTTTCCCCAGAACCGATTGACCGATCATCGCATCGGCCTGACCCTTCATCGGCTCGACGGCATCATGGACGGGAACCTGACTCCGTTGGTCGATGCCCTGGTGAGCCATTTCCAGGCTGAAGACCTGAAGAGGGAAGTGGAGTCGGTGCGTCAATAGGAGCCTGAGGCCGCCAGTTTGGGGTCCGGCCACCGGAACGACCGTCGCTGTGTCCCATCCATGCGCCATGCGGGTTTTCGAAGCCCTCGCCGCCGCCTGCGAGGAACTGAGGCGGCACGACGTGGTCAACTCCAGGGTCGATGCCGAAATCCTGTTGGCCCAATCCCTGGGGAAGACGCGCAGCGCCCTTTTGGCCCACTATCGGGATGAGGTCGACGAATCGCTGCGCCAGGTCTTTTTTGCCAGAGTCGGGGAACGCTGCCGGGGGAAGCCGCTCCAATACATTTTGGGCCGGCAGGAATTTCGCGGGTTGATGTTCGAGGTGTCGCCCGCCGTCTTCATTCCGAGGCCCGAGACGGAGTTTGTGGTGGAGGCGGCGCTGGAGCACCTGGCGGACGGCGACCTGAAGCTGGCGGATGTGGGAACCGGTTCCGGATGTCTGGCGGTCAGTCTGGCTGCGGTGCTCCCGCGGGCTCGGGTGTGGGCCACGGACTTGTCGGAGTCGGCCTTGCAGGTTGCGCGGCGCAATGCGGCCCGTCATGGTGTGGAGCGCAAGATCGTCTTTCTGCAGGGGGATCTTTTGAAACCACTGACTCCCGTGCTTGGCGAGGGGGAGCTCGATGCCGTTGTCTCCAATCCTCCCTATGTGGGCCCCGAGGAGCTGAGCGGACTGCAGAAGGAAGTTCGGGATTGGGAGCCCCGGCTGGCGCTCGTCGGAGAGGAAAGAGCGCCCAGCCTCTACGCACGGCTGGTGTCGCAGGCTCAAGTCCGGCTCCGGGCGGGCGGCGTGCTGATTTTGGAGATCGGTTACAGCATGCAGGAGACGGTGTGCGGCCTGCTGGGAGGCGGCTGGGAGCCGCTGGGTGTTACCGAGGACTTGAACGGGATTCCCAGGGTGGTCTCGGCAAGAAGGGTGTGAGACAACGGACGGGAACGAACTGGAGAGGAACCGATGTCACAATGCCTGTTTTGCAAGATCGTTCGGAAGGAGATTCCGGCGAAGATTCTGTGGGAGGATGACCTGGCCCTGGCGTTTGAGGATATCGATCCCAAAGCCCCGACCCACGTGCTGGTAATCCCCAGGAAACACTTGGCGTCCCTGGAGGAAGCGGACTGGGAAGACCGCCAGTGCCTGGGTCATCTGGTGATGGTGGCGCGCGAGCTGGCCCGCCAGCGGGGCCACGGGGAGTCCGGCTACCGCACGGTGTTCAATACCGGGCCGGACGCCGGCCAGTCGGTGTTTCACATCCACCTGCACCTGCTGGGAGGACGGCAACTGGCTTGGCCGCCGGGATAGGTCGAGTCGGGTGAGGACGGGATTTTCAGCGAGTCCCTGTGGGATTCCGAAGGTAACGAACCGTAGATCAACTGCAGCCGCTGGTGGATCCGCAGTTGAGGCACTTGTAGCAGGAGCCGTTTCGCACCATGATAGAGCCGCACTCGGGGCAGGGCGGGGCATCTGCCTGGGTTTGATAGACCTGCTTTTCCATGTCTTCCATCTGCATGCTGGTAACGGGAGCCGCCTTCTCCGGTTGGGGTTGATCCTCGACGGTCAGGAATTTCTGGCCCAGCCAGCGGAAGATGTAGTCCACGATGGACTTGGCAATGGGGATTTGCGGATTGTTGGTGAACCCCGCGGGCTCAAACCGGCTATGGCTGAACTTGTCGACCAGGACTTTCAGCGGCACCCCGTACTGCAGGGCCATGGAAATGGACGTGGCTACCGTGTCCATGAGCCCGGAAACCACCGAGCCCTGTTTGGCCATGACCACAAAGATCTCTCCGGGAGTGCCGTCGTCATACATTCCCACCGTCAGGTACCCGTCGTGGCCGGCGACACTGAACTTGTGGGTGATGGCCTGGCGCTCGTCGGGCAGTCGGAGCCGGGCCGGCCTGGCTGACCCATTCTCTCCTTCCTCCTTGAGACTCGTATTCAGCGGCTGTGACCGCTTGGATCCGTCCCGATAGATGGCCAGAGCCTTGAGGCCCAGTCGCCAGGCTTCAATATAGGCTTCCTGAATCTGATCCACCGAGGCTTCTTCGGGCATGTTCACGGTCTTGGAAATGGCGCCCGAGAGGAAAGGCTGCACCGCCCCCATCATCTTCAAGTGACCCGAGTAGTGGATGGAACGAGCTCCGTTCAAGGGCTTGAAGGCACAGTCGAAGACCGGCAGGTCTTTCTCCTTCAGAAAGGGCGCCCCTTCGATGGTCTCGTTCTCGTCGATGTACTTGATGATTTCGTTGGTCTCTTCCCTGCCGTACCCCAGCCTGTTCAACGCCTCCGGAACGGTCTGATTGACGATCTTGAGCAGGCCGCCCCCGACCAGCTTCTTGTACTTCACCAGGGCAATGTCGGGCTCCACACCCGTGGTGTCGCAATCCATCATGAATCCGATGGTTCCGGTGGGCGCCAGCACCGTGACCTGGGAATTCTTGTAGCCGTGCCGCTCTCCCTGGGAGAGGGCATCGCTCCAACAGTCCTGGACGGCCTGGTAGAGATCCCGGGGCAGAGCGGATGCGGGCAGGTTGGCGGCGGCGTCGCGGTGTTTGCGAATCACCCTCAACATCGGCTCACGATTCAGCGGGAACTCGGCGAAGGGGCCCAGATCGTGGGCAATCCTGGCGGAGGTGTGGTAGGCCTCGCCGTGCATGAGGGCCGTTACGGCGCCGGCATAGGCGCGGCCGGCATCGCTGTCGTAGGGAAGCCCCGATGACATGAGAAGGGCCCCCAGGTTGGCGTAGCCCAGGCCGAGCGGCCTGAAGTGGTGGCTGTTTTCGGCAATCGCCGGGGTGGGATAGCTGGCGTTGTCGACGATGATCTCCTGCGCGGTGATCATCACACCCACCGCGTGTTTGAAACGCTCGACGTCCAGGCGGCCCTCCCCATTCCTGAATTTCATCAGGTTCAACGACGCCAGGTTGCAGGCGGTGTCATCCAGGAACATATACTCGCTGCAGGGGTTGGAGGCGTTGATGCGATCGGTGCCGGCGCAGGTATGCCAGTCGTTGACCGTGGTGTCGAACTGAATGCCGGGGTCGCCGCAAACGTGGGCGGATTCCGCCATCATTTGAAGCAGATCGCGGGCCCGGTGATTTTCCACGACGTCGCCGGTGGTCACCGCTCGCGTGCTCCATGGGCGGTCTTCCACGGCTGCTCGCATGAACTCGTCGGTGACTCGGACGCTGTTGTTTGAATTCTGGAAGAAGACCGAACTGTAGGCGGGGCCGTTGAAGGAAGGATCGTATCCCGCCGAGATCAGCGCCCAGGCTTTCTTTTCCTCCTCCTCCTTGCACTTGATGAATTCCACGATGTCGGGATGCTCCGCGTTCAGGATGACCATTTTGGCCGCCCGACGCGTCTTGCCGCCCGACTTGATGACGCCGGCGAAGGCATCGTAGCCCTTCATGAAGGAGACCGGGCCGGACGCCTCCCCCCCACCCGACAGCAACTCCTTGGAGGAACGTATCGGGGAGAGATTGGTGCCGGTGCCGCTCCCCCACTTGAACAGCATGCCTTCCGTCTTGGCCAGGTCCAGAATGGCTTCCATGCGGTCTTCCACCGAGTTGATGAAACATGCCGAGCATTGGGGTTTGGGCTCTATGCCGCAATTGAACCAGACCGGGCTGTTGAAGGCCGCCTTTTGGTCGACCAGAAGGTGGGTAAGCTCCGCCTTGAAGGTGTCGGCGGTCTCCGGCGTGGCAAAATAGCCCCCGTCCTGTCCCCACCTGTAAATCGTGTCCACCACTCTACCAATGAGCTGTCGGACGCTCTTCTCGCGGCCCCTGCCATCGGTGGATCGCCTGAAGTATTTGGACACCACCACGTTGGTCGCCAGCATGGACCAGCTTTCGGGCACTTCCACGTCGGGTTGCTCGAAGATCACCTCTCCTTTTTCATTGGTAATGCTTGCATTGCGCCTTTCCCACTGAACCTGGTCGAAGGGATGCACTCCGGGCTCGGTGTAAACCCGGTCGAAATGCAGGAGTCTGGTATCTTCCGCCGCGCTGGTGGCCGAGGCCAGTGCCGGGCTCCCCGTCTTTGCGTTCAGTAGCATGGAACGTCTCCTTGATCCTCTATCGGGACAATGGAATGCAGGCAGGCAATCTGCCCGTCAGGCTGGTCTTCGGAGGCCTGGCCGGCGCCGATTCGAGCCTGAGCGGAAACTGCGGTTCACTCCGTTCGCTGTGGTGAGTGGCATTGTACGCCGGTGACCGATCTTGTCAAGCATAATCAGGCCACTTTGCACAAAATAGTGGAGGCTCTACCCGCCTGGCAACAAAATGTTGTGTGCTCGGCTTATTGCCGCCAGGCCCTGGCGAAAGCCCGTCTCCACGGGGTAGTCCGGTCTTTTTACCGCATCTCCCCCCTTTGAAATGAAGGGTTTGAGACCCGGCTTCGGTTCACCGCGGGAGGTAAGAGTCGAGGCGGCTGGCGTCGTTGTGACGGGACGGGCCAGTCCGTTTTCGGGCAGGCATCGCTTCTCGGAAGAGTGCGCCCGTATCGCCGCCCGCGCGTCCGGGGCGTGGGGGATACGACGTCCGTGGGCGTGAGCCCGTGGAAACAGGGGTAATCCGGGCTCGATCCGGGCGCAAGCCCGGGGCGCCTATTGGAAATCCAAGGTGTGGTTGCGGGTGGGTGGCGCCGGCGAGAGATGCTGCAAGGTGTCGGACCTCATACCTTCTGATAGAGGCTGGCGCCCTGCTCCTGAAATTCCCTCGACTTGCTCTCCATGCCTTGCTGAAGAGCCGCTTCGGGGGCGACTCCCACCTGTTTGGCGTAAGCGCGCACGTCCTCGGTGATCTTCATCGAGCAGAAGTGCGGCCCGCACATGGAGCAGAAGTGGGCCAGCTTGGCGTTGTCGGAGGGCAAGGTGGCGTCGTGGAACTGGCGCGCCCTCTCCGGATCGAAGCCCAGGTTGAACTGGTCTTCCCAGCGAAACTCGAATCGGGCCTTGGAGAGGGCGTTGTCGCGCACCTGGGCGCCGGGATGGCCCTTGGCCAGGTCGGCGGCGTGAGCGGCAATCTTGTAGGCGATGACTCCCTCCTTGACATCCTCCCGCTCGGGCAGGCCCAGGTGTTCCTTGGGAGTGACGTAGCAAAGCATGGCGGTGCCGTACCATCCGATCATGGCGGCGCCGATGGCGCTGGTGATGTGGTCATATCCGGGGGCCACGTCGGTGGTCAAAGGACCCAGGGTGTAGAAGGGCGCCTCCCCGCAGGTCTCGAGCTGACGGGTCATGTTTTCGCGGATCAGTTGCATGGGAATGTGACCGGGGCCCTCGATCATGGTCTGCACATCGTGCTTCCAGGCGATTTTGGTCAGTTCGCCCAGCGTGTCCAACTCGGCGAACTGTGCCTCGTCGTTGGCGTCGGCGATGGAGCCCGGCCTCAGCCCGTCGCCCAGGCTGAAGGTGATATCGTAGGCCTTCATGATCTCGCAGATTTCCTCGAAATGGGTGTAGAGGAAGTTCTCGCTGTGGTGAGCCAGGCACCACTTGGCCAGAATGGACCCGCCGCGGGAGACGATGCCGGTGACCCGCTTGGCCGTCAGGGGAACGTAGCGCAGGCGTACGCCGGCATGAATGGTGAAGTAGTCGACCCCCTGTTCGGCCTGTTCCACCAGGGTGTCCCGGAAGATCTCCCAGGTCAGTTCCTCGGCTTTACCCTGCACCTTCTCCAGGGCCTGGTAGATGGGCACGGTGCCGATGGGAACCGGGCTGTTGCGAAGAATCCACTCCCGGGTCTCATGAATGTTGGGTCCGGTGGACAGGTCCATTACGGTGTCGGAGCCCCATCGGATCGCCCACACCATCTTTTCCACTTCCTCCTCGATGGTGGAGGAAACGGCTGAATTGCCGATGTTGGCGTTGATCTTGACCAGGAAGTTCCGTCCGATGATCACCGGTTCCAGTTCGGGGTGGTTGACATTGGCCGGGATGACGGCCCTGCCGCGCGCGACCTCATCGCGCACGAACTCGGGGGTGATCCGCGACGGCAGGCTGGCTCCCCAGGAGTTGCCGGGATGCTGGTGGTCCAGTTCGCTTTCCATCCGCTGGTTTTCCCGAATGGCGATGAATTCCATCTCGGGTGTAACCACTCCTCGGCGGGCGTAGTGCATCTGGGAGACGTTGCGTCCCGCCCGGGCGCGCACGGGACGGCGAAGGTGCTTGAATCGAAGGGCATCCAGGCGGTGGTCGGCCAGTCTCAGCTTTCCGTAGCGGGAAGAGACCTGCGAAAGGTCTTCGACGTCATTGCGGTCCCTGATCCACTCGACCCGGATGGGAGACAGTCCCTGGCGGATGTCGATCTCGACCGAGGGGTCGGTGTAGGGGCCGCTGGTATCGTAGAGCGTGACCGGGGGGTTGAGAACGGCGTCCTTTTCGGCGCCGCCCAGTTGTCGAGTGGGCGTCTGGGTCACCTGGCGCAAGGGGACTCGAATGGAAGGATGAATTTTGCCGGGCGCGTAGATCTTCTGCGAAGCCGGGAAGGGATCGCAGGTGATGGCGCCCAATTTGCCCTCATCAATCCTTGCTTGCTTGGCTTTCATCAACAAACCCCTTATTTTTCAATAGGTTGTCAATATGAGTGCGGGCTGGAATGGGTGAATGACAGTCTGCCTTGTGAGGGAATCATACCACAAGATTGACAAAGCCCTGACCCGAAACTAAGATGGGCCGCCGTTGCCGAATCGCCGGGAAACGGATGCCGTCGAGCCAGGTCGGGAGGGAATCATGTCGCAGACTTTTGGGAACTTCATTGCCGGGGAGTGGGTGGAAAGCGCGTCGGGAAAAACATTCGAAAGCGTCAATCCGGCCAACTTCCAGGAAGTGGTGGCGCGCTACCAGGCGTCCACCTCGTCCGACGTGAAGCAGGCCCTGGAGGCGGCCGGCCGGGCTCAGCAGGCCTGGGCCGAAATGCCGGCTCCCCTGCGCGGCACCATCCTGATGCGGTCGGCCGAGTTGCTGGAAAAGCAGGCCGAGCAGGTGGCCACCGAGATGACCCGTGAAGAGGGCAAGACGCTGCCGGAAGCCCGCGGGGAAGTGGGCCGCGCCGTGAACATCCTGCGCTATTTCGGGGCCGAGGGCGCCAGGCTGAGCGGCGAAACGGTGCCCTCGGAACGGGATGGCGTGTTCGGTTACACCTTCCGCAAGCCGCTGGGCGTGGTGTCCCTGCTGACTCCCTGGAATTTCCCGATCGCCATTCCGGTCTGGAAGATCGCGCCGGCGCT
>JAJECY010000023.1 GCA_022821775.1 Acidobacteriota bacterium
CTCCAGCCAGGCACCCACTTCCTCGGTGACGAACCGCCCGTGGGCGAGTTTCTCCAGGGTGGCGATCTGTTCGGCACGCGCCGCCGCTCCACCGCTCGGCATGTAGGTTTGCTGGTCCCAGCTCAGCAGGGCGGCAGCCGCCTTGAGATCGGAGACCTCCGCCATCCTGGTTTTCAGTCGATCAAGCTGTCTCATTTCCTCTCGGCAACCGACCTGCCCGGGCCATGATCAGGCCCCCCGCGCATACCAGTGGACCCAGAGTTCACCTCATTCCGGTGCCCGGTTGGAGCGCGAGTATACCACAGGGGTTGGGAGGGCAGCGGCGGGGCGCAGGCATCCTGGCAACTCGTCTTGTGATGTCCTCCCCGGCGTGGTAGGGTTGCTGCGCCGCGCCGGCGGCGCCTTTCCCTGGAGCCTTTCCTTGCGCCCCTGAACTCGGGCCCACTGCCCCGGAAACGTCCGGATCCGAAATCGACCTCGATGAGAGTCCTGTTGCCCTGGGTCGTCAGCCTGAGCCTGACGCTTGCTGTCGGTTTGCTGATTTATTTCAGCGTTCCCGACTGGGCCCAGTCCTGGAGAGTGATGCTGCAGGGACAGCCGGCCTTTCTGCTGGCCGGCCTGGGCCTGACCCTGCTCCATATGAGCCTGCGTGCCTGGAGGTGGGGCGTCCTGCTGGCCCCTGTCAAGCAGCCCATCGCCTACCGGCGACTCTTCTCCCTGACGGTAGCCAAGTACGTTGTCAACCTGATTCCCCCGCGCGCCGGCGAGCTGGTGGCCTCGGTCGTGCTGGCCAGAAAGGAAAAGATCCCCGCCGCCTCGGTCATCGCCACCTCTCTGCTGGAACGCCTGCTGGACCTCGCCACCGTCGGAGGGATCTTTGCCGTCTACCTGGCGCTGTTCTCCGGCCAACACCCGCCCAATTCCGAACAGGGACGCGAAATCATGCTGGCCATCCAAAGATTCTCGCTGATCGGCATCCCCCTTCTGGTCCTGGCATTGCTGGGAATGGCCCACCTGGTCCGGCGATGGGACTGGACCGGAAGGATGCCGGGATGGCTTTCCCGCATCGCGGTCTCCTTTGGGGATGGCTTCCGGGCATTGCGAAGGGGGGGAGGGCGAGGCAAAGTGGTGGCGCTTTCGCTCGGCATCTGGATCACCATCAGCCTGCAGCTCTGGTTTCTGGCCAGGGCCTATCTCAGCGATTTCCCCTTGGACGGAGCGCTCTTGCTGACGGTGATTACAGTGGTGGGAGTCGCCATTCCGACTCCGGGAGGAGTGGGCGGGTTCCAGTTCTTCATGCATCTGGCCCTGACCAACTTCTTTGCCCCCTTCCTCTCGACCCAGGATCCCAACTCGCAGGCCGCCGGCATCGGCAACGGATGCTACCTCGTTTCCATGGTCCCGTTGCTGCTGCTCGGATTCGTTCTGCTCCATCGAGAGGGTCTCTCCTGGAGCAGAATCTCAAGGATTGCCAGCCAGAAGAGGGCTCCCGCGGCGAGCTGACCACCCCAATTCCCCAAAAGGACCTTCAAAAACTCAAGTATCACTCCCCCCTTGAGGGGGAGTCGGAGAGACAAGGGCTCCGCCCGCAGTCGATCCGGAGGGGGGCCAACGCGGCGTCCCTTCAGAGGAGCCCGCCGTCGAGCCGGAGGGGGGCAGACGCGGCGTCGCGTAAGTGAGCTTCAGCGGTGGGTCGGTGCCCGTGCGGTTCCCCCCACCGCACCGGCCTTCGCCTGTAGGGTGGCCGGTGCGTAACCGCGACGGCGCACAAGATCTCGCCCTCGGCTCGCCTTGTGCGAACCCCCCACCGCAGAAGCCTTCGCCATTCGGCTCGGGCTTCTGCGACTCCCCCTCAAGGGGGGAGTGATACTCGAGTGTTTGAAGGGACGTTGGGGGGGGGGATGCCGGGGGTGGTGGAGCGGCGGAAGGTGGCCGGCGGGGCTTCATGCGCTGAGGACGGCTTGCTGTTTGCTCTGGACGGAGGCCAGCAACCGGTCAAAGGCGTCGGCGAAGAGCTTGACGCCGTCTTCCTGCAGTTTGAGGGTCACCGCGTCCATATCGACACCCAACTGCCGTAGCTGAACAAAGGTCTGCCGGGCTTCCTCCAGGTCCTCGTTCAGGGTGGCTCTCGCGACGCCGTGATCCCGAAAGGCCGCCAGCGTCGCCAGGGGCATGGTGTTTACCGTGTCGGGGCCGATCAGGGTCTCCACGTAGAGCACGTCCCGATAGCGGGGATTCTTGGTGCTGGTGCTCGCCCACAGAGGGCGCTGCACCCGGAAGCCTTGTCGCTTGAGCTTGAGGAAGCGGCTGTCGCCAAAGATTTCCCCGAACTTCCGATAAACCAGGCGCGCATTGGCAACAGCGGCGCGGCCCTGCAGGGCCCGGCAGCGTTCTTTCTCCGCGGCGCTGCCGGCTCGTGACTCCGTTTCCTGCAGCAGCCTGTCGACCACGGTGTCGACCCGGCTGACAAAGAAGCTGGCCACCGAGGCGACCGGAGCGGTGCGGCCGGAGGCGGCCAGCGTCTCGATCCCCTGCAGGTAGGCCTCGGCCACCTGCAGATAGTGCTCCATGGAAAACATCAGGGTGACGTTGACGTTGATCCCCTCTCCCAGCAGTTGACGGATGGCGGGCATGCCGGCCGGGGTCGCGGGCACCTTGATCATCACGTTGGGTCTGGCCACGGCTTTCCACAGGCGGCGGGCTTCCTCCACGGTTTCGCGGGTCCGGTAGGCCAGATGGGGCGAGACCTCCAGGCTGACGTAACCGTCCCCGCCCCCGGTCGTTTCGAAAAGAGCCCTGAACTGATCGGCCGCTCCCTGAATATCCCGGACAGCCAGCACTTCGTAGATTCGGGCGGCGGAGAAGCCGGCCCGGGCCATGGTGCGGATTTCCCTGTCGTAGTCGGTGCCGCCGTCGATGGCTTTCTCGAAGATGGAGGGATTGGAGGTCACACCGCGCAAGCCATCCTCGGCAATCAGCCGCCGCAACTCGCCCGAATCCAACAGGGACCGGCTTATCGTGTCGCACCAGACACTCTGACCCAGTTGCTGCAAGTCCAGGAGCGGACTGGTGCCCTTCCCGCCCAAATTCCGGTTATCCATCGAACCCTCCCAGAGTGAGTGTCGGGACTCCCGCCCCCCTCAAGTCCATCGATGCCAAACTCTAGTCCCCGCGCCCCGGCCGAGACCATCATAGCCCCTGGGCCACGATCGCGCCACCCGGGGAGACAGGCAAGCTAGGTCAGCAGCAGGCGGTAGAGTTGGTCGTGCCTTTCCAGAGCGTTCCGGTAACGTTGGTGCCGCTTCGGGCAAGGATCGAAGCGTGCCCCCAGAGGGGTCTCCACCTCCTCGATGCCATCCAGAAAGCCCAGGGCTTCCAGGGCCAGCAAGGCTGCGCCTCGGCTGGAGGCTTCCTTCACTGCGGAGGCCACTACCGGCTGTCCCAACACGTCCGCCATGATCTGCAGCCAGGCAGGCGATTGCAGGAGCGCTCCGCCGGAGGCCACAATTTCTCGCTCCTCCGGGACCACGGGCTCCAGCAGCCGGGCGATCTTTGCAAACCGGTAGGCCACCGATTCCAGTGAAGCCCGCAGGATCTCGATGGGACGGGTGTGCAGGCTCAGGCCGGTTACGGCAGCCCGGGCCTTGGATTGCCAACCCGGGCTGCGCTCTCCGGCCAGGAAGGGCAGAAGGGTCAGTCCATGGGAATCCGGGGCCATCTCGGCCAGTCCGCGCTCGACGGCCTCGGGGCCGCGCTCCAGTCGCAATGTCTCGGTCATCCAATCGAAGAGGAGTCCGCCGTTGCTCAGCGACCCACCCATGACGAAGCGGCTCCGGTTGGCGCGATAGCACCACAGCCCCCAAGGGATCGACGGCTTGTCCGTTTTCCCCATCACTCTCATGGCGCCCGAAGTGCCAACCATCAAGGCCAGGCGGTCGGGCGTGCAACAGCCGCTGCCCACGTTGCTGCAGGCCCCGTCTCCAACGGCCGCCACCCAGGGAATTCGCCTCAAGTCGGGCCAGCGATCGGCGAAGGGCGGGCCGAGGCCCGACAGCGGCGTGTCCAGGTCGACGAGCGGGGATAACTGGTTTCGCTCCAGAGGCAGGACCTGCAGAATTCCCTCGTCCCACTCCAGGAGGTCCTGATCCAGCAATCCCGTTCCCGACGCCATGGAGAAGCTGCATCGGTTGACGCCGAACAGTTTCAAATAGGCATATTCCCCGAACGACATCCAACGGGGAGTACCGCGGAACAGCTCCGGACGGGATCGATACAGCCACAACAACTTGGACGGCAGGTAACTGGGGTGGAGCGGGCAGCCCGTGCGGGCGTGGTACTGGTTTTCGTCCACCAGGCCGCGAAGCTCCTCAGCGGCGGCGGCGCTGCGCGTGTCGGCCCAGGAGTAGACCGGGGTCAGAGCCCGACCCTCGGCATCGACCCCCACCAGGTTGTGCCAGAAGGTCGACATGGCGACGGCGGCGATCCTCCGACGCCGGGGGCCGCTTCGCAGAAGGATCTCGTCAATCGCCTCCACCACCAGCTTGAACAGGGCATCGGCGCCCACCTCCACGCCGCCATCCGAGGTGGTTGCGAACTGGTAGGGTCTTCGGGCCTCCAGACCGGACAGAGCCCGGCCGCAACGATCATGGATGGTCGCCCGAACCGAGGAGCTCCCGGCGTCGATGGTGAGGATCAGGGGATTGCTGGAGGGCATGTCTCACTTGCCCGGCCTCCTGCGGCCGGACCCTCAGTAATAGACCCTTGCTCGCCGCCGCGACTTGCGAGCCTTCAGGATCAGCACCAGCCCGGCGACAAAGCCGCCGATATGAGCCCACCAGGCCGTGCCTCCCATGGAGAGATCCCCCGCCGTCAGGGAAACGGCGCCGTTGAAGAACTGCAGCAGAAACCACAGTCCCAGGAAGATCAGGGCCGGCAGCCGAACCAGGTAAAAGAAGAACAGGATGGGCACGAAGGTGAGAACCCGGGCCCCCGGGAACATCACCAGGTAGGCTGCCAGCACGCCGGAGATGGCGCCGCTGGCGCCGATCATGGGTATGGGCGAGCCGGGATGAACCGCAATCTGCAACAGGGCCGCCAGGAGACCGCAGACCAGGTAGAAAAGGAGGAAGCGCAGGGATCCCAGCCAGTCCTCCACGTTGTCGCCGAACACCCACAGGTAAAGCATATTCCCCAGGAAGTGCATCCAGCCGCCATGCAGGAACATGGACGTAAGGAAGGGAGCCAGACCCATCAGGATCCCGGCTTCCTGCCAGTAGCCGAAACTCAGCAGCGCCCGCGGAACCAGTCCGAACTGGTGGAAGAACCCCGTCGACAGGGACCCGGCCCCCAGGGACAACTGGTAGACGAAGACGGCCGCATTGACCCCTATCAGCAGCAGCGTGACCGCCGGAACGGTCCGGGTTCGGTTGGTGTCTTTCAGTGGAATCATGAGGCTTCCCGGCCGAGTCCCTCCCTGGTGCGCAGTTCGGGCGGCGGCGCCCGGACCTCATGCCGGTCTCACTCGGCTCCGGCCCTGGGCGGCCCCGCCAGCACCAGGTCCAGGGGCCCTTCGCCGCAGTGTTTCAGCACTTCCGCGTAGGCTGCATCCCTCAAGCGAATCATTTCCGGCCAACCCTTCCCGCCTGGCTGTATGGCCGGACTGATCACCACCCGGAGTGGGGCCGGCGAGGGGAGCAGCCGGCCGTCGCGGAGCACCTGCCGCGTCCCGCGAAGGGTGACCGGCAGCAACGGGGATCCCGTATCGGCCGCCAACTTGAAGGCTCCCATCTGAAATGGCCGCAGTCCGCTGGCATGAGTGAAGGTGCCCTCCGGGAATACATGGACCGGGGTCCCGCCCAGCAACCTCTCCTCAATGCGGCGACTGTCCTGAACGGCCTCGGGCGCGTTCTCGCGGTCGACGGTGAGGTAGCCGGACCGACGAATAAAGGTGCCCACGAAGGGCCAGGAGGATGCCTCGCGCTTGGCCACAAAGGAAAAGTCGAAGGGCAGGGCCGCCATCAACACCAGGATATCCAGATAGCTGGCGTGGTTGGAAACGATCAGGAAGCGCGAGTTCCCGGAGAGATGATCCGCGGGAAGGTGCTCCAGTCCGGCCACCACCGGCTGCAGCCCCGCCAATCGGAGGGTGATCCGCGAGATCAATCTGAGAAGGGCCGGGCCGGCTTGGGGTCCGGTCCGGCCGGGCGTCAACAGCAGCAACACCCAGCAGGGGAGGCCCACCGCAACCAGCACCATCCACACGTAGCCGCCATAGAGCCACCTCGCCGCGGCCTGGACCGCCCGGCGGCTCCGCTGCCCCAGGCTCCGCAGTGCCAGCCGCGCCACCTGCAGCCAGACCGCCGAGGTGGGGGAATCGAGCTTGCCTTGCAGGTAGAGGCGGCGACAGTTGTCCCTCCGGATCTTGCCGCTGGAGGTCTTGGGGACGCTTTGCGGGGGAACCAGCACAACCTCATCCAGAGGGATGCCCAATTGAGCGTCCATCCTTTCCCTGATGGCTGCAGCCAGCTTCTCCTTCTCCTCGGGTTCGGTTCGACGCGTTTCGGCCACCAGAACCAGGCGCTCACCCGCCAGGCGTGGTCCGCTAATCCCGAATGCGGCTACACAGCCTCGCCGAACGCCCTCGACATCCCCCGCAATATGCTCCAGTTCCTGCGGGTAGAGATTTCGCCCTCCCTGGATGATGATGTCCTTGACCCGGCCGGTGACAAAGAGCTCTCCATCCGCCAGGTAGCCCAGGTCGCCCGTCTTCAGCCAGCCCTCCTGCAAGACCTCGGCAGTGGCCTCGGCTCTTCCGAAGTAACCCTGCATGACGGAGGGCCCCCGGCACTGGATGTGGCCCTGGACCCGGTCCGGAAGGGGATTGCCGGCACCGCTGACGATTCTGACCTGGTGGCCGGCCAGCGGCCGGCCGGCAGAAACAAAGGTCAGCGGCTTCACCGATTGACCCGACGCGGGCGCGGCCCGTCCGGACTCTTCAAGAGCGCTCCTGTCGATAGAGTCGAGAAGAGGCCTTCTGTCCAGGGGCGGGATGGTCACCGCCAGCGAGGACTCGGCCAGGCCATATACCGGCATCAGGGCTTCCGGGCGGAAGCCATAGGGTCGAAACCTCCGTGTAAACCTCTCCAGCGTTTCGGGTTGAACCGGCTCGGCGCCGTTCAGGGTGCCCCGCAAACAGGAGAGGTCGAGTCCTTCCAGGTTGCGATCTTCGACCCGCCGCATGCAGAGTTCGTAGGCGAAGTTGGGTGCGGCCGAGAGGGTGGCGCGATAGCGGTGTATGGCCCACAGCCACCGCTCCGGTCGGGTCAGGAAGGCCTGGGGAGACATGATCACGATGGGAACCCCCAGATAAAGGCAGGAAAGCCAGGCTCCGATCAGGCCCATATCATGGTAGAGGGGAAGCCAGCTCACCCCCACGTCCCGTGAGTCGATCTTCAGCGCCCCCGCGATGGCCCGGATATTGGCAATGAGATTGGAATGGGTCAGCACCACCCCCTTGGGGTCGCCGGTGCTCCCCGAGGTGTACTGAATGAAGGCGACATCCCGGGGCAGCGGCCGCACCGGAATCCCGGAGGCCCTGCCCAGGCTCCCCAGAGTCACCACCCTTTCCATTCCGGGGACCTGACTGCCCAACAGACGCGCCAGGCGGCCAACCTCTTGAAAGGTCACCAGCACCCGCGCCCCGGAATCGGCGATGATCCTGGCCTGACGCCGGGCGTACTCCTCGATGCGGTCGGGCCGCCAGGGGGGATAGAGGGGAACCGGAACGGCGCCGGCCAAGACGGCGCCGAAGAAAGCCGGGAAGAAGTCGGGGGCGGTGGGGAGCATGAGCGCCACCCGGTCCCCGGACTGCACACCCGCCCGCTGCTGCAACGCCGCCGCCACCGCCGAACTCTCCGACAGCAGGTCGGAATAGGTGATCGGGCGCATCTCCCCATCTTCCAGCCGCAATTGAATGTGGACCCGCTCCGGGTCCCGCTGAGCAAAATGGAAGAGCGCTTCGTCGAGGGTGGTGGGCCAGCCGCCCTCCCGGTTCCAGGCATCCACTCCTCCCGCCCGCGGCCTCGGTTTCCCGGTCTGCTGAAGCAGGAGGGGATCGATTCCGCCCGTCCCCGGGGAGCGCGCTGCAGATACGCCTGCCTGTGACTTGGCCGTCATCACGGCTTGGACCAGGTCGCTGACTGCCTCGGCCCGGGACAAGAGATGCTCCGGCAACTTGAGCGAGAGGGCCTTTTCCAGGCGCAGCAGGAGTTCCACCCGTTCCAGGCTGGCCAGGCCAAGCTCTCCCTCCAGTGATGCGCTCAGCGAGAGGCGTCGCTGGGCCCGCTGAGACCCCATTTCAACCAACAGATCACGAACAACCTGGAGAACCTTCTCCTCCAGGTCTTTCCGATCCGGTTTCCTTGAGTCGGCAGGGGCCGATTCGGTCTCCGAGGGATTCATGGAGTCTGCGTCTTCCAGGCAGCTTGGCGTGGAGCCTGCAGGTCGGGGACTGCCCATCCGGGTTTGCGGACGATACCGCCGGCATCTTAGCACAGGTGGGTCGGCCGGACGGGCGGGTGGGCATTACTCGCCGGGGGAGTGTGCTCTTGAGAGTCCGGTGCGTGTTTAGTCGGGCCCCGTGCAGCCGGGCGAAAGGAACCGTGTCCCGCTATCCGGCATGCTGGATCAGGAAGCATCGATATACAGGATGTACAGGATTAACACCTCGAGAAGCTTCTGCGCAGGAAACTGACTGTCTCGACAATCGCGTGCGGGATTGAAGGGATTGATGAACTGGGGAGCCGGGTTTGGGAGTTCTTGGCGAAGAAAGGATGACGGTCGAACTTTAAGGGTGTGAAAATTCTCGTCCCGGAGGATGCAGCTCAGACCATTAACAAGTAATCCTGTATATCCTGTGCATCGATGTTAGTCAGGAATCAACTCATGCTCCACGCGGAGAGGCGGAGCACGGAACATCATTTCGTTACCCTCGTGCTCCTTAGTGGATAACACCCCTCAACTGTTCCGGACAAGCCGGGCGCAAGCTCCGGAAGCGGCGGGGGCCTCTCAGCCCGAGCTGGATGCGGCTGCCCGGAGGAGCCTCCCCAGGGACTCGGCACGATCGGTGTTTTCCCAACTGAAGGAGCCGTCCGCGCCGGGAGGCCTGCCAAAATGGCCGTAGGCGGCCGTGGCCCTGAAGATGGGGCGCTTGAGGGAGAGCGCGTCGATGATTCCCTTGGGCCGAAGATCGAAGACCTCTCGAACCACCTTGACCAGCTCCGCTCCGCTCAGCTTGCCGGTGCCGAAGGTGTCGACCAGAACCGATACCGGCTGCGCCACGCCAATGGCATACGCCAGTTGGACCTCGCACTTCCCGGCCAGTCCGGCCGCCACGATGTTCTTGGCCACATAGCGAGCCGCGTAGGCGGCGCTTCGGTCCACCTTGGATGGGTCCTTCCCTGAAAAGGCGCCGCCGCCATGCCGAGCCCAGCCCCCGTAGGTGTCCACGATGATCTTGCGCCCCGTCAAGCCCGTGTCCCCCTGGGGGCCCCCTCGGACAAATTTTCCCGTGGGGTTGACATAGTACCGGGTCTGTTCGTCCAGCAGGCCGGCCGGGACGACGGGTCGGACAACCTGTTCCAGGACATCTTCATGGATCTGCCGGTGAGAGGCGCTTTCGTGATGCTGGGTCGAGATGACCAGCGAATCGATGCGCACCGGCTTGCCGTCCGCATATTCCACCGTCACCTGGCTCTTGCTGTCGGGACGGATATAGTCCAGGGCGCCCGCTTTGCGCAGCCTGGCCATTTCTTCCACCAGCTTCTGCGCCAGAACGATGGGGGTCGGCATCAACTCGGGAGTCTCGTCGCAGGCATATCCGAACATCATGCCCTGGTCCCCGGCCCCCTGTTCCTTGAAAAGCCCTTTGCCCTCGGTGACGCCCTGAGAGATGTCCTCCGACTGAGGATCGATCCTGACGTCCACCCGGCAACTCCGATAGTCGAACCCGACTCCACCCTCCACGTAGCCGATATCGCGAATCGTGTCTCTGACGACTCTCTCGACGTCGACCGAGTCCCTGGCCTTGGAGGTCACCTCCCCCGCAACCAGGCAATAGTCGGTGGTTACCAGCGTCTCACAGGCCACTCGGGACTCCGGATCGCCGGCGATGTAGGCATCCACGATGGCGTCGGATACCTGATCCGCAACCTTGTCGGGATGGCCTTCCGAAACGGCCTCACTAGTGAACAGCATCCTTTCCCTGTCTGCCATGACTGCCTACTCCCTCGATAGTCTGGTTACAATCGCCGCAATCCAATGCTGCGGGTTAACTGCAAACTCGTCATATAATTCCACTTCAGCCATGAAGAGGACCGGTGGGACCGGTCCCCGGGCCTTTGGGCGAGCGGCTGAACGATAGTCTTGAGCCTTCCGGTTTGTCAAGCCAATTGCCCTTCGGGGGAAGGACCGACGGAAAGGGCGAGGGCGGGCGAATTCCCCAGCGACCGCCTCCCATCAAGGAGCAGATGACGCCATGACCATGGATCTCCAGGAAGTTCAAGCGCAATTGAAAGCCATGAAGCTGGATGGATGGCTGCTTTACGACTTTCAGGGCCTCAATCCGATTGCCCGCAAGCTGCTCGGTCTGCAGGACGCCATGCTGACCAGGCGCTGGTTCTGTTGGATCCCCTCCCAGGGGCCCATGACCCTTCTTTGTCACAGCATCGAGCGTCAGGGGTTCGAGCAACTGCCGGCGCCCTCGGTTCTGTTCAGCAGTTGGGAGGAGATGCAGGCCGGACTGGAACGCCTGCTGAAGGGGAGCCGACGGGTAGCCATGGAGTATTCTCCCCATTGCTACATCCCCTATGTTTCCAGGGTGGACGCCGGGACCCTGGAGCTGGTTCGAAGCCTGGGCACGACGGTGGTGTCCTCGGCCGACCTGGTTCAGTACTTCGAGGCCCGCTGGAGCGGGGAGCAGCTCCAGACCCACCTGCAGGCCAGTCGCCTGCTGATGGAGGTCCTGTTCGAGACCTTCGAACAGGTGCGGGAGGCCACCGGCAACCGCAGCCAACTCAACGAGTACGAGTTGCAGCAGAGCATGTGCCAACGGTATCGGGAGCGGGGCCTGGAATCCTCCTCCCCTCCCATTGTGGCGGTCAACCGCAACAGCGGGAATCCCCACTATGAGCCCCGCAGGGAGGGCTCGGCTCCCATCCGGGCGGGCGACCTGCTGCTCATCGATTTCTGGGCCAAGCTCTCCCGGCCGCATGCCGTCTACGCCGACTACACCTGGGTTGCGTTCCTGGGAGACTCGATACCCGACAAAGTCCTCCGGGTCTGGGAAGTCGTCCATGAGGCGCGGGATCGCACCCTGGAGTTCGTGCGCTCCAGGACCGGCCGGCGGACCGCCGTACGGGGGTGGGAGGTGGATGGGGTCGCCCGCCAGGTGATCTCCCGGGGCGGGTTCGGCGAGTATTTCATCCACCGGACCGGCCACAGCATCGGGGAGTCGGACCACGGCAACGGAGCCAACATGGATGGATTGGAAACCAGGGACGAACGGCTCTTGATTCCACGCACCTGCTTTTCCATAGAGCCGGGAATCTACCTGCCGGATTTCGGCATCCGCAGCGAGTTGAACGTTTACCTGGGTGAGGAGGAGCTGCTGGTCACCGGGGACCCCATCCAGCAGGAGATACGACGGATCTGAACGCCCGGGGGGACGCTCGGTTCGGCCAGGGGGCCACTCAGCCCTGCCTCTTGGACAGGCTCCTGTCCAGTGCAGCCAGGCTGTCGATCAGCTTCTTTCTCTGGCCGGGGGCAAAGCGGTTCATCTGCTGCAGGTCGCGGAAGAGCTGCCTGGAATCGCCCCTGACATCCTGAAACGCCCGGAACAGTTGGGCGGGACCGGGGGTCGCCAGGGTGTCGGGTCCCACTTTCATCCGGGAAAACCCTTGAGCCAGGAAGTGAAACAGGGCCTGGGTCCTGGCCATGGCTCGGTCATGCTCTGTCGCGGTGGTCACGGTCACCCTTAACTCCAGCGCCTCCAGGTACTGTTTGACCTTCCCGACCCGGTTGCCTCTGCCGGGGCAGAGGACCACTTCCAGACCGGCGACCCCCTGCCGTCCCGTTTCCGGCCCGAAGAGGGGATGGGTCCCCACCACCTCAACCGGGCGGGGAAGGATCTCCAGCATAAGCCTGAGTGGCTCTTCCTTGACGGAGCAGGTATCCATGACCAGTTGGCCCGGGGTCAGCAAAGGGGCCAGGCGACGGCACACCCGCTCCATTCGGGACATGGGAACGCAAAGCAGCAGGCAGGGCTTGCCGGCCACTTCCCGCAGAGTGCCGAGGCGGACGTCCGGCTTCCCCTCGGGAGTCCTGGCGTCATAGGCGGACACCGAAAAATCCCTGCCGAGGATCCGGGCTGCAAACTGACCGAACCTTCCAAAGCCGACGATGCCGATTTCCACACCTTACTCCCGACCCATAAAACCCTTGCCGGCGGATTTTTGCAAGAGGCTCAGATAACTGTCTCGATGGAGGGGGTGCGCGCCCGGCGATTTCCAGGTCGAGCCCGGCAGAGGCCCGGGCGAGCAGAGAGGAGGGCGACTCGTGGCCGGAGCGGCTGCCGCCCCGGCTGCGAGTCGTTGTCAGGGACCAGAACCGGCGAGGGGACTAATTCAACTCTGCCATGGCGGCCTGCCTGATGCGGTCGAGACCGTCCAGCGATCCCCCGGTGGCAGCCCTGAAGAGGGCCTCCAAGGCCTTTTTGGCCCGGGAACCGTAGCTGCCGCCGAGGCCCTCGGCCTGGGCCAGGAGCTTCATCGCCACCCGGTTCTCCTTCAGTTGCCATTGGCTCATTCCCATGTGGTAATAAGCCGCGGAATCTCTTGGCTTGAACCTCAAGCTGTTCCGGTAGCTGACCAGCGCCTGGCGCCATCGCTTTCGATTGAAGTGATTCAGCCCGGTGGTTGAATAGAGCTGCCCTTTGACCTGATTCCAACTCTCCTGGGTAAAGCCGGGCGGCATCTCCTCTCCCGGGTAAGCCGCCAGCATCTTTTGGGCATAGCCGGCCGCTCGACCGACACTCCTGCGACGGGAGTAGTGATCGAAGAGCTTGATGTTGTAGGGAAACGCCTCCTTGTCGCTCTTTCCCTCGGTCACCGTCCGGGCATAGGTCGCGAACTTATTGGCGTCCTTCAGCTTGTCGTAGCAGTCGGCCAGGGCAGCGGCAATGCCCGGAGAAGGCTTTTTGGCATAGAGCTGCTCCCCGAACCTGGCCGCCTTGGCGTAGTTCTTGGTGGCGTAATAGGCCTCCAGAGCTGCTCCCAGACCTGTTTCGTTGCCTGGCTGCATTCGAAGCAACTGCTCCGCCGCGGGGCCCAGCGCGGCCATGTCCTTCTTCTGGTACAGCTCCACGACCCACTGGTTCGTGGCATTGACGGCTTGTTTCTGCGCGTAGTCCTTGTACTGCGAGTCCGGGTGGGCCCTGACGAACGCCCTCAGCGCATCGGACTTCCCTTTCCAACCGTTGGCCTTCAGCGCCTTGTCCAGCACGGCGTATTCCTCCCGGGCCTTTGCGTTCGGATCCGCCTGCGCCGGTGCCGCCGTCAGCGAATCGACGGTCAACCCCAACCCCAGCAACAGCGCCAGAACCAAGGATGCGACTTTTACCATGATGTCCTCCCAACGACACTTCATCGGCCTTGCCCTTTCGCGGCCAGCCGACGAAGAGCATTCCTCACTGGTCTCATACGGGTAAGGGGCATTATCGGGATTTGCCGGTTGCCTGTCAATAGTCATGCAACTCCGGCCCGGCAGGAGCTCCCTGGCCTCCGCCGGGAAATCGCCGCTGCAGGAGCGGTCGCCGAAAGGGCTTCGGAATCGACGGCTTCGATGCTATAAAATCTCTTGGACTCTGCCACGGATCGGGCCAGGACATCCCGAACCCCACAAAGGAGTTGTCCCTTGAACAGGAAGACTGACCGGACTTCGGAGGACACCCCCACGCCTTCCCACCACAACGAGCCGGCTCGCAAGATCGAAAGCTACAGCATGCTGGCTCCGCGAATGAAGAGGATCTACTTCGAATTCTACTCGGAGACCTACAAGGAATCCCGACTGGACCGCAAGACCAAGGAGCTCATTGCGATTTCCGCATCGCTGACGGCCAAGTGCCAGGGCTGCCTGGAGGGCCACATCAAGAAGGCCCTCAAGTTGGGTGTCACCAAGGAAGAAATCAGCGAAACGATCGCCATCGCCATGGGAGTCAACGCCGCGGCAGTCGTGGATGTGACCGATATCGCCGCGGCCAACCTCAACCTGAAACACTACTAGGCTTACGCACGCTACCGCGCCGTCGAGGACTTTCGTCGAGATCTTCTCCCTGTTTTTAGCGATTTATCTGCCACAATCGGAATCTTCTAACCCATATAGGACACTGTGCGGCTTTGATTTCGGAAGGTGTTCCCTGAAACCGCCACTGGAGCCGCACTTCCCCCCGAATGGAACAACCTCATCAACCTGGCGGAAGCGACCCCGGAGAGGGTCTCCGTCTCAGTGAATCGGAGGTGCGGGCCCAAGCCTTCTATGACCGTTGGATCGGAGAGGGTGACTGGTTCTCCCAGTTGGGGCGCGCGGTTTTCGGCCTGAGCGGCACGGTCTACGCCGGAAGCTTCATCCGGGCCGCCGCTCTCCGTCCCGAGGATCGGGTGATGGAGGTCGGGTCGGGACTGGGCAGAATCCTGACGACAAGCCAACGTCGCGTCCGGGCGGAGCAGCTCTACGTGGGGATCGACCTGTCCTACCAGATGGTAGAGCGGGCTCGAAGGGGCCTCGACCCGCTGCAGCCGCCACCCCACTTCCTGGTCGCCAGCGCCCTGCAAATGCCCTTCCGCCCGAGATGCTTCGATGTCGTGCTGCTCTCCCACGTGGTGAAGTACCTGACCGACCCGCAACTGCGCCAGGTGCTGGCCCAGGTGAGGGAACTGCTGCGCCCGGGAGGTAGGATCGTTCTATGGGAGTTCCGGCCCTATGCCTGGGGCCGGATCAATCGCGCCATCCTGCGCGGCAGCCGCTCGCACAAGCTCCGCAGCGCCGCCGAGCTGGTCGACTTCCTGCAGGAACAAGGGTACCGCAACCTGCAGCCTTTTCGAGTTCACACCCCCTGGCCCCCTTTCCGCAACCTGGCCTATCGGGCGCAGGCGGGCTGAAGCGGCCTTGCCGCGCGTTTTTTCCCGTAGCCGGCCTTCCTCCCGGAGCAGCCTGCTTTGGTGATTGTTTCTCTTGCTGCGGCTGGTTATCATGGCCCTCATGGACGCTCTGTGTGACGCTCACCTCCATTTTTTCACCCGGGAGGTGCTGTGTCATTACGCCAGGCAGTCCGCGGAGTACCGGACACTCGAGGATCCCGCCACCCGGGTGGCGCAGCGGTTGGGAATCTCGCTGCCGCCCGGGGAGCCGCAAGACCTGGCCGCTTTGTGGGCGGAGCAGTTGGATCGTCACCAGGTCTCCCACGCTTTCCTTTTCGGGAGCGTCCCCGGCGAGCAGCGGTCGGTGGCCCGGGCGGTCGCCGCCTTCCCCCACAAGTTCTCCGGCTTCCAGATGCTGAACCCTCTGGACCCGCAGGCCGGCAGGGCCACTGCCGACATCGCCGCCAGGGGGCTCCGAGGGCTGCTGCTCTTTCCGGCCATGCACCGGTTTTTCCCGGACGACCCCGCCTGTCTGGAAACCTGCCGCCAGGCCGGACAGCATGGGCTGATAGTCTTCGTCCACCTCGGACCCTTGCGCATCGTCATTCAGGAAAAACTGGGGGGCGGCGGCGCCATCCGGGAGAGCTACGGAGACCCCCGGCGTTTGGGCAACGCCCTCCGTGCCTTTCCGGAGGTCCCCTTTATCGTTCCCCACTTCGGCTGCGGCCTGTTGGCGGAGGTGCTGGATTCGGCCAGGGAAACCCGCAACCTCTACCTGGACACCTCCAGCTCCAACTCCTGGATGCAGCAGGGACCGGAGCCCACCGATCTGGAGACCGTCTTCGGCAAAATGCTGGAGGAGAAAGCCTTCGGGCCCGAACGCCTGCTGTTTGGGAGCGACTCGACCGTGTTTCCCCGAGGATGGAGAAAAGACATCCACCTGGCTCAGCGGGAGGCGCTGGATCGATTGGGGATCTCGCCCCGCGAGAGACGTCTCGTTTTTTCCGGCAACCTGGAACGCCTGCTGCGGCCTTCCGGCGCCGCCACCCGGTCAACGGCCTGAACCCCTGGGACGGCCGGCAAACTGTTTTGGGATCAGCCAAGAAGGGAGATCATCATGAAGGACCCAGGAGTGGATCGCCGCGGTTTTCTCAGACGGCTGGGGATGGGCGCCGCCCTGGCTCCGGCCTGGAACGCCCGAAGCTACCTGGCCATCCCGGGGGCCAATGAGCGGCTTCGGATCGGGGTCATCGGTTGCGGCAGCATGGGCAACTCCCACATGAAGGCGCTGCTGGGCATGCAGGACAGCGCCAACATCAAGGTGGCGGCGGTTTGCGACGTCTTTCGCAAACGCCTGGATGCCGCCGCCGCTCTGACCGGCGGCACTCCCTACTCCGACTACCGCACACTTCTGTCCCAAAAGGAGCTGGACTATGTCCTGATCGCCACACCCGAGCACTGGCACCACCGCATGACTCTGGACGCCCTGGATGCCGGCAAGCACATCTACCTGGAGAAGCCCATGACCCAGACCATCCGGCAGGCCAAGGAGGTGGTTCGACGGGTGCGGCGCTCCAAGCTGAAGCTGCAGGTCGGGGTGCAGGGCATGTCGGACGAATCCTACGAGGTCGCCGGCCGCTACATCCGGGAGGGAGTCCTGGGGAAACTGGTCCTGGCCCAGATCGACTACTCCCGAAACTATTCCGATGACTTCTGGGCCTACGACATCGACCCGGACGCCGATCCGCGGACCAATCTGGACTGGAAGGCTTGGCTGGGACCGGCCCCCAAGCGCCCCTGGGACCCGCGCCGTTTCTTCCAGTGGCGACGCTACTGGGACTATTCCGGCGGCGTCGCAACCGACCTCTTCGTCCACCGCGTGACCCGGATCATCAAGGCGGCCGGGTTGACTTTCCCGGATCGGGTGGTTGCCAGCGGCGGGACCTGGCAGTTCACCCAAAGCGTCGCCCAGATCCCCGACACCTTCAACATGCTCTGCGACTACCCCGGAGGCCCCACGGTGGCCCTGATCTCCTCCATGGCCAACGACTTCAAGGTGGCCCACGTGATTCGCGGCCACAAGGCCACCCTCCGCTTCACGCGGGACGGATTCGTGATCAATCCTCAATCGGTCAGCCTGGAAGACCGGGTCGAGCGGGGAGAGTTGAGGGCTCAGGAGACCTGGTCCAAGGTCTACCGAAAGACGGGAGGCGAGGACATTCGGCTGCATCATCAGAATCTGCAGAATGCCATTCGCCTGGGGGAAAAACTGAAGTGCGACGTCATGCTGGGCTACTACGGCACCGTGGTCACGGCCATGGGCGTGCAGTCCTTCCGGCGGAGGAAATACCTGAAGTGGAATCGAAGGAAAGAGCGGGTGGAAACCGCTTGATGGTTGGTTGGATGCAGGCTGGCGAGTCGGTCAGTGCACCACGGCGGATTGGCCGTCCTGCAGTTTTTCCGACTGGCTGGTGATCAGACAGGCGGCTGATACTTGATCTCCCTCGAGGAGATCCATCAGCTTCACTCCCTGGGTGCTTCTGCCGACGGCTCTGATGGCTGCGGCTTCCAGGCGGATCAGCTTACCCTGGGCGGTAATGAGGATAATTTCGGAATTCTCGTTCACCTTCATGATGGCCAGCACTTTCCCGTTGCGTTCGGTAGTCTTCATATTGATGACGCCCTGGCCGCCTCGGGACACAAAGCGGTAGGCGCCGATCGGCGTGCGCTTGCCGTAGCCGTTCTCGCTGACCGATAGGATCAACCCTTCATCCCCACCCACCGTCATGCCCACGAGATAGTCACCCCGCACCAACTTGATGCCCTTGACGCCGCGTGCTGTCCGCCCCATATGTCTGACATCCGACTCGCCGAAGCGGATGCACTTGCCGTTGTGGGTTCCCAAGAAAATCTGGTCGTCACCCGAGGTCAACTCGGCGCCGATCAACTCATCTCCTTCGTCCAGCTTGATGGCATGGATCCATCGCGCCATCGGGCGACTGAAGGCATCCAGACGGGTCTTTTTGACTGTTCCCCACCGAGTGGCGAACATCACGTACTGGTCCTCGGCAAACTCGGTGACCGGCAGCATGGCGGCAACCTTTTCGCCGTGGGAGAATTTGACCAGGTTGACGATGGCCTTGCCCTTGCCGCTGCTACCTACATCCGGGATCTCGTAGACCTTGAGCCAGTGGATCTTTCCCTGATTGGTGAAGATCAGCAGATAGCTGTGGGTTGAAGCCACAAAAAGGGTCTCGACAAAGTCCTGGTCCCGGGTGCGCATCCCGATACGGCCCTTGCCGCCGCGGTGCTGCATGCGATAAATGCTGATCGGGGTTCGCTTCAGATACCCCGTATGGCTCACGGTGACCACCACGTCCTCGACAGCAATCAGGTCCTCCAGCGTGATCTCGGCGGCCTCGTCCACGATGGCCGTGCGACGCTCGTCCCCATATTGCTTGCGGACCGCCTTGAGTTCCTGCACCAGGAGCTTCTTCAGGGCGACGTCGCTGGAAAGGATCTCCCGGAGCTCGGCAATTTGCCTGGATAGCTCGGCGTACTCCTGATCCAGCTTTTCCCGCTCCAGGCTGGTGAGGGCCCGCAGTTGCATATCCAGAATGTGCCGCGCCTGGACGGCGGAGAGCGCGAATTCAGCCATCAGGCGGTCCCGGGCTTCCTGGGGAGATCTGGACCGGCGGATGATCCGGATCACCCGGTCGATGTGGTCCAGCGCCTTGAAGAGACCCTCCAGGATGTGGGCCCTTTCCTCGGCCTTTTTCAACAGGAAGCGGCTGCGGCGCCGAATCACCTCGCTGCGGTGATTCACAAAGCTCCGCAGGGCATCCACCAGGTTCAGGACTCGCGGTTGGCCGTCGGCGATCGCCAGCATGATCACGCCGAAACTGCTCTGCATGGGCGTGAGCTTGTAGAGATTGTTCAAGATGACTTCCGGCTGTTCACCGCGCCGCAGCTCCACCACGATGCGCATGCCCTCACGGTCCGATTCGTCGCGCAGGTCGGCGATGCCGTCGATTCTCTTGGTCTGGACCAGGTCCGCAATCTTTTCGATCAGCTTGGCCTTGTTGACCTGAAACGGGATTTCCGTGATCACGATCATGGGACGTTCGCCGCGGACCTGCGTCTCGATGGCGGCCTTGGCCCGGATGACGATCGAACCCCGTCCGGTGGCGTAGGCCTTGGCGATTCCTTCCCTCCCGTAGATCACTCCCCCGGTAGGAAAGTCCGGGCCCGGCACGATCTTCTCCAGGTCCTCCAGCGTGGATTCGGGTTTCTCCACCAGGCGGATCACCGCGTTGATCACCTCGGTCAGGTTATGCGGGGGGATATTGGTGGCCATGCCCACCGCGATGCCGGCCGAACCGTTCACAAGCAGGTTGGGAATCCGGGTAGGCAGGCAGGTGGGCTCGAGCTGGCTCTCATCGTAGTTGGGAACGAAATCCACCGTGTCCATTTCGATGTCGGCCAGAATCTCCCGGGCAATTCCGGCCAGCCGGGCCTCGGTGTAGCGCATGGCCGCCGGCGGGTCCCCGTCCACCGATCCGAAGTTGCCCTGGCCGTCCACCAGCGGGTAGCGCATGGCGAAGTCCTGCGCCATGCGCACCTGGGCGTCATAGATGGCGTTGTCGCCATGAGGGTGAAAGTTGCCCATGACCTCCCCGACGATCTTGGCGCACTTGCGATAGGGCTTGTTGGGGGTCAGCCCCATCTCCCGCATGCCGTGCAGGATCCTGCGATGGACCGGCTTGAGTCCGTCGCGAACGTCGGGCAGCGCCCGGCCGATGATCACGCTCATGGAATAATCCAGGTAGGAGCGCCTCATCTCCTCTTCGATGTTGATCGGCACTTGATTGAGGGGCGTCGAGCTTTCCATGAGGTTCTCGGGTTGACTTTGCCCGGCTGAGAGGTGACGCCTAAACGGCGCCACTGCGGTCTAAGAGGCAGTTCTCACCAGGAGACGCAGTGTTGATACAGGCTCCCCGAAGGGTCCAGCAGGCCGCGAAGCGGCGGCGGCACTTAGCCGTGGGCGTGAGCCCATGGAGAACGTGGGCTACACATCCAGGTTCTTGACGTCCAGGGCGTTGTCTTCGATAAACCGGCGGCGCGGTTCGACGGCATCTCCCATGAGAATGGTGAAGACTTCATCGGTTACCACCGCGTCTTCAATCCGCACCTGCAGCAGCGAGCGTGCCTCCGGATCCATGGTGGTTTCCCAGAGTTGCTCCGGATTCATCTCGCCCAGCCCCTTGTATCGCTGAATCTGGAATTGCTTTTTCCCCAATGCGATTACGGCGTCCAGCAGCTCGTCTCGACTGGCCAGTTCGACCGTGGAGTCGTCCTTGCCGCCGATCACGAATGGAGGTTGATCCACTTCCTCGAAAGCACGCTTGAGGTTCACGGCGTTCTTGAACTCAGGCAGGGTGACGAACTGAAGGTCGATCACGCTGCCTGAGGCGCCATTGTCGGTTCTGGCCGGGATAACCAGCTTGAAGAGGCTGTGCTCCGGGTCGCGAACGACCGTGGGCTGGTAGCCCAGCTCCCGGATCGGCTCCAGCAGACCGGTGAGAAAGGCCTCATCCCTGAGCTGCCTCCTGTTGTGCAGGCCGGCCTGAAGCAGCGTCTCGACCAGGGCTCGATCACCCAACCGCTTTTCAAGCTTGCCGAAGAACTTCCGAAAGTCCACCAGCTTTTCCAGGAACGAGTTCAGGCTGCGGGTGTGCAGGGCTTGTCCCGTCTTTCCCACCCGGACGACCAGGTCTTCGGTCGCACCGCGCATGAGCTCCCTGGTCATGGACTTTTCGTCCTTGATGTACCAGTTCTTCCGCCTTTTCTTGACCTTGAACAGCGGTGGCTGGGCGATAAAGACGTGTCCTTTCTCGATCAACCCCAGCATTTGGCGGAAAAAGAAGGTCAGCAACAGCGTGCGGATGTGGGAGCCGTCCACATCGGCATCGGTCATGATGATGATCTTGTGGTAGCGAAGCTTGGCGACATCGAAGTCGTCGGCGCCGATTCCGGTGCCGAGCGCCGTAACCATCGCCCGGATTTCCTCATGTCCCAGCATCTTGTCATAGCGGGCTTTCTCGACGTTGAGGATCTTCCCCTTCAGGGGCAGAATCGCCTGGAACTTGCGATCCCGGCCCTGCTTGGCCGAACCGCCGGCGGAATCGCCCTCAACGATAAAGATCTCGCTGTGAGCCGGGTCCTTTTCCTGGCAGTCGGCCAGCTTCCCGGGAAGGGAGGCGGAATCCAGCGCCCCTTTTCGCCGGGTCAGTTCCCGGGCCTTGCGGGCCGCCTCGCGAGCCCGTGCCGCCTCCACGGCCTTGAGGATGATCTTCCGGGCCACCGCCGGCGTCTTTTCAAGGTAGTCGGCCAGGTGCTCGTTGATGAAGACTTCCACCAATCCCTTGATGTCGCTGTTGAGCTTTCCCTTGGTCTGGCCCTCGAATTGCGGTTGAGGCAACTTGACGCTGATGACGGCGGAAAGCCCCTCTCTGACGTCTTCGCCGCTGAGGTTTTCCTTGAGGTCCTTGAAGAGCCCCGACGCCTGTCCGTAGCTGTTGATGGAACGGGTGAGGGCCGACCGGAACCCCGAGAGGTGGGTGCCTCCGTCGACGGTGTTGATGTTGTTGGCAAAGGAAAAGACGTTCTCGGCGTAGCCGTCGTTGTACTGAATGGCCACTTCCAACCGAATCAATTCCCCGCCGGAGGTCTCCCGCTCGGCCTCGAAGTAAATCGGCGGGCGGTGCAACACCGTCCTGTTTCGGTTCAGGTGCTTGACGAATTCGGAAATCCCGCCGGCGTACTTGAACTGATGGGTCTTGTCGGTCCGTTCGTCGGTGACGGCGATGACCACGCCCTTGTTCAGGAAGGAGAGTTCGCGCAGGCGCTGGGACAAGGTGTCGAAGTGAAAGTCCAAGGTATCGAAGATGGTGGAATCGGGCTTGAAGGTGATCTTGGTGCCCCGTCGATCGGTTCTCCCGGTCTCCTGCAGGGGGCCCAGCGGCCGGCCGCGCCGGTAGGACTGCTGGTAGACCCGGGAGTTTCTCCAGATCTCCAGCTCCAGTTCCTCGGCCAGGGCATTCACACAGGAGACCCCCACTCCGTGCAGACCTCCCGACACCTTGTAGCTGTTGTCGTCGAACTTGCCTCCGGAGTGCAACGTCGTCATCACCACTTCGGCCGCCGACTTCTTCTCCCCCTCGTGATAGTCGACCGGGATGCCCCGACCGTTGTCCACCACCGTGATGGAGTTGTCCACGTGAATGGTCACATCGACGCGGTCACAGAACCCCGCCAGCACCTCGTCAATGGAGTTGTCCACCACCTCGTAGGCCAGGTGGTGCAACCCTTCCTCGCGAGTCGAACCGATATACATGGCGGGACGCTTTCGGACGGCCTCCAGCCCCTCCAGAACCTTGATGCTGGAAGCATCGTAGTCGAGTTCTCCGCCGTTCGACTTCCCGTGCTCCGGCAGGCTGCCGGTCCCGCTTGGCTCGGGCTTCGGATTGGCTTCGCCAAGGTCACTCATGGATCGTGCCTTTTTTTCGTTAAGGGTTTAGTGGACGGAGGCCGTTTCCGCAAAACGCCCCGACTCTACCTGGAACACCTTCGATCCCCTGCCGGCAGTGAACTCAGCCTCTCGGCCTCGTATAAAGCCCGGCTTGTTGGTCGTGATGAACAACTGTGCCTTGGCTCCCAGGACCTGCAGGAGCCGGTCGATTCGTTGTTCGTCCAACTCGGCGTCCAGGTCATCCATAAGGAACAACGGATACTCCCCGCGCAGGTCGAAATGGACCTCCATCTGGGCAAGCTGGTATGCGATCAAGGAACTCCTCTGCTGCCCTGCCGATCCGAAACGCTGCATGCACCTTCCGTCCACATCCATGGAAATGCGGTCTCGATGTGGGCCGATCAGGGCCCTGCGAGCTCGAAATTCGCTTTCCCGAGCCGAGTCGAGCCTTGCCATCAATTGTTCTTCGATCCGTGCCAAGCTGGCGCCGGCATCCACCTCGGACGAGGCAACGTAGTGCAGAGTCAGGTTTTCTGGGGTGAAGCGGTTGTTGCGGAAGAGTAATTTGCCCCGGATCTTTTCGATATATCCGTGTCTTGACTGGATGATTCTTGCTCCCAGGACCGCTATCTGCAGGTTCCAACTGTCCAACAAATCACGGCTGTGATTATTATAGCCGGAAGGGCCTTCCCGCAGTAGTGAATTCTTCTGTCTGATTACTCGACCGTAGTCCAAAACCCTTTTCAGATGAGTTGGTTGAAGAGGGTATAGCCCTCTATCGAGCAGGCGGCGGCGACTGGCGTCGCCAGACTTGAACTGCTCCACCTGGGCGGTGGAAAAAACGACCACGCTCAGGCGACCGACATACTCCAGGAGATCCACCCGAGACCGATTGACGCAGTATCTGCGCGACAGGGGTTTTTGCTCGATAGAAAGCCGGTAGTCGCTGTCCCGGCTTCTAACCTCACCCCCCAGGAAGGACTGCCCGGATTCCCACTGAATGAGGTCGCTGGATTGGTGAGTCCGGAATGATCGACTCAAAGCCAGGACATGGATGGCTTCCAGCAGATTGGTCTTGCCGTGGCCGTTCCCCCCCAGGATCCAGTTGGCTCCCGCTGAGAAACCCAGTTGGCATTCCGAGAAATTCCGAAAGAACCTGACTGACAACTGGGAAAGAATCATTCCGACCCGGTGAGATACGCGGGCTAGACCCTCATTGGCATGACCACATACCGATAGCGATAGTCCTCCGCGCCGGCGGGACGCAGTTGTCCCGCGCTCTCATCGTCCTTGAAATCGAAGCTGATGGAGGGATCTTCGGTAGCGGCGAGAAAATCCAGAATGTACTGGCAGTTGAATCCGATGTCGATCTTTCCGGCGGAATAATCGGCATCCAGCTCATCCCTGGCTTCTCCGAGTTCGGCGTTGCTGGATCGGATCTCCAGCTTGTTGTTGTCCAATACAATCTGGACCGTGTGAGATTTGTTGTCAGCCAATAGCGACACCCTCCTGATGGCTGTGGCCAATTCCTCACGGTCCAACACGACGCTGCGATGGTTCTCCTTGGGGAGCACCGCCTCATAATTGGGGAATTGTCCCGTCACCATTCGGGATACGAGCAAACGCTTGCCCATTTGAAAGAACAGGTGGGTCTCACTCTGGCCAAAGCTCACCGTGTCCTTTTCGCCCGCTTCCGACAACAGCCGTTGCAACTCCGCCAAGGCTTTTTTCGGAATCAGGGCGCTGATCTCGCTGGACAGGTGCTCAAAATTGCCTGGCCTCTCCACGTGTGCCAATCGGTGTCCGTCCGTCGCAACCATGGTCAGGCTCAAGGGCTTGACCAAGAGAAGAGCCCCGTTGAGAGCGAAGCGGACTTCTTCTTCAGCCACCGAAAAGATGGTCTTGTTGATCAGGCCGAGCAAATCCCTGGCGGAAATCTCCACCAACGCCGTCTCGAACACAGGCAGCGTAGGGAAATTGTCGGTCGGCAGACCTACCAGCTTGAATGAGGCGGAAGCACACTCGATCCTCAGCCAGTTGTTCTCCAGCTTTTTGATCCGGACTTCCTCGTCGGGCAGGGACCGAAGGATATCCAGAAAGTTTTTGGCCGGCGTCGTGACGGCGCCGGGTTCTTGAACCTTTGCCACACAAGAACTCTTGATTCCCAGGTCCAGATTGGTAGCTGCAAGGTTGATTTCGCCCGAACCGGCATCCAGTAACACATTGGCCAGAATGGGAATGGTGGTCTTCTTCTCAACAGCTCCCTGGGTCAATCCAACTTCTTGCAGCATGTCCAGTTTTCTAACTGTAAATTCCATGAGATTTAGCTTTTAGTATTAATCAATCGTAGTGTTGGTAGTGTTGTTGAAACCGAGGAAAACCCTCGGATGTGATGCCTTTTCAATGACAAAGCCTGTGCAAAATCGCAAGGAAAACCCCGTGGAAAACGAGCGGAAAAAAGGGCTCCCGAAGAATTCCACATGATTTCCACAGGTGTTGTACAGGTACTCCTTGTGGAAAACGCGCTGTCTCATTCCAGTGACTCCAGAAACATGTCGATCAGGTTGTTGAAATCTTTTTCGCTGGATCGCTTGGCCTCCACCTTCCTGATGGAGTGCATGACGGTAGTGTGGTGCTTGCCGCCGAAGGCGCGGCCGACCTCGGGCAGGGAGGCGGAGGTCAGGCTCCGGCAAAGGTACATGCCGATCTGTCGCGGTTGGGTGATCGCTTTGGAATTGCTCCTGGCCTTCAGAGCCGAGACCTTGACACTGAAGTAATCGGCGACGACCTTTTGAATGCGCTCGATGGAGACGGTTCTCTCTCTGGTTTTCAGGGTGTTCTTCAGGACCCTTTGAGCCATTGCAAGAGAGATGGGCTCTCCGGTCAGGGAACTGAAGGCTATCAACCGGTTCAGGGACCCCTCCAGTTCCCTGATGTTCGATTCGATCTTGCTCGCAATGAAAAAGGCCACGTTGTCCGGGAGTTCGCAATTTTCAAATTCCGCCTTCTTTTTCAGGATTGCGACCTTGGTTTCGAGATCGGGCATTTGAATGTCGGCAATCAAGCCCCACTCGAGGCGCGACGTCAGCCGGTTCTGAATATCCGGAATCTCTTTGGGGAGCAGGTCGCTGGAAAGGACAATCTGCTTCTGGGCGTCGTACAGGGTGTTGAAGGTATGGAAGAACTCCTGCTGTGTCGCCTGCTTGCCGGAGATAAAATGAATGTCATCGACCAGAAGCACGTCGACGTTTCGATATTTTTCCCGTAAGGCCAAGGTCTTGTCGTAGCGAATGGCGTTGACGACCTCGTTGGTGAACTTTTCCGAGGACACGTAGCTCAAGCGGGCTGCTTTGGAGATTGACCGGACCTTGTGACCCACGGCCTGCATCAGGTGGGTCTTTCCCAGACCGGCGCCGCCGTAGATGAAAAGCGGGTTATAGATCCGGCTCGGAGCCTCGGCGACGGCCCGGGCGGCGGCATGGGCGAACTGGTTGCAGGAGGCGACCACAAATCGATCGAAGGTGTACTTGGGATTCAGCAGGTTCTCGTCGGCGGTGAAATCCAATTCTCGTTGGTACGGAGTGTTCTTCGGGGCGGGCTCGGGTTGGTCGGCGTGCTTGGCGTGGAAGCGAAATTTGACGTCTTCAAAGTGCGATTCGCGAGCTGCGTCGTCGAGGATTTCGGAGAAGTGCTCCACGATCCAACTCTCAAAAGTCAGGTTGGGGACGGTCACGTGGAGGGTGTTGTCGGCCTGCAAACTCTGAAACTGGGTGGGCTTGAACCAGGTTGTGTAGGTCTGCTTGTTGAGTTTGTTCTCGACGCACTTCAAGATCTGTTGCCAAGCATTCATAGGGAGAGAGCTTGCCGGTTCCTGCCAGAGCTTCAGGGAGAGGGCTTTTCGTATAATATAATAAAATAAAGCTAGATCAGAGAGATAAAGTGAGAAAAAGGGGGTGTTGAAAACCTCTAAAAGATACCACAGCAGGGGGCAGAGGTTCAACTCAAAAGGATCCCTCGAGGGTGCGTGGATCCTGGCGGTCGGATTGACAGTCAAAAACGGCCTGTGCTATAAGAAGTGGCCTTGGACTGGAGCACAGGAGACGCTCCTTCGGGGTACCCATGCGGCCGACCTTTCGTCCCAACAATCGCAAGCGCGCCAAGACCCACGGTTTCAGAGCTCGAATGAGGACCAGGTCGGGGCGGCTCATTATCAAGCGCCGTCGTGCCAAGGGCCGCAAGCGTTTGACTCCCTGATGGCATAGGGCTTTGGACTGCGGTTTTCCCAAATCGAGCCGCCTGTTGACGGCTGAGCAATTCCGGCGGGTTTATGCCGGCGGCAAGGCGCTTCGCGGCCGGCAGATACAACTATTCTACTTGAGGAACAGCATTCGATGTCCCCGCTTTGGCGTCTCGGTCGGCCGCAAGTTGGGTAAAGCCGTCAGGAGAAACCTGCTACGGCGTCGAATCAGAGAGGCAATACGCCTGAACAGGGCCCGCTTGGCCGAATGTGGTGTGGATGTGGTGGTCCATCCGAGGCCTGGGGCAGCGTCGGTGGGATCTCGATCGATCTTTTCTGAAGTGCAGCGTCTTCTGGGACACTTGACGAGGACCCTTGGAACTCCTCAAGAGAGGCGTACTCGGCATCATTCGCTGTTACAAGCAGTTTGTTTCGCCGCTTCTACCTCCAGCTTGCCGTTTCTGGCCATCCTGCTCGGAATATTCCTATCAAGCCATCAGTAGATATGGTCTCTTGAGAGGGACGCTGCTCGCGGTGAAGCGAGTTGCGCGTTGCCATCCGCTTCACCGGGGCGGCTACGACCCGCTCGAATAGTCGGATTGCCGATGAACAGAGACTTTCTCCTAGCCATCGCTCTTTCCTTTCTCGTCCTGCTGGCGTCCCGCTATTTTCTGGAGCCCTACTTCCGACCCGAACCTGCCGCGCCAACCGGCGATGCAGAGTCACCAGGTCCTTATCCGGAGCCGCAACCGGAACGGCCAGCGCCGCTCGCGCCGCCGCCGGCCGTTCCCCGGATTCCTCAGAAAAATCCGGGACCTGGCGTTGCCGGGAGCCTGAAAGCTCTCAAGCAGCAGATGTACTCGGTGGAGACCGACTTGTACAAACTGTCGTTCTCCAACCGGGGAGCCGTTGTGAAGGAATGGGTGCTGAAGCGTTACCATGACGCCAATGGCGAACCCTTGAATCTCATCGACACGGCCGATTCGCCGCAGGCCGTGTTTCCCATGGCCGTGATGGTCGGCAGTCAGGCTGAAGACTCGACCATCCGCAACGCACTCTTTGTCAGCGAATCGCCCAATCACCTCGATCTGACCGGCGGTGGAGCAACGTCGGGACGTCTCCGATTCCGCTATGCGGAGGGTGGTATCGAGGTTGTCAAGACCATGTCCTTCCGCTCGGGTTCCTACGAGGTGGAGTTGGATTGCGATGTCTCCATCAACGGCCGGCCGGCCGATTACGTTCTGCTCTGGCAGGGTGGGTTCGGGGATGCCACCCTGGCAAATACCTGGGCCAAGCGCACGGTTTTCTATCGAGGTCAGGAAGCAATCGAGCGAATGGACGCCGGGGACCTGGAGAGCAAGCAGGAGATGGAAGGCCGATTCAGGTTTCTGGGAGTGGAAGACCACTACTTTGCGGCCGTGTTTCTGCCGGTAGGGCCGAACGGCCTCCACCGGATCCACCTGGCGCAGAACACGGATCCTTCGATCGAGGACCCGGAAGCGCATTCCCTTCGGGCAGGGGTATACAGCGCGGCGTCGAACGGTCGTTTCAGGCTGTTCGTGGGCCCCAAGGACACAGAGGTTCTGCCCGATGAGTTGCGGGATCTGATTGATTATGGGTGGTTTGCCTTTCTGTGCAAACCGTTGTTCGTCGGACTGAAGTGGATTTACGACGCGGTGGGAAACTATGGAGTGTCCATTATCCTGCTGACGGTCGTCATCAACGCGGCGCTGTTTCCATTGCGGTACAAGTCGGTCACGGCGTCCCAGAAGATGCAGAAGATCCAACCCCGGATAAAGGCCATCCAGGAAAAATACAAGAAGCTGAAGGCCACCGATCCCAAGCGTCAGCAGATGAACAGCGAGGTCATGGCGCTTTACAAGGAGCACGGCGTGAATCCCCTGGGAGGGTGCCTGCCCCTTTTGCTGCAGATGCCGTTTCTCTTTGCCTTTTACAGCCTGTTGAACGTGGCCATCGAGTTGCGCCAGGCACCCTTTTTCGCCTGGATCCAGGATTTGTCGGCCCCGGATCCGACCTACATCCTGCCTGTGCTCATGGTCGGCTCCATGATGTTGACTCAAAAGCTGACGCCGATGCCGTCGGCGGACCCGTTGCAGGCCAAGATGATGCTGTTCATGCCGTTGATCTTCGGGTTCATGATGGCCACTCAGTCCAGCGGCCTGGTGCTCTACTGGTTTACCAGCAACCTCGTCAACATATTTCAGCAGTTGGCCATGAATCGCTTTGGTCCGGGAGCGCCGGCCAAGCAAGAGGCAGCGGGCGGCGGGGGAGGCAAGAACGCAGCCAAGGTGGAGCAGACGAAGCCCGAGACCAAAGCTGTGACCCGCAGGTCCAAGAGAAGAAAAGCGCGGTCGGCGCGTTGAGCAAACCGATGACACTGCAGGAATTCCTGAACCTTTTCGTTCATTCGGCAGGCCTGAAGTTGTCCTTCGAGGTGGCGGAACGGGACAATCAGGTAGAGGTGAACTTCATTGGAGAGGATCGGGGGATTCTGCTGGCTCGTTCGGCAGCGGTCCTTCAGGCCCTGGA
>JAJECY010000202.1 GCA_022821775.1 Acidobacteriota bacterium
CTCCAGAGCGCTGCCGGACACTCTTGCCCTGGCGATGGTCTCGAAGGATGTGCGCAGGCATGGAAAGAGTTCCTGCTCGCTCCCGGACCTTTCCAGGCTCCGCAACACCATTTCCTTGGTGCCTCCCGCTGCCGGAATCAGGCCCACCCCCAACTCGACCAGGCCCATGTAGGTCTCAGCCGAGGCCTGCACGGCCGAGGCGTGCAAGGCGATTTCGCACCCCCCCCCCAGGGTGAGACCGAAAGGGGCGACCACCACCGGACAGGGGGAATACTTGATCTCCATGTTGGCTGCCTGAAACAGCCGAATCATGCTGTCGATCTCCTTCCATTTCCGTTCCCGAGCCTTGCGCAGGATTTGCACCAGGTCGGCTCCGGCGGAAAAGTTGGCGGCCTGATTGCCAATCACCATGCCCGCGAATTCGGAGCGCACCACCTGCAGCGCCTCTCGTATCATCTGAAGGGTGTCGTCCCCAATGGTATTCATCTTGGCGTGGAACTCCAGGCAGAGAACACCGTCGCCAAGGTCAATCAGGCTGGCCCGGGGACTCTTGCGAACCACTCCTCCTTTCTGCTCCCTGAGTAAAGACAGCAGGACCACTCCGTCCGGAACGTCGAGTCGGAGATAGTCCCGGGAGGGACGATCGAAGTAGGAAACGGTGCTCGCGTGCCGGCGGTAAAAGCTCTTTCCGGGTGTCTGCAATACCATCCGCGCCAACTCCGGCACCGTTCTTCCCTCCGACTCGAGGCGCGCCGCCACAGCTTCCACGCCCAAGGCGTCCCAGGTCTCAAAAGGTCCCAGCTCCCAGTTGAAACCCCACTTCATGGCGTTGTCGATGGTGACGATGTCGTCGGAAATCTCCGGAATTCGATTGGCGGCGTAAACCATCTCTCCGCTGAGCGTTCTCCACACCAGTTGTCCGGCCCGGTCGTCGGATCGGATCAATGCCTTCAACCTTCCCGCAAGGTCCGGGACGTCCTTGGCCGCCGCCAGCGAGGGATACTCGGCCTTGCGACGGGAGCGATACTCCAGGGACTCGGGGTCCAGGACCAGGATTTCCCCGCTCGCCGACTTTCGGTAGAAGCCTTGACCGCTCTTGGCTCCCAACCGGTTGTGCTCGATCAGTTGCCGGATGACGTTCGGGATCCTGAAGAGTTGGTGATGCTCATCGCCGGGCGCGTTTTCGAAGAGGTTGGCGGTAACCCGAGCAAAGGTGTCGAGGCCGACGATGTCCAGGGTTCGAAAGGTGGCGCTCTTGGGCCGGCCGATCAATCTGCCGGTAAGCTGGTCGACCTCGTCGATCCCGTAACCCTCCTCCAACACCATGTGGAGGAGCTGCTGGAGGGCAAAGGCGCCGATCCGGTTGGCCACGAAGTTGGGAGTGTCCTTGGCGACCACGATGCCCTTGCCCAGGCGAAAGTGGCCGAGATGGCTGACGGTTTCGACGACCGCGTCCAGGGTCTCCGGGGTGGGAATCAGTTCCAGCAGCTTGAGGTAGCGAGGCGGATTGAAGAAATGGGTTCCCAGCCAGTGTTGCCGAAAGTCGTCGCTCAGCCCCTCTGCCAAGCGGTTGACCGAGATCCCGGAGGTGTTGGAACTGACGATCGATCCCGGCCGGCGGATCCGATCGACGTCTTTGAGCAGGCGGGCCTTGACGTCGAAGTCTTCCGAGACGGCTTCGATGATCCAGTCCACCTCTCCCAGCCAGGATCGGTGGTCCTGCAAGTTCCCTGGTCGAATGCGCCGGGAGTGCTCCGGAAGAAAGAAGGCCGGAGGTTTGGTTCGTTCCAGCCGGCGCAGTCCCTGTTGCACCAGCCGCTGCCGGAATTGGGGGTCGGAAGCCGGTCCGTCTCCGGATTCCGTCCCGGGACTCGGATCTGAAGGCGGGATGTCCAGCAGGCAGACCGAAAAGCGGGCGTTGACCAGGTGGGCGGCAATGGCCGCGCCCATCACCCCCGCGCCGACCACCCCCACGCGTTCAATGCTCTTTTTCATAGGGCGTGGCGGTCGGTCATTCCGGTTTGGACGAGCTCTCCGCGTAGAGAGCCTCGATCTGGTTCTTAAATCTCTTCTCGACTACTCGACGCTTAACTTTAAGTGTCGGGGTCAGTTCTCCGTCCTCGATGGTGAAGTCCTTTTCTACCGGAATGACATTTTTCACCGTTTCGAAAGAGGCCAGTCCGGCAGTCGATTCTTCGACCGCATTCATGAGGAATTCGCGAACTTGCGGGTTTTGGAGGAGTTCGCCATAGCTTTCGAAGGACAGTCCCTGTTCCCGCGCATAGTCGGAAACAGCCTCCGGGTTGGGGACCACCAGGGCGCACAGATAGGGGCGCTTGTCTCCCAACACGACCGCATTGAGCAGCGCGGGGCTGGCCTTGAGGAGCCTCTCGATCGGTTGGGGAGCCACGTTCTTCCCGCCGGCGGTGACAATCAGGTCCTTCTTGCGATCGGTGATCTTCAGGAATCCGTCCGAATCCAGATGGCCGATGTCCCCGGTGTGGAACCACCCTTCCTTGATCACCTCTCGAGTTTCCTCGGGCCTGTTGTAATAGCCGAGCATCACCGACGGTCCTCGAGTCAGGACCTCGCCGTCGTCGGCGATCTTTGCTTCCAGGCCGGGCAACGGTTGTCCCACCGTTCCGAACCGGAAGCGGTTCGGCAGGTTGACCGCGATTACCGGCGAGGTTTCGGTGAGGCCGTAGCCCTCCAGGATCAGGATCCCGGCGCTGAGGAAGAACTCGGCCAGGCTGGGGTCGAGGGGGGCGCCACCCGAGATGAAGAAGCGCAGCCGGCCCCCAAGGCGCTGCTGCAGCTTGGAAAACACGATCCTGGAGGCGAGGAAGCGCTGGAACGCCAAGGCGGGAGGTGGGGTGGTCCCCTGCAGGATGTGGCGGGTATGGCGCTCCCCTACCCCGAAGGCCCAATCGCTCAGCGCGCGTTTCAAGCCGGTACTGAGTTGCCTGGACTCCATGACACGGTCGTGGAGTTTCTCGAAGAATCTGGGGACGCAAGCCACCACCGTGGGTTGGACCTCCTGCATGTTGATCGGCACCTTTTCGATGCTTTCGGCATAGGCGATGCTCACTCCGCAATAGAACATGAGGTAGTGTGCCACCCGTTCGAAAATGTGGCTGAGCGGCAGCAGGGAAAGGACCTTGTCCCTGTGATCGAAGTCAAAGACCCGGCTGAGCTCCACGACGTTGGCCACGATGTTGGCATGGGTCAGCATGACTCCCTTGGGCGGTCCGGTGGTGCCTGACGTGTAGATGATGGTGGCCACATCTTGCGGACCGATCCCTTGACGGACCTTCAGAAATCCGTCCGGGTCCCGCTGCCAGGCCTGCCGGCCCTGGTCCTGCAGGTTGGCGAAACTCCGAAGGCTGTCGGATTCAGGTTCTTCCAGGTCCATGACAACCGTGGCTTGGAGAGTGGGGACCTTTGATTGAATCTCCCGAATCTTCTCCAACTGTTCGGCGGTTGACAGGATGATGACCTTGACGCCGGCGTCGTTGAGGAGACCCTCGATCTGGTTCGCGGGCAGCGTCGGATAGACGGGAACGTTGATGGCCCCGGCGGAAAGGATGGCGATGTCCGAAACCAGCCATTCGGGCCTGTTTTCCGACAAGAGGGCGACACGGTCTCCGACCTCCACCCCCAGGTCCTTCAACCCCGCAACCATCCCCTGGACATGGCTGCGGACCTCTGCCGAAGACAGGGGCTGAAAGCTGCCCTCCCGCTTGACCAGCAGGGCGTCGGTGCGGCTTTTGTGGGTTACGGCCTCCTCGAAGAGGTCAACAATCGTTTGTGGTGCCATGGGTTCCCTCGCGCGCTCCCGTTTGTGAAATTGGGGACCAGTCCCGGCTGTCGTTCCCGAATCTGAATTTCCAGTGATTATAGCAAACCCGGGAAACCCGCCTCTCCGAAGGCTGAATCCGTCTGCCGCCGCCGGGATTGGACTCGGTTTCGAGGCCCTTCGGAGCGCCCTCCGAGCGGCCCGCCGATTGGCTTGACGCCTCCTGGAGGGTGTGTTACTTTGCCACGCTTGATGCCTCCTTCCGAAACCGGCAGCCGATGACGTCTCCCCTGAAGAAGACTCCCCTGCACCCGTTGCATCGAAGGCTGGGAGCCAGGATGGGCCCATTCGGAGGCTGGGAAATGCCCATCGAATATTCCGGTATCGTGGGGGAGCACCTGGCTGTGAGGAACAGGGTCGGCCTGTTCGACGTCAGCCACATGGGAGAGATCGAGATCGACGGGCCCGGCAGCCTGGCCCTGGTGCGGCAGGTCGCCTGCAACGATGCCGGACGCCTCCAGCCCGGTCAGATCCAATACTCCGCCCTGCTCACCGAGCAGGGGACGTTTGTGGATGACATTCTGGTCCATCGGCTGGAAGAGAACCGCTTTCTCCTTTGTGTCAATGCCGGAAACACCGGCAGGGATTATCACCACATTTGCCGGCAGAACCGGTTTGGGGCCCGGGTCGCCGACGTCAGCGATCAATACGTGCAGTTGGCCGTGCAAGGGCCCGAAGCCGAGCCGGTCCTCCAACCCCTGGTCGATCTGGACTTGGCTGAAATCGGCTACTACCGCTTTCGACCCGGCCATATCCAGGGTGTTCCGGGCCTGATTGCCCGCACTGGATACACCGGAGAAGACGGCTTTGAAATTTACTTCCCTCCCACGGCCGCCGAGGCCGTCTGGCAGGCCCTGAGCCGATCGGGACAGTCCCGGGAGATGCTTCCGGCAGGACTGGGAGCGCGCAATACCCTGCGCCTGGAGGCTAAAATGGCTCTTTACGGGCACGAGATCGACGAGAACACAACGCCCTGGGAAGCGGGACTGGGGTGGATGGTTCGCATGGACAGGCCCGACTTCACGGGAAGGGCCGCGCTGGCTGCCCAACTCGAGATGGGAGTGGAGAAGAAGCTGGTTGGCTTCGAGATGCGGGGGCCGGGAATCGGCCGGGACGGATATGACGTGCTCAGAAGCGGCCAAAAGATCGGTTGGGTCACCAGCGGCAGCCCTGCTCCCTTTCTCAAGAAGAACATCGGGCTTGCCTATGTGAACGAGGGTGAAGCCTTCCCGGGCAACCGGCTGGACATACAGGTGAGAAAACGCCTGGTACCCGCCGAAGTTGTGAAGACCCCGTTTTATCGGAGACGGAGGCGTTGACCCGCCGGTATTCCGTCTCGGAATTCAGGGCACTTTCCCTCGTCCACGACAGGAGATTCCCCATGAGACTTCCCGAGGACTGTCGATACAGCAAACAGCACGAATGGATTCGAGTCGACGGAGACGGCGGGACCGTGGGCATCACCGATCACGCCCAAAAGGAGCTGGGGGACGTTGTCTTTGTGGAACTGCCTGAGATCGGCCAGGCTTTCGCCGCCGATGAAGTCCTGGCCAACGTGGAATCCGTGAAGGCCGTGTCCGAGGTTTACGCTCCCGTGGCCGGAGAGGTGGTGGCCGTCAATTCGGCCCTGGGCTCGTCTCCGGAACTTGTCAACCAGGACCCCTATGAAGAGGCCTGGTTCGTCCGGGTCAAGCTGGTCGACTCCAGTGAGCTGGACAATCTTCTCACCGCCGATCAATACCGGAAATACGTCGAGGAGGAGTCCACCGGATAGATGAGATATCTTTCGACCTCCTCGGAGCAGCAGGCTCAGATGCTGAAGGCCTTGGGCCTGCATTCGGTGGAGGACCTGCTCACCTCCATTCCGGAGGACATCCGTCTCCGTTCCCCGCTCGATCTTCCTCCCGCCCTGACCGAACCCGAGCTGCTGGCCCGATTCGGCGAGCTGGAAGCCGGAAACGCCCCCGGCATTCTTTCCTTCCTGGGAGCCGGGGTGAACCAGCATTTCATTCCCCTGGTGATCGACAGCCTCTGTTCCAGGGGCGAGTTTCTGACCTCCTACACCCCCTACCAGGCCGAGATCAGCCAAGGGACGCTGCAGGCCGTCTTCGAGTTTCAAACCTTCATTTGCCAGCTCACCGGGATGGAGGTCTCCAATGCTTCCATGTACGACGGAAGCTCGGCTCTGGCGGAGGCGGTCCTGATGGCAAGGCGCATCTCGCGTCGAGGGCGAGTCCTGCTGGCCAGGACGGTCCATCCGGAATACCGGGAGGTCGTGGAAACGGTCACACGCCACCAGGATTTGACGATTCAAACGGTGGGCCATGGAGGAGACGGGCGCCTCGATGCGGCAGAGCTCGAGACGCGGTTGGGAGAGGATGTCGGTGCGCTGGTGGTGCAATCGCCGAATTTCCTGGGCAACCTGGAATCCCTGGACCTCCTGGCCGACCTGTGCCGACAAAAGGGCGTATTGCTGGTAGTCAACATCGCGGAGTTGCTCTCCCTGGGGATCGTGAGATCTCCCGGATCGGTCGGGGCCGATATTGTGTGCGGCGAAGCTCAGTCGATGGGAATCTCGCCCGGTTACGGAGGGCCTCATGTGGGTTTTCTTGCGACGCGAGAGAAGTTTGTCCGGAATTTGCCGGGCCGCCTGGTAGGTCAGACGGTGGACAGGCACGGACAACGAGGATACGTGTTGACTCTTGCCACCCGGGAACAGCACATCCGGCGAGAGAAAGCCACCTCCAACATCTGCACCAATCAGAACCTGACGGCGCTGATGGTGACCCTGTTCTGTTCCCTGCTCGGTCGGAAGGGGCTCCGGGAGTTGGCCATCCAGAACGTCGCCAAGGTCCAGTATGGAATGGCCGCCTTGAGAGAGCTTCCCGTGGAGATTCTGTTCGAGGGTCCGCGATTCAATGAGTTCGTGCTTCGGCTGAACCGCCCCTACACCGAGGTGGAGGAGAGATTTCACAAGGCCGGCGTGGTTCCCGGTCTGCCACTGGAGCGGTATGATCCCCGGCTCGAGAACGCCCTGTTGATATCGATTACGGAAACCAAGAGCCGGGAGGACATCGATCGCCTGGTGGAGCTGGTCAAGGCCGCCGCCTGACGCCGGTCCATCGCTTTATTGCGGAACCCCGATGAGCAACCCACCCATGAAGTTCGCCAGAACCGGCAGACACCTCGCCCTGAACGAGGGGTTGATTTTCGAGCGGAGCTCCCCGGGACGGACGGGCTACGACCTTCCTCGCCTGGATGTCCCACCGGTCGATCTTGGCAATGCATTGGGAACCGACAACCTGAGGGAGTCGATCCCGGGCTTTCCGGAGGTCAGCGAGGTGGACGTGGTGCGGCACTTCACCCGCCTCGCCGGCTGGAACTACAGCATCGATGCCGGCATGTATCCGCTGGGTTCCTGCACCATGAAGTACAACCCCCGCCTCAACGAGCGGGTCGCCGCCATGAAAGGGCTGGCCGAGGCCCATCCTCTCAGTCCCGAGTCGCTGGTGCAGGGGAGCCTGGAGGTTCTCAGGCTCCT
>JAJECY010000266.1 GCA_022821775.1 Acidobacteriota bacterium
CCAACAGAATCAGGAGAGCCGAACCAATCTGGCCCTGATCAACACCGGAGAAGTCGACGACAGCGACAGTGTCTTCAGCATCGACATCTACGACGGGGAAACGGGTCTTCTGGCCAACACGACAACGGGTTGGACGGTCCCGGCCCGGGGGTGGCGCCAGATCGACAGCATACTGCGGGACTATACGAAAGACACTACCCAGGGATATGTCCGGATACGCAAGGTCTCCGGCGACAATCCCTTCCTGGCCTACGGGGTCATCAACGATGGCGGCAGCCCGGGCGAGCGCAGCGGAGACGGGGCCTTTCTGTCAGCCCGAGAGTAGCTTTCCCGCAGCCCGCGGCGTGGCGCGCCAGCGCGCCGGCAGACACCTCTTCCCAGGTGCAACCCTTCGACCCGGGAGTTCCCGATTCGGTCGGGATGTCCCGGGATTTCGCCGCCGCCGGCGATCACCTCTCTCGTCTCGCAGTTCCCGTGGAACGCAGGTCAGGCCGGCGGCCCACCAGTGGCGGCCTCATTTGCCGCAACCCCGGTCCCCTGCTAAACTGAGGCCGTAGGGGACAGGGGGGAAACGGGTGGTCCGGTGAACAGGTTTGCACTGATTTGCTTCTACGCCTTTCTCCTGCTGGCCGTCAACGGGGCCTACCTGTGGCCCCATGCCGAGCCCAACCTCTTCTACATTTCCAACCTGGCCTTGCACCTGGGACTGGGCCTGGTCCTGACCGCAATTGCGCTGGGGTACCTGCTGACACGCTTCAGAAGGATGATCCCGGCGGTCCGCTGGGCGCTGGTCTGCTTTCTGGCCAGCTCCGTTCCGGCCCTGGCGCTGCTGGTCGTGGGCAACACCCAACCCCATCGCTGGATCCTCCACTCCCACATCGGCCTGGCCCTGCTGTCCTTTGTCCTGGCCGGCGTTGCCGTGCAAACCTATTGGAGAGAGAGCTATCGCGTAGGTCTTGTGGGAATGGCGCGCAGGCGCTATGGCGTGGCCGCGGCGCTGCTGGTGCTGACCCCGGCATTCCTGGTCGGCTATCAGCGCTACTTCCCGGACGAAGCTGACCGCATCCGCAACCCGACCCGCACGCCGCTCTCCATGGAAGAGGAAGGGAACGGGCCGGAGAGTCCCTTCTTCCCTTCTTCATCCACCACCACCAGCGGCGACCTGATCCCCGCCGATTTCTTCATGACTTCCCACACCTGCCAGCGGTGCCATCCCGATATCTACGAGCAGTGGTACTCCTCCATGCACCACTTCTCCTCCTTCAACAATCAGTGGTACCGCAAATCCATCGAATACATGCAGGATGTGGTCGGCACCCAGCCCTCCAAGTGGTGCGCCGGCTGCCACGACCATGCCGTTTTCTTCAACGGGAGATTCGACACCCCCATCCGGGAGCAGATCGACACCCCGGAAGCACAGGCCGGCCTGGCCTGCACCTCCTGCCACTCCATCGTCGGGATCACCAGCAGCATGGGAAACGGGGCGCTGGTCATCGAGTATCCCCCCCTGCATGACATGGCCACCAGCGATAATGCCGTCCTGCAGTGGTTCCACGATTTTCTGACCATGGCGGATCCCGGCCCTCACAAGAAGGTCTTCATGAAGCCCTTCCATCGGAAGGACACCGCCGAATTCTGTTCGAGCTGCCACAAGGTCCATCTGGATTCTCCGGTGAACCACTATCGTTGGCTGCGAGGATTCAACGACTACGACAACTGGCAGGCCAGCGGAGTTTCCGGCCAGGGGGCCAGGTCCTTCTACTACCCGCCCCAGCCCCGCAAGTGCGTGGACTGCCACATGCCGCTGGTGGATTCCGACGACCTGGGAAACATCGACGGCAAGGTGCACTCTCACCGCTTCCCGGGCGCCAATACGGCCGTGCCCCTGGCCAACCAGGACCAGAAGCAACTGCAGACCACCATAGACTTTCTGCAGGACAAGCAGGTCGGGATCGATATTTTCGCCATGGCGTTGGGCGATCCGGCGGAAGCGTACGAGTCGTCCGGCCGAACCGGGGCCAGCCTGCAACTCTCCAGCACCTTTGCGGTGGGCGAGGAGTCGGAATCCTTCGGCGCCCGGGGCATGGTCACCACCCCTCCACTCAAGGTGGTGGCCCCCCTTGACAGGATCGGAGCCACCGTCAGGCGCGGGGACTCGGTGCGGGTGGACGTCGTGGTGAGGACGCTGAACGTCGGCCATTTCTTCCCCGGCGGGACCGTGGACGCCTTCGATGTCTGGGTGGAGCTTCAGGCTGTCGACGATCGGGGACGGGTGATCTTCTGGAGCGGCCGGGTGGAGGACAACGGGCGGGGGCCCGTGGAAGAGAGCGCCCACATGTACCGGGCCTACCTGCTGGATGAGCACGGCAACCTCATCAACAAGCGGAATGCCTGGGCGGCTCGTTCCACCTTGTATGTCCGTCTGATCCCTCCGGGAGCCGCAGACACGGTGCGGTTCCGCCTCAAGGTCCCTGAGCACAGCGGTGACAGGATCACGCTCACGGCCAAGGTGAACTATCGCAAGTTCAGTTGGTGGAACACCCAGTGGGCCTACGCCGGCATCCGGGACCCGACCCACCTGGACTTCGGACTGGACAAGGGTTACGACGACGGGCGCTGGATCTTCCAGGGCGATTTGTCACGGGTCTCGGGCAAGCTCAAGGAGATCCCCAATCTTCCCATCGTGGTCATGGCCGAGGACCGTACCGAGCTGAAGGTCCTGGACGGGCGCGCCGACCCGCCGGAGCTGGAGTCCGCCATGGACCGGAACGACCTGATCCGTTGGAACGACTACGGCATCGGCCTCCTGCTGCAGGGAGACCTCAAGGCCGCCGAGCAGGCCTTCCTGACCGTCACCGAGCTGGACCCGGGCTTTGCCGACGGCTGGGTCAACGTGGCCAGGGCCCGGGTGCGGGAAGGCAACACCGAGGGGGCTCAGGAGGTGCTGCGGAAAGCGCTGGAGGTGGACCCGGACCTCGCCAAGAGCCATTACTTCTACGGCCTGACCTTGAAGACCCAGGGAAAGTACGACGAGGCCCTGGTCCATTTCCGACGGGCCCTGGCCCAATATCCCCGCGATCGAGTGGTCAGAAACCAGGCCGGCCGCATTCTCTTCCTGAAGCGGCAGTACGCCGAGGCGATCAAGGAATTCCGGAAGGTCCTGGAGGTGGACCCGGAAGACCTGCAAGCCCACTACAACCTGATGCTCTGCTATCGAGGACTGGGTCAAAAGGAGCTGGCCGAACGGGAGCGACAGCTCTATTTGAGATTCAAGGCTGACGAATCCTCCCAGTTCATCACCGGGCCGGTGCGGCGGCTTCATCCCGAGGCCAACAACGAACGCCAGCCCATCCACGAGCACGGGTCCGCCCCGCTGGAGCCGGGGCTGACTGCCGGCAAGAGCTACTCCTCCAGCCAAGCCGCGGCCCCCGCGGCCAACTCCGATTCATGATCCCTTCCATGCCAGGCAGAAGCGCTGACGACGGCCGTCCAGGACACCCCGCCCTGCTGGTCCTGTTCCTGCTGGTGCTGACCCTGCTCTGCCGGCAAGGAGGGCTGCAGGCCGGGGGCGACTCCAAGCCCTTCCCGGTGCAGTTCCGCGATGTCACCCGCCAGGCCGGACTGACCTTCAAGCACAACAACGGCGCCTTCGGGAAAAAGTACCTTCCCGAGACCATGGGCTCGGGAGTCGCCTTCCTGGACTACAACAACGATGACTGGCAGGACATACTGCTGATCAACGGCAAGAACTGGCCGGGCCGCAAGGGCCGCCGGTCCACCATGGCCCTCTACCGCAACGACCGAGACGGGACCTTTACCGACGTGACCCGCAAGGTCGGGCTGGATGTCGAGATCTACGGAATGGGATGCGCCGCCGGCGATTACGACAACGACGGCTGGGTGGACCTGTATGTTAGCGCCCTGGGGCCGGATCGACTCTTTCGCAATAGAGGAGATGGCGCCTTCGAGGATGTTACAGGCAAGGCCGGGCTGGACAATCCCGAATTCGCCACCAGCGTGGCCTGGCTGGACTACGACCGGGACGGCAACCTGGACCTGGTCGTCACCAACTACGTGAAGTGGTCGATCGAGACCGACATTCGCTGCAGCCTGGACGGCGTCAACAAGTCCTACTGCACCCCCGAGTCCTATCCCGGTGTCTCTTCCCGGCTCTACCGGAACCGGGGAGACGGCACCTTTGCCGATGTCACCCGCGAAGCCGGACTGCACGATCCCAAAAGCAAGGCCCTGGGGGTGGCCGTCTTCGATGCCCAGGATGACGGCTGGCCGGACCTGCTGCTGGCCAACGACACCCAGCCCAACAAGCTCTACATCAACCGCAAAGACGGCACCTTCAGGGACGAGGGGATCTCGGCCGGGGTGGCCTTCAGCGAGGACGGAACCGTTCGGGGAGCCATGGGGGTGGACGCGGCCGACTACGACGGGTCGGGGCTGGCCAGCCTGGTGATCGGGAACTTTTCCAACGAAATGCTGAACCTCTACCACAACGAGGGCCAGGGGCTGTTCGTGGACGATGCCCCCACCTCCGAGGTGGGGCAGTCCAGCCTGCTGACGCTGGCCTTTGCCTGCTTCTTCTTCGACTTCGACCTGGACGGCAAGCTGGACATATTCGTCGCCAACGGCCACGTCGAGAACGACATCAACAAGGTGCAGCGGCGGGTGACCTACGCCCAGCCACCCCACCTGTTCCACAACCAGGGCAAGGGATTCGTCGAGGTCGCCCATCGGGTGGGGTCCGACTTCCGGACGCCCCGGGTGGGGCGCGGCGGCGCCTACGGGGACTATGACAACGACGGCGACCTGGACCTGCTGATGAGCACCAACGGCGACCCGGCCGTGCTCTGGGAGAATCAGCGCGACAACAACGGTAACCGCTTCCTGCGGGTCAAGACGGTGGGAACCTCCAGCAACCGGGACGGCATCGGGGCCAAGGTGACCGTCCAGCTCGCCGGCGGCCGATTGTGGCGTCGGGTCAAGAGCGGCAGCAGCTATTGCTCCCAGAGCGAACTGCCGGTGACCTTCGGCCTGGGCCCCTCGGACAAGATCCTCTCACTCGAGGTTCTCTGGCCCAGCGGCTCGGTGGACAAGCTGACCAACCTCGACCCGAATCAGCGAATCGTGATCCGGGAAGGCGAGGGACTGGCCACCAAGTAAGTCGCCCCCGACCCTGGCGGGCGGATCATTCAGAGGAAAAACAGCCGATCGTTAATGAAGACGAACCACGAATGAACACAAATAGACACGAAGACAGATGGACCTCCTTCAACCATAAGCGGCCCCTCGGCCTGTTCCTGGTGGTCGTCCTGGCCTTGGGGACGGCCGGCTGCCAATCTCTGGGGCCGACCGGCGCCCTCCGGGCCGCTGACGCGGATTCGGCCGACGAAAACCGCTCGCCTGAGGCCCGCCTGATCTACCACAACAACATCGGCATCGCCCTGCTGGAGCAGTTCAACCACGAAAAGGCCCTGGAGGAATTCGCCCGATGCCGGGCCATCCGCCAGGATTTCCTGCCGGCCATCGTCAACAGCGGGCTGGCTTACTTCTACCTCCAGCAACTGGACCAGTCGGAAAAACTCATGAGTGAGGCCTTGAGTCTGAACGACCGGCAGCCCACCGCCCTGTTTGCCATGGGCCTCATCCACAAGAACCAGGACCGGTTGGAGCTCGCCCTGGAGTCCTTCCGCAAGATTCTGCTCCAGGATCCTCAGGACCCGCCCACTCTCTACCAGGTCGGCCAGATACTCCTGAAACGCGAGGAGTACGACCAGGCGGAAAAAGTGCTGAGGCAGGTGGTTCAGCTCTCCCCCTACGACACCGCCGCCCACTACAGCCTGGCCATGAGCCTGCTGCGCGGCGGCAATCGGGACGAAGGACAGAAGGTGATGCAAACGTTCCTGGGGCTGCGGGAAAGCGGCGGCATGAGCTCCACCGGCACTCAATACGGAGAGCAGGGCAAGTACATGCTGGCCACCGGCGAG
>JAJECY010000008.1 GCA_022821775.1 Acidobacteriota bacterium
TCTTTGTCGTTCTGTTTATCCAGTTGGCGACCTGGGGCCGCAAACTGTTCGTGCGCAAGATCGCCGGCCTGGAAGCCGTCGACGAAGCCGTGGGCCGCGCTACCGAGATGGGGCGGCCGGTCGTGTTCGTGCCGGGGATCATGGACATGGACAACGTTCAGACCCTGGCCGGTCTCACCCTGCTGGGATACGTCTCCCGCACCATCGCCGAGTACGACGCCAGGCTGGACGTCCCGGTCAGCCGCTCGCTGGTCATGACCACCGGCCGAGAGGTGGTGAAGCAGGCCTACCTGGAAGCCGGCCGCCCGGAGAGTTACAACGAGGACATGGTCCACTACCTCACCGACGAGCAGTTCGGCTACGTCGCCGGGGTCAACGGCATGCTGCTGAGGGACGAGCCGGCCACCTGCCTCTACATGGGAGCCTTTTTCGCCGAATCCCTGCTGCTGGCCGAGACCGGCAACCGGATCGGCGCCATCCAGATCGCCGGCACCGCCATGCCTTCTCAGCTTCCATTCTTCGTGGCGGCCTGCGACTATACGCTGATGGGCGAAGAACTCTTTGCGGCCAGCGCTTACCTGAGCGGCGACCCCAAGCAACTGGGCAGTCTCAAGGGGCAGGATGTCGGCAAGCTGATCGTGATGGCCGCCATTGGTCTGGGGAGCCTGGCGGCCACCCTGGCGCTGTGGACGGGAAGCGAAAGCCTTCAGTCGGTGGTGGATTTTCTCAAGCTGGAAATGTTCGTCTAGGAAACCCGAATGCGACGACAGATACCGTTGCTGATCACCTTTGCGGTGGGGGTCATCATGCTGTTCGAGGCCTTCATCCCCCACCCGCCCTTCGACCAGCTCAACGAGAGCCTGTCCATCACCTTTGACGTGCTGGCCGCCTTCGCCTTCGTGCTGGGCGGGGGCAACCTGGCCAAGATCCACCTGTCCAAGATCTCCCGTTCGGAGCCGGGTTGGGGCTACAGCGCGGTCACCATGGCCGGATTTTTCCTCATGCTGGCCATCGGGCTCTTCAAGGTTGGGGGACCGTCCGGAATCAAACACGCCCTGGAGGCCGAAGGGAGCTGGTTTCAAGCCGCCTACGACTACTGCTTCCTTCCGCTGTCGGCGACCACCTTTTCCCTGCTGGCCTTCTTTGTGGCTTCGGCCTCCTATAGGGCCTTTCGGGCCAAGAACCGGGAAGCCACCCTCCTGCTGATCGCGGCCCTGATCATCCTGTTGGGCCGGACGCTGGTAGGCACGGCGCTCACCGAAACATTGCCGGGCTCGCTCGAGCTGCTGTTCGGCGCTCTGCTGGCCTACCTTGCATGGGAGCAATTCCGCTCCAAGCGCTGGATCTCGCTTTCATTGATCGGCACGGTTGCCGCCTTTGTGCTGGCTCGCACCCTTTATGGTTATCTGATCCTGGCCGGAGGAGGAGATTTCTACCTCCTGACCGTTCCCGACCTGGTCAACTGGATCATGGTCGTGCCCCAGTTGGCGGGTCAACGAGCCATCATGATCGGGATATGCCTGGGCATCATTTCGATGTCGCTCCGACTCATCCTCGGGGTGGAACGCTCTTACCTGGGAAGCGACAACGACTAGGAGTTACCCGTGGCTCCAAAAGAAGGCTCATCGACGATGGAACGCCTGCAGGCGATTGACCGGCGCTGGATCTTCCTGTTCATCATGCTGGCGGTGGTGATCCCCCTGGCCTTCGACCTGACCATTGACGAGGTCGCCACCCCGGAGGTTCAGGCCATCTATGACCGTATCGAGGCACTTCCACCCGGTTCCAACGTTCTGCTGCCCTTCGATTACGGCCCCGAAAGCGAGCCCGAGCTCCAGCCCATGGCCGACAGTTACGTCCGCCACCTCTGCCGCCGCAAGCAGAAGCTGTTCTTCATGTGCCTCTGGCCCACCGGTCAGGCACAGACGCTCAAGACGGTCGACCAGGTGCTGGAGCAGGAATTCTCCGACTACAGCTATGGCCGGGACTATGTCATGCTGGGCTTCAGGCCGGGCGGCCAGGGGGTCATCCAGGTGGTGGTGACGGACTTTCGCACTCTCTACCAGTCGGATGTCGAAGGCACGCCCATCGACGAGATCCCCATGATGCAGAACGTCAAGGGGCTCAAGGACATGGACCTCATCCTGAACATCAGCGGGGGGTTCCCCGGACTCAAGGAGTGGATCCAGTTCGGGGGCGATCGGACCGGCGTACCGGTCGCGGGAGGGGTTACCGCGGTCCAGGCGCCCTTGCTCTACCCCTACTACCCGCGACAGCTCAGCGGAATCATGGGCGGCCTCAAGGCTGCCGCCGAGTACGAATCCCTCCTGATCCAGGGGTACTCCGAAGCCTACGGGACGGAAACGGAGAGGTTTGCCGCCATTCGACGCATGGGGCCCCAAACCCTGGCCCACCTGGTGATCATCCTGTTCCTGGTGGTCGGGAACGTCGCCTACTTTGCCTCACGCGGATCGTCGGGCGAACGGCTGAAGTCTCTGGAAAAGTAAGTCAATGAACGAGCAGACCAGGCGATTCTTGGTGGTGGGTGCGGTAGGGCTGGTGGTGGTGTTTGCCCTGGTCTGGAGCGCCCTGGGGCAAATGGAGGGCTTCTGGGTCAGCGGGTCCGCCCTGGGTGCCTGGTTCGCGGCCTTTCTGACCCTCTCCATCCTTAGCTTTCTCTACGACGACAACCCCTTCTACCGATTCGCGGAGTCGCTCTTCATCGGGGTGTCGGCCGGTTACTGGATGGTCCAGGGCATCTGGCAACAGCTCATTCCCAACATGCTGGGGAGACTGGCTCCCGGTTTTGTGAACGAGCACCTGGCCCAGGTCCCGTTGGAAGTGGACCCTGTCGACCGCGGCATGGCCCTGGTGCAACTGGTTCTCGGTTGCCTGCTGCTATGGCGGCTGGCGCCCAAGGGAACCTGGATCGCCCGCTGGCCGCTGGCGGTCATTGTGGGCTGGGCCGCCGGCACCAACCTGACCCGATACCTGGTCAGCGATTTCACCAAGCAGGTCTCACCCGCCCTGATTCCCCTGGTCGAACCCAGCCAGACGGCATTTCTGGGGATCGATTGGATCGGGACGCTGACTGCCCTGGTGACCGTGTTCGGGCTGCTGGCAGCCCTGATCTACTTCTTCTTCTCGGTCGAGCACAAGGGCTTCCTGGGCCAGGTGTCCCGGGGCGGGATCTGGATCCTCATGATCACCTTCGGAGCCGCCTTCGGCTACACCGTCATGGGCCGCATCGCCCTGCTGGTCGGCCGCATGGAGTTCCTCTTCGTGGACTGGCTGCAGGTGATCGGACCCTGAGCCGAAGCAGAACTTCCCGCCTGTTCCAACCGTAACACCCAGCCCAGCCGAATCATTGGTTAACCGTGCACCGCCGTGCCGCAATGACGATACGAGAGTAAAACGATAGATCAATATCTACCCGAGCTCAATGCCAAGGCCAGACGTCGGCAATGGTAGGGTGTAAATTCGTATCTTTCACCTGTAACCCTGTAACCGGTTTTTCTTCGGCCGATCACCGGGTTGTTTCAGGTAAGCCGGGCCCCCGCCCCCACGACGGGCGAATCATTCAAGAGTGAAGCAACGGAGCTTCATAGCCCATCGGGAACAATGAGCCTGTTCCGTTAAACCGATCTTCTACCTATTGAACATCGATGCACAGGATGCACAGGATAATCAGGACGGGACGCTGCGGCACGAGAGGCTGGCTCCGGCGATGATCGCGAGCGGCTTTACGGATGTCCAGGAATCCAAGCCGGCCGTGTCCAGAAAAAAATCCTGTGCATCCTGTGCATCGATGTGAATCGAAAATTTACCGATGCTTGAATTTGAACCGGTTTCCAGCCACCAGGCGCATGCGTTTGTTTTCGGGTAAGTAACGCTCCCGTCCCCCACGACGGGCGGATCATTCGAGGGTGAACCCGGGGGACATTGATGGCGTTCCGGTTTCCTCACCGTCTTTCTTCGTGTGTCTTCGTGGTCCTTCGTGTGTCTTCGTGGATGGCTCCTTTTTTCTGTTGTTTCAAACAAGCAGGCGCCTGCGATTCCACCACCCGGATTCGGGGAGGAACTATCCGGGAATAATCGGCTGCATCCTCCGATCCCTTCGAGTCTTCCGGTGGAAGGGCCCGGCGAATCGCCTGGCGAAGGTGGGACACGTCGATGCCCAGGAAAAGGTCCGGAAAGAGTACCAGGCGTTCCTGGGCCCGGCGGAGGTGGATGAGGAAGCCCCGATAGATCTTGCGCCGCAGCTGGTGGTAGGCGGCCGCCAACTGGATGAGCCCCTGGATGAAGAAGCGCCCGTCTTCGGGGTGGCGCAGCCAGACCGCCTCCCAGGCCTCGTGGGCTTCCCAGAACCTGGCCTGGTTGAATAGCCGGACTCCCCTATGGAAGTCTGTCCGGTCCTGGGCGGTCAGGACGAAGTGGGTGAGAGTCGACAGGTCCAGCTCGGACAGGGATTTCTTGCGAATGGGGCGGCTTGGATCAGTTCGGTCCACCGGTCACAGCTTGCCGGCAATGATGGCGGCCAGGTCGGCGGTCCGGCAGGCATAGCCCCACTCGTTGTCGTACCAGGCGACCACCTTGACCAGGTTGTCGATCACAATGGTGTCCACCGCGCTGAAGACGGAGGAAAAGGTGCTGCCCTTCAAGTCGGTCGAGACCAGGGGCTCGTCGGTCACCTCCAGGATGCCTTTCATGGAGTCTTGGGAGTAGTCGAGCATGGCCTGGCGGAGCTGGTCCCCGGTGGCCGACTGCTCCAGCACGGCCGTGAAATCGATGACCGAGACGGTGGGCGTCGGCACGCGGAAGGCCATGCCCCCGAACTTTCCCTGAAGCTCCGGGATGACCAGGCCCACCGCCTTGGCGGCTCCGGTGGCTGCCGGCACGATGTTCTGGCCCGCCGAGCGGGCATCCCTCATATCCTTGGCCGCCAGGTCCTGCAGCCGCTGGCTGTTGGTGTAGGCGTGCACGGTGGTCAGCAGCCCCTTCTGGATGCCGAAGCGGTCGTAGAGGACCTTGGCTACCGGGGCCAGTCCGTTGGTGGTGCAGGAAGCGTTGGAGACCACCCGATGATTCTCGGGGTCGTATCGGTCTCCGTTGACCCCGAGCACGATGGTGATGTCCTCGTTCTTGGCCGGAGCGGAGATGATCACCTTCCTGGCGCCACCCGATTCAATGTGGGCCTTGGCCTTGTTGGCGTCGGTGAAGACCCCGGTGGACTCGATCACCACCTCCACCCCCAGATCGGCCCAGCCGATGGCTGCCGGATCCCTCTCGGCCAGGATCCTGATCCGGCGGCCGTCCACCACCAGGGAACCGTTTTCGGCCGCGACCGCCCCGGGAAAAGGTCCGTAGGTGGAATCGTATTTCAGTAGATGAGCATTGGTCTCGGCGGGAAACAGATCGTTGACGGCCGCCACCTCGATAGTATCCGGATGTCTCTCCAAAATCGCCCGGAGAACCTGCCGTCCGATCCTGCCAAATCCGTTGATACCGATCTTTGTTGCCATATTTGCAGTCTCCTAAAAAGTATTGAACAAGGCTCGCGAAAACCACCCCATTCTAACAGCAGAACCCATCGGCAAAGTCCAGCTTTTCCCACTTACCGGGAGGGAAACGGTCCCAAACAAGGTTGACGAAAGAATCGCCCAATAAGAACCACGAATGAACACGAATGAACACCAAGAACAACCTCAAGAAAATGGGCCGCTACGCCGAGAAGCATAGTCGATCCTGTCCCAGAAATTGCACTGGAGGCGCGCCCTGCACCACTTGAGACAGCAACCTCGATGTGCTGGGTCTGCTGATTCGAATAGGCAGACACTTCAGGAAGGCACCGGTGCTTTTTCAGCAGCTATGCGCGGGTGAACGTGGATCTGCACGTCTACGTGCTGGCCGAGTTTGTAGAGCACAGTCATCAGACGGTCAATGGTGAAACGGTCAAGCTGCACGTTGCGAATTCGGGTAAAGTCCGCGTGACTGACACCGGTGCGGCCTTCGGCCTTACGCGTCGAAAGCCCTTCGTCGTCAAGAATACCGATGATGCGAGCGGCTAGAAGTGCCTTGGTCTGCTGCACGTCGGCGTCCGCGCGGCCGAAGTCACGAAAGACATTGCCGCTGCCGTGCACCAATTCAAGATCGTCGTCTGTATTGCTCATTGCTGTAACTCCTTCTTCAAGCGCCTAAGCCGTTCGCGGATCAGATCGATATGCTGCTTGGGAGTCTTGATGCTGCTTTGCATGGAATATGGTGGCAAATATATCACCAGAGATCAAGTCGGTCTCTCTTGATTTCGGGCGCCATCGTGTGGATCGGGCTGTAACGGCAAACGACATCTCTTGTCTCTTTGCGGAAGAAAGCGATTTTAGTTGTGTGCCGGGACCCACTTGAAGGATGATCTCGTTCGTCTCCGCGGTCAGAAGTCAGGAACGGGGAGACTGACCCATTATCTCACTCGGGGCCGGCCTCGGTCGGACCCGTAAACGCTCTTGCGCTTGCCTGCTTGAACTCCATGATTGCGTCCGGTTCTCAGACCCGTCGGGTGGCCGTCTTCAGCGACTTCGACGGGACCATCGCCCATCCCGACACCATCAATCTGCTGGCGGAAAACTTCGGGGGCGTGGAGTTTCGCAGGGACATCGGCGGCAAGATCGCCAGCGGAGAGATCTCCCTCCGGGACGGAATCGCGGCCGAAGTGGCCACCATCCGGGGCGACCTCGATCAAGTCCTGGAATTTCTCAGGCAGCGTGTCAACATCGACGAATCCTTTCCGCCCTTTGCCCAATGGTGCCGGAGCCGGGAAATACCCCTGACCATCTTGAGTGCCGGCATCAAGGACGTCATCGAGCGACTGCTGGCCCCCTTCGGGCTCGATCACGTGAAGCTGCTGGCCAATCCCCTGGAAATCATCGACCGCCGCTGGACGTTGCGTTTTCTGGACGACACCCCTTGGGGGCACGACAAGGCCGCGGCCCTTGTCCGGGCCCGCTCGAAGGGTTTTGCCACGGCTTTTCTGGGAGACGGGTTGTCCGACCTGCGGGCCGCCAACCAGGCCGACCTGGTCTTTGCCCGGAGCAGGTTGGCCAATCTCTGCCGGCAAAAGCAGTTGCCGTTCTTCCCCCTGGAAGGTTTTTC
>JAJECY010000234.1 GCA_022821775.1 Acidobacteriota bacterium
GTTTCAGCCGCTGAAGGAGAGGGTGGCGCCGGCCGTTTCCGCCCCGGACTGGACCCTGCGGAAAATCGACTCGTTCGTGCTGGCGGGGCTCGACCGCCACGCACTGCAGCCGTCGCCGGAAGCGGACCGCCGGACGCTCGCCCGGCGGGCCTACCTGGACCTCACCGGCCTGCCCCCGGCCTATGAAGAGCTCGAGAGCTTCGCTCGGGACGACGCCCCCGACGCCTATCCCCGACTGATCGACGGACTGCTGCGCTCAGCCCGCTACGGGGAGCGCTGGGGACGCTACTGGCTGGACGTGGCCCGATATGCCGAGGATGACTTGTACGGCCCCGCGGGGAATTCCCAATATCCCAACGCCTGGCGCTACCGTGACTGGGTGATCCAGGCCTTCAACCGGGACATGCCCTACGACCTGTTCGTCAAGGCGCAGATCGCCGGAGACCTGCTGCAGCGGGATGACCGGGAGAAACTGCTCGCCGCCACCGGATTCCTGAGCCTGGGAGTCTGGTACTACGGCGCCGTGCAGGCTCCCCAGGCCCGGGCCGACGAACGATTCGACCGCATCGATGCACTGACACGCGGATTCATGGGTCTGACGGTCGGGTGCGCCCGCTGCCACGACCACAAGTATGACCCCATCTCCTTCAAGGACTACTGGGCTCTGGACGGAATCATGGCCAGCACGGTCTACCGGGAATACCCGCTGGCGCCCGAGGAAACCGTCAAGGCGTACAAGGAGCACAACCGGAAGGTGAAGGCCCTGGAGGACTCCATCAAGGAGTTTCTCGACAAGCAGTCGATTCAACTCAGCGAAATGCTGGCCTGGAAGACCTCGAGATACCTGCTGGCGACCTGGAAGTCTCTGCAGGATCCGGACCTCTCCCGCGCCCGACTGGCCCGAGCCGAGGAAATCGATCCCGAGTTGCTGGAAGCGTGGTTCGGTTACTTGACTGGCGAGGAACGGCAACACCCCTACCTGCAGGCCTGGGACGACCTGCGGGCGCGGGGTGGAAGCCTGCAGGAGGCCACCAGGATCGCCGAGGACTTTCAGGCTCTGGCGCTGGCCGTCTTGGCCGAGAAGACGGAGGCCGACGAGAAGAACCACATAATCCTGGAGTCCAACAAACCGGACGTGGACCCCGAGACGGCCGTCTACCTGCCCAATGGGTTTCTCGTCGAAGATATTTGCCACATCTGCGAGCTGACGCTCGAGCCCATCCCCCGGGAAAAGTACATCCTCTGGCTGGACCTGTTTGGGGCTACCGATCTGACCAACAGCTTCATGAAAGAGGACTACGGGCTGTTCCGACTGCAGGGCGACAAGCTGGAAGGCTACCTCGAAGGTGAATGGAAGACCTATCTGGCCACGCTACGCTCGCGCCTGGAACGGTTGAAGAAGAGCAGCCCGCCCGCCTACGCCTATTTCCACGGGATGGCCGACTCTCCCCGACCCGGTGACTCCCGCATCCACCTCCGGGGCAATCCCTACGACCTGGGCGATACCACCCCGCGCCGATTCCTGACCGTGCTGAACAATGGCCGTCCCCAGCCGCTTGACCAGGGAAGCGGGCGCCTGCAACTGGCCGAGGCTATTGCCGGTCACCCCCTGTCGGCTCGGGTCATGGTCAACCGCATCTGGCAAAACCATTTCGGTCAGGGCATTGTGCGAACCCCCGGCAACTTCGGCCGGTTGGGCTCTCCACCCACCCACCCGGAACTGCTGGAATACCTGACGCACCGCTTCATCCAAGGCAACTACTCGGTCAAGGCCTTGCATCGAGAGATTCTGCTGTCGGCCACCTACCGGCAGAGCAGCCGCCACCTGGAGGCAGCGGCTGCCAAGGATCCCGAGAACCGGCTGCTGTGGCGAGCCAACCGGCGCCGGCTGGACGCCGAGGCCTTGCGCGATTCCATCCTGGCCATCGCGGGAACACTGAGTCCCAACGTCGGTGGGGCCTCGGTGGATCTGTCCAAGGATGCGCGCCGGCGGAGCGTCTACGGGCAAGTCAATCGTTCCAAGCTGGACAGCATGCTGGCCCTTTTCGACTTTCCCGACCCCAGCTTGAGCAGCCAGCAGCGGGCCGTCACCAACGTGCCCTCTCAGAAACTCTTCTTTCTCAACAGCAAGCTGGTCTGGGACCAGGCCGGAATTCTGGCGGAACGAGTCCAGGGAAGGGGAGGGTCATTGGATGGCCGGGCGGTCGACCGGGTCTACCAACTGATCTTCGGCCGCCAGGCCACGCAGGAGGAACGCCAACTGGCTCTGAACTTCATGGAGACGGTCGAAGCACGGAACAAACCACCCACCAACCGGCTGAGGCAGTATCTTCAGACCCTGCTGAGCTCGAACGAGTTTTTGTTCGTGGATTGAATGAGAGGAACTCCATGGGCAACCCAAAGGCCCCTGAAATCGCGGTGAGCCGCCGCGATCTGCTCCGGATGATCGGCGGCGGCTTCGGCCTCTACGGCTATGCCAGCCTGCTGGGAAATTCCCGGCTGGGCGCCTCTCCGCTGAACAGGTCCGCCGATCCCCTGGCGGTGAAGGCTCCCCACTTCCCAGCCAGGGCCAAGCGGGTCATCTTTCTCTTCATGAATGGAGGACTCTCGCAGGTCGACACCTTCGACCCCAAGCCGCGGTTGACCCGACATGACGGCCAGCCCATGCCGGGGGGATATGTAAAGACCGAACGCAAGACCGGCAATCTCATGCGGTCACCCTTCCGGTTCAAGAGATACGGCCGGAGCGGGATTGAAGTCAGCGAGCTCTTTTCCGAAACGGCCGCCCACATCGACGACCTCTGCGTGATCCGCTCCATGCATACCGAGGTTCCCAACCATCCCCCGGGGATGTTCCTGATGAATTGCGGTCACCAACAGCCGGGACGGCCCTCCCTGGGGTCCTGGCTCACCTACGGACTGGGCACCGAAAACCGCAATCTGCCGGGCTTCATGGTGCTCTGCCCCTCCGGAGGCCCTCCCACCGGAGGCGTCCCCCTCTGGAACTCGGCCTTCCTGCCGGCGGTCTACCAGGGGACCCGCATCCCCAACGATCAGACGACCCCGGACAAGCTCATCCATGACATTCGCAACACCCACCTGACCCGGCGGCAGCAGCGGCGCCAACTGGACCTGCTGGATCGGCTCAACCGGTTTCACCGGCGGCAGCGCCCCGCCGACCCCCAACTGGAGGGAAGCATTCACTCCATGGAGATCGCCTACCGGATGCAGGTGGAGGCCCCCGAGGTCTTCGACCTTTCCAAGGAGAATCCGGCCACCCTGAAGCGCTACGGCCAGGGCGATTTCGCCCGAGGCTGTCTCATGGCCCTGCGCCTGGTGGAACGAGGGGTTCGGGTGGTCCAGGTCTATTTCGGCACGGGGCAGCCCTGGGACAGCCACTACGACATCATGGCCCATCAACGGCTGGCTCGGGAGGCCGACCCGGCCATGGCAGCCCTGCTGCAGGATCTGAAGGAACGGGGGCTGTTCGAGGACACCCTGGTCATTTGCGGCAGCGAGTTCGGCCGCACTCCGGTGGTTGAGACCAGCGGAGCCAGCGTGGTCCAGAACGGCCGGGACCACAACCATTGGGGCTTTTCGGTCTGGCTGGCGGGCGCCGGTGTCCGCGGCGGAACCACCTACGGGAGCACCGATGACTTCGGCTTCAAGGCCGTGGAGAACAAGGTCCATGTCCACGACCTGCATGCCACCGTCCTGCATCTGCTTGGCCTCGACCACGAAAAGCTGACCTACCGCTACAGCGGCCGCGACTTCCGCCTGACCGACGTCCACGGCCGGGTGATCCGGGAAGTGCTTTCCTGAAGAGGGAAACCTGGTGCCGGAGGGGGGACTTGAACCCCCACGTGGGGTAACCCACGCTAGATTTTGAGTCTAGTGCGTCTGCCAATTCCGCCACTCCGGCAGGAGGGCATGAGGGTGAGTGAGGTCTGGCTGTCGCAGCCGCTCCGGAGCGACTGCGGGCTCGACCCCAAGACGGCGTGGAGATTAGCATGCCGCCGCCGATTTGTAAACGCGGTCCCGACACGGGGTCCCGACAGGATTGAAAACAGGATGATGGCAGTCGCTACCGCCCGCCCGGGGCGGTGGGAGCACTTGCGGCTCTCAGAACGGACCGGATGCCTTCAGCCACCTCGGGCGACGGAAACTCGGTCTCGCCCGTCACGATCAGGGCAAAGTTGACCGCCAGGATTTCTTCGGGATGAATGATGTAGGAGGTGTTCCTGCCGATCTGCTCGAAGAACCCCGACACCTCCTTGACCTCGACCAGCCTGGACGTTGAGCCGGCTGGAGCGGAAGCAGTGGCTGCCTCGTCTTCCGCGGCTTCCAGCAGAAGGCGAAACTGCAGGTATTTGAAGAAGCTGCCTCCCTGCAGGGGGTCGTAGCGCTCGCTCCTGGAGTAAAGGACCGGGACTGCCCAGAATGGCCGACCTTCCTGCTGCACGCGGATGCGGTGGGCGTTGACGGGAGC
>JAJECY010000214.1 GCA_022821775.1 Acidobacteriota bacterium
CCTGGAGACACGCCTGTCCAAGGAGGAGATCTTCACCCTCTACTCCAACGACATCTACCTGGGACAGAGCGGCTCCTTCAGTATCAACGGATTCGGTGAAGCCGCCACTGCCTACTTCAACAAGGACATCAAGGACCTCAACCTGCCGGAAGCCGCCCTGTTGGCGGGACTGATTCAGTCCCCCAACCGCTACAGCCCCACCAGGCGTCCGGAAAGAGCCCTGCGTCGCCGGAACGTGGTGTTGATGGCGATGCTGGAAACCGGCAGCATCACGCCGGAACAGTATCAGGCAGCCGTAAAGGCGCCCCTTGAGGTTGCCCCCCACAGCGTCGACCAGAACGACGCTCCCTACTTCGTGGACATGCTCAAGGATCGCCTGCTGCAGACCTACTCCGACGAAGAGCTGCTCACCAAGCGCTACAAGGTTTACACCACCCTGGACGCCGACCTGCAATCCATAGCCTACCGGGTCGTGCGGGACGGCGCCGAGCTGGCGGACCAGACCCGGGCCCACCGGAAGCGGCGTGGCCCCAGGGCCAGATGGGATCCCGCCTCTCACCCCCGATACGAAATCACTCCCGACGAACGGGTGCAAGTCTGCCTGATTGCCCTGGATGCCGTGACCGGAGAGATTCGAGCACTGGTGGGCGGCCGTGATTACGGGACCAGCCAGTTGAATCGGGTGACTTATGCCAAGCGGCAGCCGGGCTCCATCTTCAAGCCCTTCGTCTTCGCCGCCGCCATCAACTCGGCCATGGAACACACCGAACCCCTGGTCACGCCCTCCACCATGGTGGAAGACGTCAAGACGGTCTTCAACTTCAATGAGGAACCCTACGAGCCCAACAACTACGGCGAAAAATTTTTCGGGCCGGTGACCCTGCGACGGGCTCTCACCAGGTCACTCAATGTGGCCACCATCAAGTTCGCCGAAATGATCGGTTGGCAGAAGGTGGTCGACCTGGCGATATCGGCCGGCATGAACGACCGCATCCTGGCCACTCCGGCGGCCGCCCTGGGTTCCTACGAGGTCACTCCCCTCGAGATGGCGGAGGCCTTCACCATCTTCGCCAATCAGGGTATTCGGGTTGAGCCTCGGATCATTCGGGACGTGGTCAATGGCGACGGCGAGACCGTCTTCAGCTCGGAGATCTCGTCGGAAGAGGTTATCGACCCGAGCGTGGCCTACCTCATGACCAATCTGATGGAAGGGGTCATCAATCGAGGAACCGGCATCCGGGCGCGGCTGATGGGTTTTCGGAAGCCGGCGGCGGGCAAGACCGGGACCTCCCATGACGGCTGGTTTGCCGGATACACCAGCGGGCTGCTCTGCATTGTCTGGGTAGGTTTCGACGACAACCGGGAGCTGATGCTGGAGGGGTCCACCTCGGCCCTGCCCATCTGGACGGATTTCATGAAACAGTCCACCGAGCTTGAACCCTGGCTGGCGGAGGATGAATTCCAGCCCCCGGAGGAAGGCATGGTGCGGGTCCACATCGACGAAGAGACCGGCCTGCTGGCCACGCCCGAATGTCAGAGCGTCATTTACGAGCACTACATCGACGGCAGCGAACCGACCCAGCGCTGCAGCCACTCGGCTCACGAGTGGCTCTACGACCAGCGCCAACTGAGCAACCAGGCCGGAGCCACCCAGGACGAATCGGAACAGCCGGCACAGCCCCCCACCAAGAAGACCAACCGCTTCAAGAGAATTTTCTCGAAGATTTTCTGATAGGAGATGGGGTTTCCGTATGAGCCTATCAGGCTTGACTGTGGCTGGCTATAGGGGAAAAGACCATAATTGGGTGTATCCATAACCTCCCGTTCCCTGAAGACCCACACAAAGCCTTACAGGATATTGAAAACAAGTTTCTTACCACCCTTTATCCGGCGACCCGGTGAGAAATCGGGGCTGGTGCTCCTGGCCGGTTGGATCAGCCTCAAGATTTTTCTCTTTTGTCCTCTCACGATCTATCTGACCAATGCCGATGAGATGCAGGTCAGGTTTTACAGCCTTGGGTTCCACTATCTCGTACCCTCAGTTGTCTCCTGGGCCATCCTCGTATTGTCCGGATTGGCATTACCGGCAGGACCGCGCCGATGTTACATCGCCGTTCTGGGGGGGATAAGCGGCCTGCTTTGGCTGCAAGGTGACCTTCTGCTTTGGGGCTATGGGCCCCTGGACGGGTCGTTTATCGATTGGCCGCGGGAAGCCTGGAAGGGCTACGTCGATTCTTCGATATGGTTGGTTGTGCTGGTTGCTGCCGTTATCTGGAGACGCCGGCTAGTCCCGAGGATCAAGCAAGGCGTTCCCCTACTGCTGGCCATTCAATTGGGGTCTCTCTTGTTAATGAATCCCTGGGCCGCATCGACCCAAAAGGTCCAGTCCTCGTTGGTGGAACTGGATCTTCCCAAGAAGCTCGTCCGGTTTTCAGCTTCCCGCAATGTAATCCATATTGTGCTGGACGGTTACCAGTCGGACGTGTTCGAAGAGCTTGTGGAGGGTTCCGATCGTTACCGGGAGCAACTTAAAGGATTCACCTTTTTCAAAGAGGCGACAACGTCAACCAGGGTAACCCATTTAAGGAAACTCTGATTTATTCCTTCCTCTCATGAGATCATAAAACGGTCCGTGACCGAATCAACAGGAGGTGAGGATCGATGCGTCAGAGCAGCTTTGCCGAAGCCGGATTTGAGCGCTATAGCAAACGCACTCGCCGAG
>JAJECY010000305.1 GCA_022821775.1 Acidobacteriota bacterium
CGAATCTTGCGCTCGAAGTGGTCGAGGCGGGGTGTTTGGGCGGAGGAAACAGCGAGCAGGACCGGGAGAAGCAAAAGGGGGGCACACCGCGTCCCTACGGTTGAGATCACGCCAGCAACTCCTGCAATACGCGGCCGTGGACGTCGGTCAAACGGAAGTCGCGGCCGGAGTAGCGGTAGGTGAGACGTTCGTGGTCGAAGCCGAGCTGGTTGAGGATGGTGGCATGCAGGTCGTGGATCGAGACGCGGTCTTCAACGGCTTGGAAACCGAACTCGTCGGTGGCGCCATGGGTGACGCCGCCTCGGACGCCGCCGCCGGCCATCCACATGGTAAAGCCGTAGGCGTTGTGGTCGCGGCCGGTGCCCTTTTCGTATTCGGCGGTGGGCTGGCGGCCGAACTCGCCGCCCCAGACCACCAGGGTCTCCTCCAGCAGTCCCCGCTGCTTCAGGTCCTTCAGCAGGCCGGCGATGGGCTTGTCGGTCTCGAGAGCATGCAGGTCGTGGTTGGACTTGAGATCTCCGTGGGCGTCCCAGTTGGCGTCCCCGTGGTTGCCCCCCGAGTAGATCTGGATGAAGCGGACTCCCCGCTCCACCAGCCTCCTGGCCAACAGGCACTGCCTCCCGAACACTTCCGTCTCCTTGCGGTCCATCCCGTAAAGGGCCAGCGTCCGAGGGTCTTCCCGGGAGTGGTCGACCGCCTCGGGGGCGTGGCGCTGCATCCGGAAGGCCAGCTCGTAGCTGGCGATTCGCGCCGCCAGGTCGGAGTTGTCCCGGCGGGCCCGGTAGTGCTCCCGGTTGTAGGCGCCCAGGCTGTCGAGCACTTCCCGCTGCATTTCGGGGCTGACGCCTTCCGGAGGCGCCAGGTCCAGGATGGGCTTGCCCCTCGATCGCATGACCGTGGCCTGGTAGGTGGCCGGCATGTAGCCGCTGCTCCAGTTCTTGGCCCCGCTGATGGGACCGCCCCGTGGATCCAGCATCACCACGAAGCCCGGCAGATTCTCATTGACAGTCCCCAGGCCGTAGTTGATCCAGGAGCCCATGCAGGGACTGCCGCTGAGAATGCGGCCCGAGTTCATCATCAGCATGGCCGACCCGTGGATGGGGGAATCCGCCGTCATGGAGTGGAGGAAGGCGATGTCGTCCACGCAGGTCCCCAGGTGGGGAAACAGGTCGGAGACCCACTTGCCGCACTCTCCGTACTGCTTGAAATTCCAGCGGGGTTCCACGATTCGCCCGCTCTGCCTGTGGCCGGCGCGGCCGAAGGTCTTGACCTGGACCGTCTTGTTGTCCATCCCCTTCATGGCGGGCTTGTAGTCGAAGGTGTCGATCTGGCTGGGTCCGCCGTACATGAAGAGGAAGATCACCGACTTGGCCCGGGCCGGGAGATGGGAAGGCCTGGGCCGCAAGGGATTGCGGAAGGGGGTCAGGCCGTCGGCCGCCAGCGTCTGCCGCTGCAGGAACCCATCGTCCCCCAGGGCGGCCGCCAGGGCGACCCCGGTGAATCCGCCTCCGGCCTGCCACAGAAACTCGCGCCGAGTGCGGCCGCAGAAGTTGCCCCCCCGCTTGCGGACTTTCCTTTTGTCCATCCCCGCCTCCATAGCCCGCGTTTTTCACCGGGCCAGTGAATGCACAATTATAGGCAATTTATGAACATCGATGCACAGGATGCACAGGATTAACAGGACGAGAGGTTCCTGCACCGGAAGCCGGCTCGGGCGATGATCCGGTGCGGGTTTGCCGATGCCCGAAACTACAAGCTAGTGTCCTGTCTCAGAAGTTCATTTACAGTGTCTCGGCCAGAACCTCAAATGAATTCAGAAAGTTAACGTCTTGAATAATACGCCGAATTAATGGGACAGGACACTAGCCGTTTCCCAAAAAAAATCCTGTGCATCCTGTGCATCGATGTTAATAACCCATTTGGTGGCGGTGCGTACCGTTAGTGCAGCGCCGTCTCCCTTAGTGCCCCTTGGTGGTCCTTCTTGGCCCTTCGTGGATAGCTCTTTTTCCTTGTCGGATTGAACCACGGCCCTCCTAGTCCAAGTAGATGAACTCGTTCAAGTTCAGCGCCACCAGGCAGAAGAGCTCCAGGGCCTGGTCCCGGCCGGCCCGGTGGTCCTGCCGCAGCGACTCCATCAACTCCAGCCCCCGGTCCACCTCCGTGCCCGTCGGAGGTCGCTGCAACACCCGGCTGAGGGCCAGGCGAACCTGGCTGGCCGGATCGCTGCCACCCCCCTCCCTGACGAACCCCGCCAGCACCCGGGCCTGCCGGTTCATGAACTCGCCGTTGAGGGTGTGCAGGGCCTGGGTGGGCTGAGTGGTGGAGAAGCGCACCGGGCAGGTGGCGTCGGGGTCGGCGCCGTCGAAGGCCGCGATGAGCGGCACGATCAGGGAGCGCTTGGTGTGGATGTAGATGCTCCTGCGAGTCAGGTCCGTCGGCGAGGAATCCCCCCAGTTCTGACCCGGCACCGATTGACCGGCCAGCACCTCCTCGGGAATGAGTGGATAGATGCTGGGGCCTTCCATGGTCAGGTTGAGGCTGCCGTTGACCGCCAGCACCGAGTCTCGAATCTCTTCGGCCGCCAGCCGCCGCATGCCGAAACGCCACAGCAGGCGGTTCTCGGGGTCACGGGCCAGGCCCTTCTCCCCCGGCCCCGAAGACATCCGATAGCTGTTGGACAACAGGATCATCCGGTGGAGCGGCTTCAGGCGCCAGCCGCTCTCCACCCATTCCACCGCCAGCCAGTCCAGCAGCCCGGGATGGGTGGGGGCGGCTCCCCGAAAGCCGAAGTCGTTGGGCGTCCGCACCAGTCCCTGCCCGAAATGGAACTGCCAGACCCGGTTGACCATGACCCGGGCCGTGAGGGGATTGCCGGGACTGGCAATCCAGCGGGCCAGCGCCAGGCGCCGCCCCGAGGTCTTCCCGTTGCCGGGCGCCGGGTCCAGCCGGGGTCGGGGAGGCGAAAGGACCGAGGGGAAACCCGGCTCGACCCGCTCTCCCCTGGCCCGATGGCTGCCTCGGCCCAGCACGAAGGTTTCCCGAGGCTCGGGACCCACCTCGGTCACGCAGAGGGCCTGCAGATTCCGGCCGGCCGCGGCCTCCTTCATCCACTCCAGGCGTTTACTGTATTCGGCGTAATTCTCGAGCTGAACATCGCTCACCAGCTCCGGCACGCGCCTGGCCAGAATTCCCGCCCGGTTCTCTTGCCGGCGGAAGGCCTCCTTCTCCTCCGCCGTCAGGTCCTCGGCCACCAGCTTCTCGATCTTCTCCAGCTCGCGCAGCACCGGGGCAGACTGCACCCGATAGCGCCGATCCTTCCAGTCTGCTTCCAGCCGCCTGCGAGACTCCCGCGGCGGTCCGATGTCGCAAAGCGAGGCCTCGGCCACGGTCTCGGGCTTACGCACCCCGTAGCGCCTCATGCCGTGGAAGAAGGCCAGAAAGCTATAGTAGTCCCGTTGGGGAAGCGGGTCCAGCTTGTGGTCGTGGCAGCGAGCGCAGTTGAGCGTCAGTCCCAGAAACACCTGGCTGGTGGTGGCGACCACGTCGTCCAGGTCCTCGTAGAGCTCCTGCACCGGGTCGACCGGCTCGTCCTGCCAGAGGCCCAGGCGGTAGAAGCCGGTGGCGATGATGTTCTCGGCAGCGAATGGCTCCAGCTCGTCGCCCGCCAACTGTTCCAGGATGAAACGGTCGTAGGGCTTGTCCTCGCTGAAGGCTCGGATGACGTAGTCGCGATAGCGCCACACCCGCGGCTTGGGTCCGTCCCGCTCGTAGCTGTTGGACTCGGCGTAGCGGACCAGGTCCAGCCAGTGCCTGGCCCAGCGCTCCCCGTACTGCGGCGAGGCCAGCAGCCGGTCCACCACCCGGGCGTAGGCGCCGGGAGCGGAATCGGCCAGGAAGGCCTCCACCTCGGCCGGAGTCGGAGGCAGGCCGGTCAGGTCGTAATAGGCCCGGCGCAGCAGCACCCGCTTGCCGGCCGGCGGGGAGGG
>JAJECY010000153.1 GCA_022821775.1 Acidobacteriota bacterium
GGGACGTGGTGTGGACCTTCGACATGATTGAAGAGCTGGGGGTCTTCCCGCACAACCTGGCCACCAGCTCACCGCTGCTGGTGGGGGATCTGATTTTCGTCAATACCTCCAACGGCACCGATGAGAGCCATATCAACATCCCTGTACCGAGAGCCCCCAGTTTCCTGGCCGTGAACCGCCACAGCGGCAAGCTGGCCTGGGAGAACTCGGCCCCCGGGGATGCGGTGCTCCATGGCCAGTGGTCGTCTCCGTCCTACGGAGAGATCGCGGGCAGGCCCCAGGTCATCTTTGCGGGCGGCGACGGCTGGCTCTATTCCTTCGAAGCCAAGACCGGCAAGGAATTCTGGAGGTTCGACTGCAATCCGAAGGATTCGGAGTGGAAGAACGGCAGGGGGGACCGCAACAATCTGATCGGGACGCCCGTTGTCTACAACGACATGGTCTACATCGCGGTGGGCCAGGATCCGGAGCACGGCGAAGGCGTGGGACACCTTTTTGCCATCGACGCCACCCAGTCAGGGGACATCACGGAAACCGGGGCCGTCTGGCACCACGACTTCCGCCGCAGCATCTCGACGGTGGCTATCCGAGACGGCCTGCTTTACGCCGCCAATTTCAGCGGGTTCTTTCACGCTCTGGACCTTGAGACCGGCAAATTGCTTTGGGAACACGACATGCTGGCGGCTGTCTGGGGCTCACCCTTCGTGGTCGACGGCAAGGTCATGCTGGGAGACGAGGACGGTGACCTTACCATTCTGGAGGCGGGTCGCCAGAAACGACTCATCGACGAATCCAACTTCGGCAACACCGTCTACAGCACCCCCGTCGTTGCCAACGGCACCCTCTACATCATGACCCGGTCTCACGTCTATGCCATCGCGAAGCCGTGAAGGCTTTCCATGAGCTTGCGGCCACGGCTAACGGCGGACGCCGCAATGGTGGCAAACCGGCCCCCCCGGGCTGGCGTCCGGGGGTTTTTCGGTTCAAGACAGTTTCTGCTCAGGCGGCTTTCCACTTGATGTTGCAGCCGATGCTGGGCATCTGGACCTCCGATACCGCGGAACCCGAAAGCACGGCATCCATGGCCTCCCGCAGGTCCTTTCCCGTGACCGGTTCGTTGTTCCCGGGCCGGCTCCCATCCAACTGACCCCGGTAAACCAGCTCCCGTTGGCCGCCAAAGAGATAGAAATCGGGGGTGCAGGCTGCCTGATAGGCCCGGGCCACCTCCTGACTCTCGTCATAGCAGTAGGGGAAGGCGAAGCCCAGTTCCTCGGCCATGGCCTTGAGATTGGCAGGCGAATCGTCAGGATAGGCATCGGCGTCATTGGAGCTGATGGCCACAATACCCACGTTCCTGGTCCCATAATCACTGCCCAAGCGGGCCAACTCCTCCTGGACATGCACCACGAAGGGACAGTGCCGGCAGATGAACATCACCAGAAGCGCCTGCTTGTTCGCAAAGCTGCCGAGGGTGACCGTGTCTCCCGACACGACATCCGGCAGCTGAAAATCGGGTGCTGGCGACCCCAGCGAGAGCATGGTTGAAGGTGTCAAGACCATAGTATCGGCTCCTTTGATTTTGTGTCCGGCTAACGTCCTTCCAATTGCACTGCAACCAAGAATAGCGCGCCGTGTGCCCGCGAAACAAGATGCGATCGGGGGATTCCTACATCTCGGATTGGGGGTCCTTCATCCCGGAGCCTTCTCCCACCTGTGGCTAGATCACAATGCAACACGTTAATAGGACACAACTTGACCGTCATGGGCGTCGGTGCTAGTGTTCTGTCTCAGAAACAACGAGGATTCATGAGAGTCGTCAGTCTGAGGACGAAAGGCAGATCCAACGATCCCCTGGGGACGCGGTCGGACCAGGTGAGTCCCGGTACGATTCCGGGTCTGATCCTGCTCCTGGTCGTGTTGACGGGGGTACTCACCTTTTTTTGCTCCACTTACAGAATCTTCAGCCTGCCCGAGTATCGGGTGGGAGATATTGCCACTTCCGATGTCCTGGTCCCGTCTGACGTTCCGATGCAGGATGAAGAAGCCACCGCAATCCGACAGGAGGAAGCCCGCAACGCCGCTCTTCCCGCATATCGCCATGCCGCCGCTCAGGCCGAGGCTCGAGTCGAACACATCTGTCGGCTGTTTTCCACGCTGAGAAGTCAACTGAGATCCCTCAGCCAGACCCGCTCACCCAACCCGGCCCGGAGCTTCGACCGGCTGCCGCCGGAAGTCCAGGCCAATTTGAAATCGCAGTTAAGCCAACTGCTGCCGGAGGCGGAACTGGAATCGGCCGCTCGATTGCTGACCTCCAATGGATTCAGCCACCAATTGCAGCAAGCGCTGGAGCAAGCGCTACGCAAGGCCAACAGTTCGCTGGTAATAGCGGGCGAGAGGGATCTGATTCGGGAGCAGGGGCGCATCCACGTGCTTTCCGGCACCGATTCCGGAGAGAGAACGACGGTCCCGGTGGACCAGGTCAAGACTCTGGACAGCATCCGCCGGGAGGTCGATGGCTGGCTGCCGGCGTTGCTGCGGTATCACGAACTTCCGCGGCGATCGACCGGCAGGCTGGTCAGGGAGTTGCTGCAACCCAATCTTTCCTTTGACCTGCAGGCTACACAAGCCACTCAGCGGGAAGCGGTGGCCGATGTGGACCCGGTCTTTGTCATCCTCAAAAAAGGCAAGGTCATCGTTCGCCAAGGAGACGAAATCAGCTCGGGGCAGCTACGGCAGATCGAAGCCATTGGAAACCTCCCCCAAGAGTCCTCCTCGCCGGCGCAGACAGTCAGTCTGGCGTTGCTTATCGGATCGCTTCTGGCCGTGTTCGGCTACCTTCTGAGAAACGTCTGGCCGACCCACTGGAATTTTATGAGAATGGCGGTCTTGGCCGGCACCGTTCTGGTGATCCAGACCATCGTTCTCAACGTTTTCAGGTTTGTGGGCGGTGCTCTCAGTGAAGCCCTCAGTCAGAACGTTGCCCGATTCCCCGACAACGACGAGGTTTATTTCTTTTTTGCCCTTCCTTTTGCGCTGGGGGCAATGCTGGTAACCATCCTGGTGGATGACCGCGTCGCGGTGATCTTTTCCCTGCTGTCGAGTATTCTGGCCGTACTGACCCTGGGTAGCGACATCTATGGTTTCTTCTATGTGCTGATGTGCAACCTGATCGGCATTCTCACCATACGCAGCGCCGTGCAAAGAGTGGGCTTTGTCGGCGCAGGGTTCAAGCTTGGATCGGCAGCCATCGGCCTCTTCGTGATTCTGCAGTACGCCAAACTGGCTCCTTTCGACTTGGGGGCGGGCTTTTTGGGGGCGACACTGGCCCTGTTGTCCGGGCCGATCACCACCGGGCTGCTGGTCTTCCTTTTGCCTCTCTTCGAAAGACTCTTTATGGTCACCACCGTAATGAGGCTGCAGGAGCTCGGAAACATCAACCTGCCGCTGATTCGCGAGCTGACCCTGAAGGCTCCCGGAACTTACAACCACAGCGTTGCCGTCGGGACTCTTTCCGAAAAAGCCGCCGAAGCGATCGGACTGAACCCGCTATTTGCCCGGGTAGCCTGCTTTTACCACGACATCGGAAAATCGATTCATCCGGAATACTACGTGGAGAACCAGCGGGGTGAAAACATCCATGACGGCATCAGCCCCGAGGAAAGCGTGAAGCTGGTGGTGGGACACGTGACCAAGGGCGTCCGAATGGCCCGGGCCGCGAAACTCCCCTCCTCCATGATCGACATCATTCCCCAGCACCACGGCACCAAGCTCTTGACCTATTTCCACGAAAAGGCCAAGGCCAACGCGGCTGGGCCCGAAGAGGTCGACGAGGCCCGCTTCCGCTATCCGGGGCCCAAGCCGCAAACCAAGATGGCTGCCATCATCATGCTGGCCGACGCCGTGGAGGCAGCGGCCAGAACATTGAACGACCACTCCCAGGAGAAGTTGCTGGAGTTGATTCAAAAGATCGTGGCCAGTACAACCGAAGACGGGCAGTTGTCGGAGTGTGACATCACCCTGGCTGAAATCGACCGTATATCCTTCAGCTTCCTGGAGACACTTTCCGGCGTCTACCACGCCCGAATCACCTATCCCGGCTTCGAGTTCGAGCGCACCCAGGAAACCGTCTCGTAGCAGCGCTTCAGACCGGCATCAGAAAAAAGGAGTTCTCCACGAAGGGCCACGAAGGACAGAAAAGAGTTCTCCACAAAGGAAAACGACGAACCACGAATGGACACGATCGCAAGCCACATTCCTACCGTGGCGGCATTGCCCGGCGGCGAATATCTCATGGGCTGCGAGCGGGGGCGTTCGGACGAACGACCGGTCCATCGCGTCAGGGTCGATCCCCTTGCCATGGGCATCACGACCGTGACCAACGAGCAATACCGGTTTTTCGTGGGTCAAACCGGGGGACGGATGCCCGAATCGTTCCTGGAGGCCCGCTTCAGCCATCCGCGACAGCCCGTGGTTTCAGTGAGCTGGGTGGAGGCGGAGGCCTATTGCCGCTGGCTGAGCCAGTGGACCGGCCAGGCCTATCGCTTGCCCACCGAGGCCGAGTGGGAGTGGGCCATTCGCCAAAACAGAGTTGGACGTCTCTATGCCTGGGGCGACGACGACCCGTCCGAATTTGAGCTGTATCGCAAGGGGTGGCGGGATCGACGTCCTCACCGGGTGGCGCTGCAGCCGCCCAATGAATTCGGCCTCTACGACCTGGGCGACAATGTCCACGAGTGGTGCCTGGACTGGTATGCGCGCGACTACTACCAGCGGTCACCCGCCAATAATCCCGTCAATCGGGACGAGACCCACCGCCGAGCCTCCCGCGGCGGAGCCTGGCGCCACCAGATCAAGGTGAGCCGTTGCGCCGCCCGCAGCAGCCTGGACCCCACCTACAAATACACCGATTACGGATTCCGGGTCGTAAAGGTGCTGCGCTGACGGACACCCCCGAGGCCGATGAAGGGACGCGAAAGAGGTCAGTCGATCCGGCTGTTAATCCTGTGCATCCTGTGCATCGATGTTCATTAAAAAAGGATTCGATGCCCCGGCTGGAGAGTTGACGGCGACTCTCGAACGCTTGGCGGATTGGGGCAGGGCCTACATGCGGGTTATTTGCTATCCGATCCGGCCCGGCCGAGGAGCAGTTTGGCTCGGGGCAGGGATGCCAGGGCTTGAATGACCTGGGGATCGCCTTCAAGCTCGACTTTCATGCTCTGCTCGGTCTGCAGGGAAAGGAGCAACAGACGGCTGCGAAGGCTGCGCTGGATGAAGGAAAGGTGGTCTTCAAACTCCCAGTCGGAACGAATCAGTTCCCGTGCGGCCAGATAGTCACGAAATTCCCCCAGCACCAGGGGGCTGACAATTGCCGTGCTGGCAAGCACCGGATACCGCGCCTTGAATTCCCGGGCGAAAGCAAAGAGGAGATGTCGCGACAGCAGGCGCTGCTGAAAGGAGGTCAAGGAGACCGATTCAGCCAAGACGTCGGGAAGGATGCCGCCCTCGCCAAATTCGGAGGACAAGCCGTCAGACCCTTGGCCGGCGCGCGGATGGCTGCTTTTCAACCCTTTGATCAATTTCAGATACTCCAGGAGAGAGCGATTCTTATAGCCGCGTTGAATCATGCGTCCTTTGGGAGTAAGCCACTTGGCGGTGGTCAGGGAAAGCCCGTTGCCGCCGCTCAGTGGGAAAACCGTCTGAACCAGTCCCTTCCCGAAACTGTTTTCTCCGACGATGACTCCCCGCCGCGCATCCTGAATGGCTCCCGCCAGAATTTCAGCCGCACTGGCCGTTTGCCCATTGATCAACACCACCAGCGGAAACGGTTCCCGGTCGAATCCGCGAGTGGCCAGATATTTGACATTGGCGTTGGGAAGCCTTCCCTTGGTTATCAAGATGACCTGGTTTACGTCCAGGAAGCGATCGGCCACGCCGATGGCGCTTTTCAGATTTCCTCCCGGATTGTCCCGCAAGTCCAGTACAAGACCCTGTAGATCATCCTGGAACGGTTCCAGCGCTCGGTCCACTTCATCTTCGGTAGTCGCCGTGAAGCCGACCAGTTGCAGGTAAACCACCCCGGGAAGGATGGCATAACAGAGAGGCAGGCTGGGTTCGGGTATCTCTTTGCGACGAACCCGGAGCCCCAAGGGGCGATCGACACCGATCCTCTCGATCTGGACGGCCACCGTTGTGTCCCGGGGACCACGCAACAAGCTCACCACCTCCGCACCGGCGCGGTCTCTGGTGGAGACTCCGTCGACTGACAGGATGACGTCCCCGGGGCGGATTCCGGATTCCTCGGCCGGTGACCCTGAAATCGTCGAGAGCACCATCATCTTTCCGTCCGCCGGCGCCACGCGCACACCGATTCCGGAGTAGTTGCCGCCCTGGTAGGAGCGCAGTTCACCGAAGGTCTTGGGATCGTAAAAGCTGGAATGCGGATCCAGGCGGCCCAGCATGCGCTGAATCGACCGGGCGATGGCTCGATTCACATCTACAGAATCCGCATACCCGGTTTCCACGAGACTCAAAACGGATGCATAGACTTCCAGGTGGCGATAGAACGATTTCGGAAAGGACCGCTTCGCTTCCTCGGCCTCGGTGGGAGACACACCGCTCGAGAGAAAGACCGTCGAGTTCCCGAACAGAAGGGCGCAGGCCAATAGCGCCGACGTTGCTGCCTTGACTGATGGCTGTAGAGTCACTTTGACTACCTGCCGATCGCTGCCAGCGAGTCACTTGGTTGATTTTAACCCGCAACGCTCACCGGATGCCGGAATCATGCCGTTGGGAACTCTGTTATAATTCGCGTCAAGCAGGATATTTCGGACAGGCGGGCTGCTGAAATTCCAGGTGAATCCGGAATCGTGTTTTCGGAGATTCGCATGACCAGGCAGGGACTCGGGATAGCTTTACTGGCAATTCTGGCAGCCGGGAGTCCTTCGGCCGAGGCGGTGGTGTTCACCCTGGAGGTGGACGACGTCATTCATCCCGTGATTGCGGAGTACATCGATGGCGGGCTGAGGCAGGCGGAAGAGGAAGGCGCTGCCGCCGTTATCATCCAGATGAATACTCCGGGGGGCTTCGACTCCTCCATGCGGGAAATCATCGAGAAGATTTTGCGGTCGGAAACTCCCGTGCTCGTTTTTGTCGGTCCCAGCGGCGCCAGAGCCGCATCCGCGGGATTTTTCATCCTCTTGTCCGGCGACCTGGCCGTCATGGCCCCCGGCACCAACACCGGAGCCGCCCATCCCGTGCCCCTGGGCGGGGGCAAGTTGGATGAAGTCATGCAGAAGAAGGTGGAAAACGATGCCGCCGCCTATATCCGCAGTTTCGTGGCCCAACGCGGGCGCAACGTCGAACTGGCGGAGAAAGGGGTTTTGGAGAGCCTGTCCTTCACCGAAGAGGAAGCGCGGGAAGGAAATCTCATCGACGGCGTCGCCCAGGACGTTAACCAGATCCTCACAAAATTCGACGGAAGGGAGATTCAGCGCTTCGACGGCCAAAAGCAGGTTCTGAAACTGCAGAACGAACGGCTGAAGGCGATTGAAATGACGGCACGCCAGAAGGTGCTCTCAAAAGTGCTGAACCCCAATATTGCGCTGATTCTGGGACTGATCGGACTGCTCGGACTCTACATCGAGTTCAGCAATCCCGGTCTGATCTTTCCCGGTGTGGCTGGAGGGGTTTGTATCTTCCTGGCGCTGGTGGCATTCAATATCCTTCCCATCAACCTACTGGGAGTGGTGCTGATCCTGGCAGCCATCGTTCTTTTCGTACTGGAGGCAAAAGTGACCAGCTACGGACTGCTGGCTTCTCTCGGAATCGCCGTCATGATCCTCGGTTCGCTGATCCTCATCAACTCACCGCTCCCCGAGTTGCGGGTACAGATGATCACGGCCGTGGGAATCACTCTCCCCTTTGCCGCCATCACCATCTTTCTCATGCGGTTGGTGATTATGGCCCACCGCAACAAGTCGGTAACCGGCAAAGAGGGCATGGTCGGAGAGATCGGAACGGCTTTGACCGACATCGGCTCCCAGGGCAAAGTGCAGGTCCACGGCGAGATCTGGCAGGCCAGCAGCCCCCAGCCGATCGAATCCGGCAACCGGGTCCGAGTGGTGGCGGTGGAGGGGCTCAACATCCAGGTGACCCGGGTAAACGATTCCGGGACTTCCTCGAGCTGAAAAGGAGAGACTCATGTTCGAATTCGATTTCATTTCAGTCCCGGGTCTCTTTGGGCTGCTGCTGGTGGTCATAGTCCTTTTCAATTCGCTTCACGTCCTGCGCGAATACGAGCGCGGAGTCATCTTCCGCTTGGGGCGTCTGTTGCCGCAGCCCAAGGGTCCCGGCCTCATCATCGTATGGTGGCCCATTGACCGAATCGTCAAACTGGAGTTGCGGGTGGTGACCTTGGATGTGCCGCCGCAGGACATCATCACCAGCGACAACGTGTCGGTCCAGGTCAATGCCGTCGTCTATTTTCGCGTCATGGACCCGTTGAAGGCGGTGGTCGAGGTCGAGAACTACCTCTATGCCACCTCCCAGCTTGCCCAGACCACTCTCCGTTCGGTTCTGGGCGAAGTGCCCCTGGACGACCTGCTCAGCCGGCGGGAGACCTTGAACGTCCGATTGCAAAGCATCCTGGACCAGCACACCGATGCCTGGGGCATCAAGGTTGGAACGGTCGAGGTGAAGCAGGTGGATCTTCCCCAGGAAATGCAGCGGGCCATGGCGAAACAGGCCGAAGCCGAACGGGAACGGCGAGCCAAGGTCATTCACGCCGATGGCGAGTTCCAGGCCTCGGAGAAACTGGCTCAAGCCGCCGAGGTGGTGGCCAGGGAGCCGGTGGCCCTGCAGTTGAGGTATCTGCAAACACTGACCGACATCGGAGTCGAGAGAAATACCACCCTGGTCTTCCCGCTGGCGATCGATATCCTGGAGCCTTTTCTGAAACAGGGCAAGTAGCGAAGAACCTTTCGGGCTACGAACGGGTGAGCGGCCGATTTCACTGATGGCGGCAGCCGGTTTCCGATAGGAGGCAATTTCATGGAAAGGAGTCCCGAGAACAAGGAACTGCGGCTCGACAATCGGCACTTGCTCCTCTTTTTCCTTGGGGCCGTCCTGATCTGCGCCAGTTTTTTTGCCCTGGGTTTCTGGCTGGGACGCGAGCAGGCCGGGGAGGCAATACCGGCTGCCGGAGCCGGAGCCCAGTCCGACCTGACGGCTTCGGGTGCAGTCCACCCGCCTGCGGGCACGGAGGGAACCCGGGCGTCGTCTCGGGGAGGCGTCGGGGCGGGGCCCACCATGAAGGACGCGGCAAGCCCGCCGGACTTGCGAAAGGAACTGGACTTCTACAGCGCCGTCAAGGACCAGAGCGTGGATGAGAACTTCAGTCCGCCCCCCTCCGGCAAGGAGACGGAAAAACCGGCTCGGCAGCCGTCCAGGGCCCGTAGAGCGTCCTCCGGCTCCGCGGCCAACACCGGGGGGTTGCTTCATTTGCAGGTGGCCGCCCTTCGGAAGCGCGCCGATGCCAACCGCCTGGCCGACGAGCTGCGGGGCAAGGGATACCCTGTGGTGGTAGTGGCCGCCTCCAAGTCGGAAAACCCGCAGTGGATTCGGGTCAAGGTCGGCCCCTATCGCAGCACCCGGGAAACGTCCCGGGTGAAAGCCCGACTGGCCCGGGACGGCTACGATTCCATTCTGCGGCGCCAGTGAATCGAACCTCCCATGCTCTTCTTTCTGAAGACTATTCGTGTTCTCCTGCCCTAGCCCGCATTTCTCACCAGGCCGCACCTTTATTGTTAGAGACTGTGTGTTTTCAATACGTTATGGGTCCTTTTGGGTGATCGCAAAAAAGCAGACTGTGCTGGGCATGCCCTGGCTGGTCTTTTTTCCCCCAGCGCGCACATGCTCCCTCGACCGTAGAAACCGCTACGCTCTTCGGTCGCGAGCACGCGCTGGAGAAAAAAATCCTGCGCCATGATCATGCCCCCTGGTGAGAAATGCGGGCTAGCGCCTTCAAACATTACCAATCGGCCTGCCTGGCCATTGTCAGCGGCATCCTGCAGTTCCTTCTCTTTCCCAAATTCTCCCTGTCCTGGGTGAGCTGGGTCGCCCTGGTTCCCTTGTTGATCGCCCTCTTTCGAGAAGCTTCCTGGAAGCGGGCGCTGATGCTGGGGTGGATCTTCGGCGTCATTTTCTTTTCCGGATGCTGCTACTGGATCCTGGACGTACTGCAAGGCTACGGCGACATGCATTGGTCGGGAGCCCTCTTGCTGTTTGCTCTGCTGATCGTCTATCTGTCGCTGTTCCCGGGTCTGTTCGCCTGCGCATTTTCCAGGCTGTCGCTGAGATTCCCGGGGCTCTGCTTCCTGCTGGCCCCCTGCCTGTGGGTTGCCACGGAATACCTTCGGGGACACCTATTGACCGGGTTCCCCTGGTGCCTGACGGGCTACGTGCTGGTGGACAACACCTCCCTGGCCCAAATCGCCACCTTCACCGGGGTCTACGGACTCTCGTTCCTGGTGGTTTTGATCAACGCCTTGATCGCCGGCCTTTTCTTCCGGTCCAAGCCGGCCGTCATCGGCCTGCCCCTAGCCCTGGCGTTCCTGGGCGGTCTGACGTGGACGGGAACAAACCCACTGGAGGCCAACGACACCGTCAAAGCCCACGCCCGGCTGGTGCAGACCCATATCCCCCTGGATCAATTCTGGGACCCACAATCGCAAGGCCGGCTGCTGGATGACTTGATCGATCTGTCTCTGTCGCCCCCGTTCAAGGATTCCGCAACCACCCCTGAATTCCGTTCGCTCCCGGGCGAACCGGCCGAGGTAAGGCTCGTCATTTGGCCTGAGACGCCTGCACCGTTTTATTACCATGAGGACTCATCCTTCCGGAAATCGATGAACGGGCTGGCGGAGTCATCCCGATCCTGGCTGCTGTTCGGATTCGTAGACTGGCCCATGGAGAATGCAAGCACTGACACCGGCCCCTACAACAGCGTCGGGACGGTGTCTCCCAAGGGGGAGTTGATCGCGCAGTATGACAAGATGCACCTGGTCCCTTTCGGGGAATACGTTCCCTGGTCCTGGCTGTTCTTTTTTGTGGAGAAGATATCCAGCGGGGTAGGGGACTATCGGCCGGGCAGCCGGGTGGTGGTCTCCCGCCTGGAATCCGGAGAAAGGGTGGGGGTCTTCATCTGTTACGAGGCGGTCGTACCAGACCTGGTGCGCCGCTTTGCGGCGGAGGGGGCCGAGGTCCTGGTCAACATCACCAACGACGCCTGGTTCGGCAACTCGGCCGCTCCCCACCAGCATCTGCTGATGGCTCGCATGCGGGCAGTCGAGAACCGGCGATATCTGCTGAGAGCTGCAAACAGCGGGATCAGCGCCGTCATCGACCCATTGGGGAGAGTCCTATCCTCCACCGGCCTCCACCGGCGTACGGTCCTGGATGGCGACTTCCGCTTCAGACGGGCACTCACCTTCTATTCCCGGAATGGAGACCTCTTTGCCTGGCTCTGTCTGGCCCTGAGCCTGATCGCGGGTATCACGGCAAGCGGATGGAACCGTGTGAAGGGGTTGCGCCGGCCTGAATCCGGGGAAAAGCAGGCCGGAATCCCCCCACCGCCTCCCGCGTAGTCCTTTCCGTTTTTCAGTGCTGCGGTTATGATGGGGCGCTGCCGGTCCGTCCGGGGGCCGGGCGGCGCTATTAGCCCGCATTTCTCACCAGGCCGCACCTGTATTGTTGGAGACTGTGTGTTTTCTATACGTTATGGGTCCTATTGGGGAATGGCAAAAAAGCAGACGGTGCTGGGCATGCCCTGGCTGGTCTTTTTTCCTCCAGCGCGCACATGCTCCCTCGACCGTAGAAACCGCTACGCTCTTCGGTCGCGAGCACGCGCTGGAGAAAAAAATCCTGCGCCATGATCATGCCCCCTGGTG
>JAJECY010000144.1 GCA_022821775.1 Acidobacteriota bacterium
TTCTGCGCCGGCCCGATGTCGAGCAGGTGCTTTCCGTTGCCATTCCCTGACCCCGCGAGGACAGCCGTGTCCCAACCTCCCCCACCCGGACCCCTGCCTGCTCTGTCGGTGATCGCCGACGATCTGACCGGCTCCTGCGACACCGCCGCCCAGTTCACGCGATACGGCATGCGGGTGGCCATGACCGGCGCCTCCGGCCCGGACCTTGGCCCGGGCCTCGACCTGCTGGTGGTCAATACGGCTTCGCGAGGGCTGCCCGTCGAACGGGCCCGGCAGGTGGCCGCCCGCTCGGCCAGGTCGTTGCTGAGTTCCGGCTGCCGCCCGGTCTACAAGAAGATCGACTCGACCCTCAAGGGTCCCTGGTGCCGGGAGCTGGCCGCTGTCATGGCCGTGGTACGGCCCGACCTGGCCATCGTGGCTCCCGCCTTCCCGGCCTGGGGAAGGACCAGCCGGAACGGAAGGTTGCTGCTGGACGGCCACCCTCCGCCGCCGCGCCCCGCGCGAGGGACCGGGCCTTCAGGGATCGACGGCGGCAACCTCCTGGGCCGGCTGCGGGCCGAGTTCGGCTCCCAGGTTGAACTGCTGCGCCGCCACCTGCTGCGCCGGCCGCCCGCCGTCATCGAGAAGCGCATACGGACGGCCCGCCGCAAGGGCCACCGGGTGCTCCTGTTCGATATCGAGTCCGACGCCGACCTGGAGCGGCTGGCCCTCACCGGGCGTCGTCTGGACGAAGCCGTCCTGTGGGTGGGATCGGCCGGACTGGCCGGTGTGCTTCCCCTGAGCTGGGGGCGCTCTCCAACCGGCGTGGACCCGCCGGGCCCGGAAGCCCGGGGACCGGTGCTTCTGATTTGCGGCAGCCTCAACCCGGTCAACAAGGCCCAACTGGAGGGGCTCGGCCGGCGGGGCCTGGCCACCGTCATCATCCTTCGGGACGAGGATGCCGATTCCCCGCCCCGCCTGGAAGAAACGTTGAAACCTGCCCTGGAGGCGCTGGCGCGCAAGCAATCGGTGGCCTTGTGCCTGCGCCTGGAACAGCGAATCCGCTCCCGAAGCCATCTGCAGCGCCTGCAGCAGACCCTGCAATCGGCCGCCGGCCGCCTGTTCGACACCGGCGAACCGGGAGCAAACATCCTGGTGGGAGGGGATACGGCCCTGAAGGTCTACGAGCAGTGCGGCGCCCGGGGCATCCGCGTTCTGGGGGACGTGGAACCCGGCATCCCCTGGGGCCGCTGGATCGGAGGCCGGATGGATGGACTGCCGCTGGTCACCAAGGCCGGAGGTTTCGGGAACCCGGACACGCTCTGCAAGATCGCACTCTTCCTGACCGGGCGCCCGTCCTCGGCGGGTGTGCTATGATCCTCGGCTCCCCCGCCCGACATCCCGGCAGCGGCGGCCCTTCCCCATGCCCATGAACCGGAAACCCCGCATCGGCATCACCCTGGGCGACGTGGCCGGCATCGGCCCCGAGGTGGCCCTCAAGGCGCTGATGGACCCCTCGGTGGAGGAGCAGTGCGTCCCGGTCATCATCGGGGAGGAGACCACCGTGGCCCACTACGCCTCGCGGCTGCTGCCCCGGCGGCGGCTCCACCCCATCGAGCAGTCGGAGTCGGCCGATCCCGATCCCACGCGCATCCACTTGCTGGATCTCAAGAACATCCGCTTTTCCGAGGTGGAGCTGGGCCGGGTCAGCCGGGAGTGCGGCCGAGCCAGCCTGGAATTCATTCGGGCGGGAGTGTCGGGCTGCCTGGACAAGCGGCTGGATGCCCTGGTGACCGGCCCCATCCACAAGGAGGCCGCCCAGTTGGCGGGCATCGGCGTTCCCGGCCACACCGAATACCTGGCCGACTTGTGCCGGGTGGCCGAAGTACGCATGCTGCTGGTGGTCGACCACCTGCGGGCCATCCACGTCACCACCCACCTGGCCCTGAGCCAGGCGCTGGAGAGGGTCCGGACGCCGCGCATCCTGGAGACCATCCGGTTCGGCCGCAGGGCCCTGAAACAACTGGGCCTCCAGCGCAACCGCATCGCCGTGGCCGGACTCAATCCCCACGCCGGCGAAGGCGGCCTGTTCGGCAGCGAGGAAGCCGACCAGGTCCTGCCCGCCATCCGGGCGGCGCGGGCCGAGGGGCTCGACGCCGAAGGCCCCATTCCCCCCGACACCGTTTTCCATCGCATGAACCGAGGCGAGTTCGACCTGGTGGTGGCCCTCTATCACGACCAGGGGCACATCCCCTTGAAGCTGATGGGCTTCGACAGCGGCGTCAATATCACCATCGGCCTGCCCATCGTCCGCACCTCGGTGGACCACGGCACCGCCTTCGACATCGCCGGACGGCTCAAGGCCAATCCCGCCAGCATGGTCAATGCCATCCACCTGGCCTGCACCATGGCGAAAAGCAAATAGTTTTCGGGATGGTCCCGCGCAGGGCGGGGGCGTGAGGTGATGGGCGTTGGGGCTTTCCTACGAGACCTCCCCAGGCCCCCGGCAGTCACTCACGCGACGCCGCGTTGGCCCCCCTCCGGCTCGAAGGCGGGCGGAGCCCCACCCGGGAACGCGGGCGCCCCGCCCGCATCCTTGACTGAAACAACCCCGTTTGGCGATGCATGCGACGGGGTGAAAAGAGTTATCCACGAAGACACACGAAGGACGACAAAGACACACGAAGCGAGACGCCGAGGGGAACCGGAACCTTTCCGTGCTCCCGATAGGCCATCCAGGTCCCCTGTTTCTCTCTCGAATGATCCCTCCCGTCCTGGGGACGGGGGCCCGGCTGCGGGCGAAGCCCCACCCGGGAACGCGGGCGTCCCGCCCACATCCTTATTCCTCGCTGGAGGTGGTGGAGCGTCAGCGCAACGTTGCAGGCAGGCAGCCACCCAGCCGGCGTATACGACATTGGCCAGTCCGAATGAAGGGCAAGGCCCCGTTACCGTTCGATCCCAGCGGCGGAGTCGGCCAAGGCTGCGCCAGGCCATGTGCGGGCGGGACGCCCGCGTTCCCGGGTGGGCCATCATCCACACAACAAACCGGGGACATGATTTACACCACGCCCAAGGAATGGGGCAAGGGGCCGTTTGCAAGCCTCAGTATCACTCCCCCCTTGAGGGGGAGTCGCACAAGCCCGAGCCGAATGGCGAAGGCTTGTGCGGTGGGGGGTTCGCACAAGGCGAGCCAGAGGCGAGATCTTGTGCGCCGTTACGGTTCGCACAGGGTGACCCGACAGGCGGAGGCTTCTGCGGTGGGGGGCCGACGCCGAGGCCGCAGCCGGGGTCGCCGTCAGCCCTTCTTGCCCATGCAGCCGTCGATGGACCAGTCGCCGCCGCCCCTAGCCGCCAGGTAGAGAAAGACGAAGCAGTAGAGGGCGGCCAGCTCACCCTGGTTGAGAATCGGCCAGAAGGCCTTGGTGCCGTGGGCCAGCCAATAGGCGGCCGCCATCAGGCCGGACAGGACGAAAGCCACCGGCCGGGTATAGAACCCCACCAGTATCGCCAGCCCGCCGAAGAACTCCAGCACCCCGGCAACCCCCGGAAGCGAGGCCAGGGGCACGGCCTCCCGTCCCAGGGCTCCGAAGAGCTTCTGGGCCCCGTGCGGCATCATCAGGAATCCGGTCATGATGCGCAGGGCATTGAGAGTGATCTCGCTACAATCCTTGCCGGCAAATGTTCGAGCCATGGTTTTCCTCCTCTGGATTGACAAACCGAAACTTGCACGCGGCCGTCAATAAAGACGAACCACGAATGAACACCAATAGACACAAATACAGATGGACTCATTCAACGACAAGCAGCGCCCCCGCCCGCCAGGTCAGGGCGGACCCTTCCAGAGTGAAACAGGCTTGTTTTACAACAAGTTGCAGGTTCCGGGAACAGGCAAGCGCCCTGTGACCTGGTTGCACTCTATTTTTTATGAATCAATCTTTTTGCTCTCGAGGCCGATACCCGACGCCGGCAATCACTGGGTGTCATTGCCTGTCCCTGGTGGACCATTCCTCAACCCGTTTTCCTTCACCCGAACCTTGGGGGGCGTTCCCATCGAGTGGGTCAAGAACACCGTCTTTCTTCGTGTGTCTTCGTGGTCCTTCGTGTATCTTCGTGGATATCTCTTTTTAGTCGTTGTTTCAAACAGAACTGGAGCCCGCGGTCGGGCCGGTGGGGGGCCGACTCCGGCGGACCCGACTGGAACTGCCTTCGCCTTCCTCTTCAGCCCTTGCGCCCCAACACTTCCCGGTTCACCAAATAGGTCGGCACCTCGCCCCGGAGCACCTGGACCACCTGGCGAGCGGCTTTCTCGCGGACCTCCACGTAGGCCTCCTCGGTGTAGGAGGCAAAGTGAGGGGTGAGCACCACGTTGTCCAGGCCCAGGATGGGATCCCCCGGGTCGGGCGGCTCCTTTTCCAGGACGTCCAGCCCCGCCCCGGCAATCCACCCCTCCTGCAGGGCCCGGGTCAGGGCCTTCTGATCCACCACCGGTCCGCGAGAGGTGTTGACCAGGTAGGAAGTGGGTTTCATGAGGCGCAACTGAGGCTCCCCGATCAGATGACGGGTCTCCGAAGTCAAGGGGACGTGGATGGACAGCACGTCCGACCGGGCCAGCAGTTCTTCCAGTCCCACCAGCTCCACCGGCTGGCCGGCCAAGCTGTCGGCCTGCACGTAAGGATCGTGAGCCAGGATCCTGTAGCCGAAGGGCACGGCTTTCCGGGCCACCGCCCGGGCAATGTGGCCGAAGGCCAGCAGCCCCAGGGTCTGGCCGCGGGCCTTGTAAACGGGCGCGGCCAGCTTGCGATTATAGACGCCCCGCGAAACAAGCGAGTGCATCCTGACCACCTTGCGGGTCACCGCCAGGATCAGGCTCATTGCCAAGTCCGACACTTCGTCATAGCAGAAGTCGGGCACGTTGGTGACAAAGATCCCATGATCGGTGGCGGCTTCCAGGTCCACCGTGTCCACGCCGATGCCGTAGCGCGCAACCACTCTGGTCCGGTTCCAGGAGGCAATCACGCGACGGGTGATCGGGCTGAGGGAGACCAGCAGGGCGTGGGCGTCCCGGGTGGCCCGGATGACGTCCTCTTCGCCATGGCAGTCGGCCGTTACCAGCTCCGCGCCGGCTTCGGCCAGAATCTCCTTCTCCACGGTGGGGACCATGCGCACCGAATCCACCGCCACCACCTTGAACATGTTGTCTCCTTCCGCTCCCCGCCGAGCCGGCGTCCGGCGCCGCCGATCCGACGGCTCAGAGCAGGTCTTTCAGATTGCCCTGCGCATCGAAATCCAGTTCTCCCGGATTCCCCAGAACCTGGAGGTCCCGGTTGCCCTCGACTTCGTCCAGCAGGGCCTCGGAAGCCACCAGGCGGTCCAGCTTCAGCGTGTTGCGGATCCAGACCATGCGGCAGTCTTCTCCGCTGGGGGCGCTGCTGGTGGAGATGGCCGTCTCCAGCGCCTCGCGGTCCGAGTCCACCGTCACCGGAATGCGGACGCTTTCCAGGTTGGTGCTGGTGAGGGCATTCACGTAGGTGGGTCGGGTGTCGATCTTGTCCACCAGGCGTCGGGTCACCACGTCGGCCATCCCCACCCCGATGGCGTTGCCGTAGGACTCGGGGGTCAGGTCCCGCACCACGACGCGCGAGAAGCGGGGAGCGCCGGCAAAGGGCTTGCCCGAGCCGGCCCGCCTGCCGATGACGTTGGTATCCATGCCGGTCCCGCTGACGTTCTTCCCCATCTCGTCCACCAGGAGCAGGTCACCCCGGTCGAAGGGAATGCGGGCCAGCCAGGACTTGGCCACCTTCAGCAGCCGAGCCTCGACTTCGAACAGCTCGTCCGAGGTCATGGCCTCGATGACCCCCGTCTGATCGTAGCCGTTCTCCACGATCCCCAGCCCCAGCAGAATGCTGCAGCGCCGCCTGACCACCTCGGCCACCCCGGTCAGCACCCGATAGTAGCCGTAGCGCTTGTTGGCGCGGTGATAGCGGATAGCGCCCTGGTGCTTACCCAGGCCGATGGCCAGCATCTTGGTGAGGCCGCTTTCGATCTCGGCGTCGAAGTCGGTGTGGGGCTTGATGCGGTTGACCACCGCGATGTGGTCGGCTTCCAGGGCGTTCCTGTCCAGCACCACCGGGACCCCCTCCCGGGTCTCGCCAATGGGAAGGGTCTCCATGGTGGCCCGGATGGGCGCCCCCATGGCGGCCTCGGTGATGCCGTAGCGCTCCAGCACGCCTCGCTGTCCCGCGGCCGTCCCGCCCCCATGGCTTCCCATGGCGGGAACGATGAAGGGACGCGCCCCGCGCTCTTTCAACTCCTCCGCCAGGCTTCGGGTGATGGCGGCGATGTTGGCCACGCCCCGGCTGCCGGCTGTGATGGCGACACTGTCCCCCGGTTTCAGACGGCCGCTCAGATCGAGACGGGCGATCTCACGGGCCACCCGGGCCGGAATGTCATCCACCCGGGTCGACTGGAAACGCTGCCTGACCCGAACCACCTTGGGGAATGCCATGGCCGCTCCTGAAAGGCCGCAGCAGACAACCCTGCCGGCCCACCAACCGCTTGAAAATGCCGATCAATATACCACGAAAACTCCTCGCCCCTACCAGCCCAGGCGAATCCCGCTGGTGATCATCCGGGGAGGGCCGATGCCCAGCACCGAAGTATTCGAGACCGGAATCCGGCGGTCGAGAAGGTTCTCCACGGCGAGGGTCAGCGCCAGGTTGCGGTGCACCCTCTTGGAGAGCTGAAGGTCCAGCAGGGTGGTCTTGGCCAGCGGCCGGAGGTTGCGGTCGTCGTCAAACTGCAAGCCCACGAAACGGGCCATCAGGAAGGCGTTCAGGATGCCGGGGCGCGCATAGCTCAGCGAGGCCGTGAGCCGGTGGCGGGGCACCTGGGGCAGCCGGTTCGACTCCACCCCGGGGTTCCCCGGAAAGCGGCCGAAGGTGGAATCGGCCAGCAGGTAGCCTCCCCGCAGCCTCCAGTCCCGATTCAAACGCAGCGCCAGGTCGGCGTCCAGGCCCCGGGCGTTGACGCGGCCCACGTTCTGCCTCTGGCGGGTGATGAGCGCCGGCGTGGTCTCCAGGGTGATGTTGGAAATAGCCTGGCTCAGGCCGTTCCAGAAGGCGGTCAGCCGGCCCCTGAGCCTGGACCCGCCGTACCAGTCCACGCCCGCCTCCGCGCCCCGGAGCGTTTCCGGCCGCAGGTTCTCGTTGGGCAGGGTCACCACGCTGCCGACCCGAAACCCGCGGTAGAGCTCATTGAGCGTGGGCGCCCGGAAGCTCCGATAGACGGCTCCCCTGAAGGTCAGGGCCTGGCTGGCATGATAGGAGACCCCGCCCCTGGGGCTGAGCATGCCGCCTCCGCGCCGGGGATACTCGAGGACGGCGGGGGCTCCGGAAGGCAGCGGAACCTGCTCGCGGACGGCATCGTGGTTGAACCAGCCGTCCAGCCGGGCGCCCAACTGCAACTGCCAGCGCGGCGCCAGGGCCACCAGGTCCTGGAGATAGACCCCGCCCAGTTGCTGGTGGCCGCCCAGCACCTGAAACTGAGCGGGCATCCCCGAGCGGTAGCCGGTCTCCCGGCTGTGGCCCCTCACCCATTGCCAATCCACTCCGGAGGTCACCAGGTGGCTCTGTCCCAGCGGGCCCGTCCACTGCAGGGAGCCGCCGGCGCTGCGTGACGGAACCTCCTGCTCGCGGGTCAGAAACTCCGACCGCCGGTGGGAGGGAACGGCGGTGAAGCTGCTGTCGAAGATCTGGGTCAGACCGTGGGCGGCGAGCTGCCACTCCCTGCCCCGGTCGTCTTTCCGGCGGTAGAGGGCCCGGACACGGGTCGCGTCGGTGGCGTTCTCCCTCAGCGGTGTGCCGTTTCCCCGATCCTCGCCGAAGTGCTCCAGGCGCAGGGTCCCCTGCGCCCCTTGGCGAGGCTGGAAGAAAGCCGCCGCGCGGACCGCGTAGGCGCGCGAGTCGGCCGGCGTGTCCACCGGGCCGCGGTCCTCGGGGGCGACCACGTCATATCCGTTGGTGTGAAAGAAAGAGCCGGAAACCAGGCCGCTCCAGCGTTCTCCTCCAAGCGAGCCCAGCAGGTCGGCACGGCCGGTCCCCAGGGAGCCGCCCCGCAGGTCCAGCTCGAACCGCGGCGCCGGGGGCGCCTTGGAAAAGGCCTGAATCACCCCTCCGAGAGCGGCGCTCCCGTAAAGACTGGAGCTTCCCCCGGGGACCACCTCGATGCGCTCCAGGCTGGACTTGTCCAACTGGCTCCAATAGACCCAGCCTCCGAAGGGATCGTTGAGCGGGGTCCCGTCCCACAACACCAGCGTGCGGCTGACGCCGCTGGGTCCGATCCCCCGCAGAGACACGCCCTGGCTGGTGGGATGGGCCACCAGGCTGCTGCTGCGCCGAAAGAGGCTGAAAGAAGGAATCCGGCGCAAGGCGTCGTCCACCGTGATTGCCGGGGACTGAGCCAGCTCCGGTTCCCCCAGCACCGAAACCGCCGAGGGAATGTTCCTCCAGGTGCGCGGGGTGCGGGTGGCGGTGACCGTCAGCGACTGCTCCACCTGCCGGGGAACCAGGATAAAAGCGGACTTCCAGTTTCCGAGGGGCTCGACCAGGTCTTCGAAGTCCGGATGGCTCAGCCTGAGGGAATGGGCCTTCGGGGAGACGGTCGCGAACCGGAAGCCACCCCGGGGACCGGTGACGGTCTCGGCCAGGACCCGCCCCCCCACCGTTACCAGCAATACCCGGACTCCGGCGATGGCCCTGCGGTCGGAATCCAACACCTGCGCGTGCAGGGGCGGCCAGCCACCGTCCTCAGCGCCTGCGCCCGTCTCGCTCTCCGCCGGGGAATCCACCGGAAACAAGCAGGAAACCAGGAACAGAGCGGAGGCAAGGCTGCGGAAGGTGGACAATGCTGGCGTCCTGTCTCGGAAATAATGCGGAATGACCGACTCCCGGGGCGGGTGGCGGGACGGCGAGGGAACAGCTTTACTTCAATGCCGACAACTGCTTGTCGATGGCCGCCAGAGAAGTTCCCAGCAGGTCTCTGTAGCGGTCGTTGGCAGTCGCATCCAATTCATTCAGGATGCGCGTTCTGGCCAAAAGGAGGGAGCGGCGCTCTCGAGAGATTCCTCCAGCGGCGGGTCTTGCGGCTGCCTTGCCCATCTGGAATGCCTCTCCGGCCTCCTCCATCTGCGCCTCGACCGCCTTGCTCTCCCATCCCCTGGCCATCATCTCCCCCTTTAGCCGAACGGCCCCTGGATTCCCGACCAGGCCACTCCGGTGGCCACCTCGTGCAGCGCCGGGAACTTCTCCTTCAGCACCGTACTGTCGATCTCCCGGGCCAAGAGGGTCCCTTTGTCGTCATGCACCGTATACCTGGGTGACCGATCTCCGCCGTACACGGCGATCCGGTGGCCGCGTGTCCTCAGAACCAGAATCAGCCGGTCCTCGCCGGCGCTTGGGCCGGATTCGGCCACAGCCGTCTTGGAAGCACGCTTCACGTCAGACGAAACCGGGGACGCCTTGCCTTCGACGGATGCGGCCGGAGAAGCCGGCTCCGACAGCGACACGGCCGCCATCAAGAGCGGCAACCCCAGCAGCGACAGCATGTCCTTTGCTTTCACCAGCATATTGAGCCTCCCGTTGACAAAACTTGGCGGATGTTCTTAAGGCCATTATACCGCAGCCGCCTCCGGGCATTATGATAATGTTCTACTCGTTTGGCAGGCGGGGAAGGTGGAGGATCGGACAGGCCATGCGCGACTATCTGGCGGTTGCCGTAGAAGCAGCCCGTCTGGGCGGAGACATCCTGCGGGAACATTACCGGCGGGTGAAGACGATCGAGTTCAAGGGCGAAGCCGACCTGGTCACCGAAGTCGACAGGAGATCGGAAAAGGAGATCGTCGATCTGCTCACCTCCCGTTTCCCCCACCACTCCATCCTGGCCGAGGAAGGCACCGCCACCGAGAAGAGCCCGGAGTTCAAGTGGGTGATCGATCCCCTGGACGGCACCACCAACTACGCCCACGGATACCCGGTCTTCTGCACCTCGGTGGCGCTCGAGCAGAACGACGACATCCTGGTGGGGGCCGTCTATCAGCCCATGACGGATGAACTGTTCGTGGCTGAACGGGGAGGCGGGGCCTTTCGGAACGGGCGGCGGATTGAAGTCTCCCAGGTGAGCGAACTGAAGCAGGCCCTGCTGGCTACCGGGTTTCCACCTCAGGTGCGGCAAAACCCGGAACAAGCCCTCGGACATTTTTCGGCCTTCGTGCGCGGAGCCCAGTCCATCCGGCGGGACGGCTCGGCGGCCCTCAACCTGTGTTGCGTGGCCTCGGGTCTGTTCGACGGCTTTTGGGAAACCTGCCTGAAGCCCTGGGACACGGCTGCCGGCCTGCTGGTGGTACGGGAAGCCGGCGGCATGGTGAGCCGCTTCAGCGGCCGTGACTATTCCATCTACCAGTCGCAGACGCTGGCCACCAACGGCCTGATCCATGAAGAGATGCAGCAGGTGTTGGAAGTTTGAAGGGGGAAGTTTGAAGTTTGAAGGGGGAAGTTTGAAGTTTGAAGGGGGAAGTGATGAACTGGCTTTGCCTGGCTGAAGCAACAGAAAGAAAGAGTTATCCACCAAGGCACACGAAGGGCCAACAAGCGTGACGGCCCTGCGGCATCGGCACGGGTTGCGGCCCGGCAAGTCGGCGCGCCCCCCCTTGAGGAGCAACAGTGTTGGGAGGAGGGGCCACCCGGGAGCGCGGGCGTCCCGCCCGCCCCAGTTCGGGCGGAGCCCGGCCCCACTCCCCCGGCCCGAATCCAGCGGGAATCAGGAACTGGCTCTCCTCCCGACCCGACCGAGGCGGGGGCGGCACTTGTTTGAAGGGCGGCGCCGAGACCGAAAAGATGCTTGACGCATGGATTGAATCACTCTCCACTCTTCACTCTCCACTCTTCACTATTGGATGGACTCGCCGGCTGGGCTTCGCAACCACCATTGCCCTCATGACCGCATCTCCTTCATTCGCCCACACCACCGGAGTCAGCTACTCCGACATCCGGGTCGAGGGAGGGACGGCGGAACTGCGACTGCGGATCAACCTGCGCGACCTGGACTTCGTGGACCGGCTGGACCTCGACCGGGACCGCCTCATCTCCCGGGAAGAAGTCAGCCGGGCGCTACCCGGCCATCTTCCACGCCTGATGGACAACTACCGGATCCGGTCTGACGAACAGGAGGGCCGTACCGAGCTGGTCTACTGGCGGCAGGGGCCGGGGCCGGGCGAACTGGAATGCCTGGTCCGCTACCGATTCGGGGACGCAATCGAGCGGCTGGGCTTTACGGTAACCTTGCCGAGCCTCACCGACTCGGGCCATTGGAACCTGGCCAGGGTACGCCATCCCGGCGGCCTCTCCGATCTCGACTTCAACCTGGAGAACCCGACCGCCGTCCTGGAGGTGGGCCGGGGATGGAGGCTGCTTGCCGGCAGGTTGGTGCGAGGCCTGGTCCTGGGCGCCAGGCAGGCGGCTTCCTCCCCCGTCCCCGTCGGGTTTCTGCTGGGGCTGTTGTTGACGGTTCCCGGCCCGGGCGGAGCCGTCCGGGTGGCGGGGGCCTTCCTGGCCGCGCAGGGACTGATGGCGCTGCTGGCCACCCTGGGACCGGTCCGGCTTCCCGGATCCTTTCTGGCATCGGCCACCGCCCTCAGCCTGGCCTACATCGCGGCCGAGAACCTGCTGGTGAAGGAGACCGCCGACCGCTGGGCCATCGGGGGATGTTTCGGACTGCTGTTCGGGATCGACCTCTCCTCGGGTCTGCTTGACCAGGTGTCCCAGATTTCGGCCTGGGAGATTCTCGGCGGGGTCCTGGGGCTCTGTTCCGTGCTGGCCCTGGCGGCGGCGCTGATTTTCCTGCTCAATCGAGCCTGCCGGACGCGGGCCTGGCACCCATGGTATGTCCGGCTGGCCTCGGTGCTTCTGCTGGCGGCGGGCCTGGCCGGCTTCTTCCGCCGGGTCCTGTGACGCCCGGGGGAGGTGGAACCGCCAACTGCAGCGGCAATGACATCCCGGAGACGAACCGACCTTCCGCAGTACTGAACTGGAGGCTGTATCCCATGAATACTCTTCGCTTGGCACCGCGGCCGCCCATTAGCGCTTCCTGCTCCAGGCGCCCCCGATCCGGAGCCTGGAGACTCCTGATCCCCCTTGCCTTCGGCCTGCAACTGGCCTGCTCGGGACGCGGGGGGCCCGAGGAGAATGCCGGCGACTCCTCCCAGCGTGGACGGGGCGGGGTTGTCCTGAAACAGGGCGAGCGGCAGGTCGATGTCCTGATCGACGGCAAGCCCTTCACCTCCTACCATTTCCGGGGCTACAACAAGCCCATCTTCTTCCCCCTGCGCTCGGCCGCCGGGACGGTGGTCACCCGGGGCTTCCCCATGATCGAGGACATTCCCGGAGAGAGCCGGGACCACCGCCACCACACTGGAGTCTGGTTCACCCACGGAGACGTCAACGGGGTGGATTTCTGGAGTGAGACGCCGGAATGCGGAACCATCCGGCACCAGGCATTCGAGCAGGTCGAGAGCGGAGCGGAGGTGGGCGTGCTCAGGTCCCGCAACCACTGGTTGACTCGCGCCGGGGAGCTGCTGCTCACCGAGATCCGGGAAGTCCGGATCTACAACCGGCCCGAGTCGCGGGTCATGGACCTGGAGGTGCAGCTCACCGCTGCCGGCGGACCGGTGAAGTTCGGCGACACCAAGGAGGGGTCGTTCGGCATGCGGCTGGCCGAGCCCTTCACCGAGAAGAACGGGTTGCTGATTCGGAACTCCGAAGGCGCCACGGGCGAAGCCGGATGCTGGGGCAAGCCGGCCCGCTGGGTGGACTACACCACCCGGGTGGATTCGGAGACGCTGGGCGTGGCCATTCTGGACCATCCCGACAGCTTTCGCCATCCCACCCACTGGCACGCCCGGGGCTATTCCCTGTTTGCCGCCAACCCCTTCGGCCTGCACGATTTCTACAGCGACGACAGCAAGGACGGCAGCCACCTGCTGCCCCAGGGAGAGACCGTGCGCTTCCATTACCGGGTCTACATCCACTCCGGCGACGCCGACCAGGCGGGCGTGGAGCAGGAATTCCAGGCGTTCGCGGAGGGGGACGGGAAGGAGTGATCCAGGTGAATTTCTTGAGGGACGCTGTGCACGGCGCTGCCGTTCGTGGGCGCCGGCGTTGGCCCCCTCCGGATCGACGGCAGACTGCGCCGTCTCTCCGACTCCCCCTCAAGGGGGGAGTGATACTCGAGTTTCTTGAACGACGTTAGGCAAAATCGGGAGGGGAAACCCGCTCACTCCGAAGCCGGCGTTCCCTGCAGGGCCGCGCCGAGCAGGCTCAGGAGGCAAAGGGTGGTGTTGTAGGCCAGGTGCAGCAGGTAGGCCGGAAGCAGCGCGCCGGTCAGTGCTCGAACCAGCGACAGCGCCAGGCCGACCAGCAGGATCAGGCCCACGGCCATCCAGCTTCCCCAGAGCTGAGAGACGTGCAGGGAGGTAAACATCAGCGCCGTCAGCAGCACGGCGGCCACCGGTCCCCAGCGGCGTTCCAGCACCGGATAGATGAATCCACGGAAGACGACCTCTTCCACCAGGGGAGCCACCGCGATGGCTGTCACGCCCAGCAACACGGCGGTCTGGACGTACCGCAGCAGCCCGGAGACGGGAAGATCCTCGATGCCGGGAATACGGCTGGAGAGAGCCCCCATGAACAACGCCAGCAAGGCTCCCAAAACCAGGAAGAGGCCGGGCGGGACCGCTGTCGAACCCTTCCACTTGAGGGAGGACCAGAAGGGGGACCGGTATTTCGCCGTGATGGTCCGGTAAATGAATAACAGCACCATTCCGTTCAGCAGGTTGGTCATCAGGATCTGAGCCACGCCCAGGTAAACCGGATCGGTGACCAGGTGCGGTCGCCCCAGGTAGTGAGTGAGCAAGGACCCGGCCGCCTGGGCGGCCAGCATCAGCAGAACCAGGCCCAGGCAGAAGAATCCGGCCACTTCCAGCAGGTCGCGGCCGTTCCAGACCGGAAAGGAGGCCGGCTCCCCGGCAGATGGACCCGGGGGCGTCAAGGGATCTTTGAAAACGGTGTCGGCCATAAGGCAGGAACCGGGAACGGGACAGGAGAATTCACCGGATTGGAATCGGCCCGAACCCGTTCGGGCAGGGTCTACTCCCGGTCGCGCTCCACCAGGGCGGCGGCCAGCAACGGGATCATCAACTCGTGGTGGCCGGTGAGGGCGATTCCCTTCCCCGACCCCACGGTAGGGCGCTGCACCACGTTTCGGGTGGGCCGGTAGTGCTGCAGAAAGTCCAGGTTGAGGGTGGTGAAGGCCTCCAGGGGATGCCCCAAGTTGCGCACCAGGTTGACCGCCTTGAGAAACACCTCCGGCAGGATCACCGCCGAGCCGCAATTGAGGTAGACCCCACCGTCGTTCAGGTCGCGGGCAACGGAAGCCAGCAGGCGAAAATCCTGCAGGGTGCCGCGACCCAGAGCCTCTCCGTCCGCCGAGGGGTGGTAGTGGGTGGTGTCGGTCCCCAGGGCGACATGCACGGTCACCGGAACCTTGCGTCGCAGGGCGCCGGCCAGCAGGCTGTAATCGGCGTGGGGGTAGTCGCCCGGACGTTCCAGGATCCACTCCCCCAGGGCCTGTCCGATGCCCTTGCCCTCCCTGGCTCCACGGGCCACCGCCGCGTTCATTTCCCGGCCGGTCTCCTCGCTCACCCCGAAGTCCCCTTCAGCCAGGTCCTTCTCCACCTCCTCGGAGGTGGCTCCCGCCAACGCGATTTCGAGATCGTGGATGGCGGTGGCGCCGTTCACGGCCAGAGCCGAGACGTAGCCCCGTTCCATCAAATCGATGATGACGGCATTGAGGCCGCATTTCACCACGTGCCCCCCCAATCCCCAGACCATGGCGCGCCCCTTGCGTTTGGCCCGCTCCATGGCCTCGACCGCCACCCGGAAATCGTTTCCGGCCAGGATCCCGGGCAGAGACCGCATCCACCCCTCGAGACCGTCGCCCTTGCGGTAGGGGCGGGCAAAGGCGGCCAAGTCCACCTTGCTGGGCCGCCCCTTGATGGATCGGGTACGCAGGGAGTCGGTTTCCAGGGGGCGGTAGGGGTAGAGGGACATGGCAGGCATTATCCGAAGGCCCCGTCCCGATTGCAACTCATTTCCCCATGGGCTGACGCCGAGTTCCCATGGGCTGACGCCCACGGCTAAGCGTTGTCGCCGCGTTCGCGGCTGTGAAGGAAGACGGCTCAAGTTGCGTTTTTGCCGGTGAGGAAGGTTGTTGCGTTAGTCAGCGTTCGACTCATGCTTGCGGGAGTTTGCTGACGCCGCGTTCGCGGCTCAACTCCCACAAAAGACGTTCCCCATTCCGATTCAGTCAGGACATCCTATCCCCCGGCAGTGTCGTGATTTCAGGGAGAGCGGTGAAACCGCGGTTGCCGTGGGTTGTCCGAGGAAATGTCCCCTACGGGCCACCCTTATAGAGCGGCGAAGCCGCGCCAGCACTTAGCCGTGGGCGTCAGCCCATGGACGTCGGATCAATCTCCCACGCCAGCCGCGCAGGCGGCGGATCAGAAGCGCCGTTTCGATCCCCGCCACCCCTCCGAAACCCCGCGCCAACCGGCCCCCGAGCCCTTTTGACATTTCTTCAGGGAGTAGGCTAACATCCTCGCCTTCAATCGGGAGACCGCCCCAATGGCCTGGTTCAAGAAGGAAAAGGCGCCCATCGTTCCCACCCGCGATCGCACGGTGCGAACCGAGGGGCTGTGGCAGAAATGCGAAGAGTGCAAGCAGACCCTCTGGAAGAAGGACCTGGAGCCCACTTTCCACGTCTGTCCGCAGTGCGATTTCCACTTTCGGGTGAGCGCCGGCGAGCGGCTGGAGCGCTTTTTCGATGGGGGCCGATACAAGGAATACGACCGCGACCTAGTGTCGGACGATCCGCTTCAGTTCGTGGACAAGAAGGCCTACCGCCAGCGCTTGAGGGATATGCAGGCGGCTTCCGGGATGAAGGATGCGCTGCTGGCGGCGGAAGGAAAGGTCGGCGGCAAGACCGTCTGTGTCTGCGCCATGGAACCCTCCTTCATCAGCGGTTCCATGGGGGTGGTGGTGGGAGAAAAGATCACCCGGGCCATCGAGCGCTGCCTGGAGAAAAAGCATCCCCTGATCATCATCTCCTGCTCCGGAGGAGCCCGCATGCAGGAAGGAGCGCTCAGCCTGATGCAAATGGCCAAGATCACCGGCGCCCTGGCCCGCATGGACCGGGAGCGCCTGCCCTACATCTCGGTGATGACCAATCCAACCACGGGCGGGGTCACCGCCAGCTACGCCATGCTGGGAGACCTGAACATCGCGGAACCGGGTGCGCTCATTGGATTCGCAGGCCCCAGGGTGATCGAGCAGACCATCCGCCAAAAGCTGCCTCCCGGCTTTCAACGGAGCGAGTTTCTTCTGCAGCACGGCATGCTGGACGCCATCGTCCAGCGCAAGGACCTGAAGGCCTACTGCGTCAAGGCGCTGGAGTTCTTTGGATTCTAAGCCCGCATTTCTCACCAGGACGCATCTGAATTGTTTGAGACTGCGTATTTTCAATACGTTATGGGTCCGTTCGGGGGCGGCAAGAAAATCAGACGGTGCTGGGCATGCCCTGGCTGGTCTTTTTTCCTCCAGCGCGCACATGCTCCCTCGACCGTAGAAACCGCTACGCTCTTCGGTCGCGAGCACGCGCTGGAGAAAAAAATCCTGCGCCATGATCATGCCCCCTGGTG
>JAJECY010000196.1 GCA_022821775.1 Acidobacteriota bacterium
CCGCACGTCCGGTTTGACGAGCGGGGGCGAGGAAACGTAGCGAGGAACGAGATTGAGGCACCGGCGAGTGGCGAAAGCCGCCGGCAACAGCGACTCCCTCGATCTAAGGCCGGCGCGCCTCCCCTCGACTCTACCGAAGGACTACGAAGACACACGAAGAAAGACGGTGTTCTCGACCCGTTCAATGGGAACGCCCCCGGGCTCGGGTGAAGGAGAACGGGTTGAGGAATGGTCCACCAGGAACAGGAAATGACACCCTGTGATTCCCGGCGCCGGGGTTCGGCCTCGAGAGCAAAAAGATTGATTGACATGGATAAACAGGAGAGCCTTTTGCAAAATGCGGAATCGGGAATGACGTTGAGGCGGCAAGGGTGATGTGCTGCAGGCTCCGGCATTCACCCCTAAACGCACAAGAGACAACAGAAACCACAAAAAGCACAAAAGGCACAAAATGAGTTTCTTGATTTCGAGTCGTGCCCATAGGAGAGTTCTTTTTGTGTTTTTGTGCCTTTTGTGGCCAATAAATTTCAGACGGTAAATGGGTTCAGTGTCACCGGATCCCTGACGAACTCGGGAGGAAAACCCCTCGATCTGAATCAGGATCACCCGACTCCGAATTTTGCAAAAGGCTCAGGATGTACAGGATCTTCGGTCTGGAGGATTCAGCGTTTTGAGTAGGGGCATCGCTTTTCTTCAACCAGGATTCAGGCATTCGCTCCCAAGCCCTTGGGGATCACTTCGCAGGCGCCCCGGATCATCGAGCGAGTCAGCTTCCTGTGCAACAGCGTCTCGTCCTGTTTATCCTGCGCATCCGTGATGTACCTTATGATGCGGTGAAATCGGCGGGCCAATTTTTCGAGAGGCGATGCGACGGGAGGTGAAGCGACGATGCTGCTGGTCATCGACGTCGGCAACACCAATACCTGGCTGGGAATCTACCAGGGATCCAAACTGAGGAAAGATTGGCGCCTGGAAACCAAGGAGCGTCAGTCCGCCGACGAATACGGCATCTTGATCAGGAATCTCTTCAGCCTGGCGAGCATCGATTTCAACCGCATCTCGGATATCGTGATCGCTTCAGTGGTTCCTCCGCTCAACACCGTGCTGGAACAGACGGCATTGAAGTATTTCAAGGTTACCCCCCTGTTTGTGGAGCCCGGCGTCAAGACCGGAATGCCCATCCTCTACGATCCACCTTCGGACGTTGGCGCCGACAGGATCGTCAATGCGGTAGCCGCCTTTCATCGTTACGGGGGGCCTTGCATCGTGGTGGACTTTGGGACGGCCACCACCTTCGACGCGATTTCCGGGAAGGGAGAGTATCTTGGAGGGGTCATCAGCCCCGGACCGGTGATTGCGGCCGAGGCGTTGTACACCAGGACAGCCCGGCTTCCCAGAGTCGAGGTCAAGCCGGCCGTCAACGTGATCGGCACCTCGACGGTCGCCAGTATCCAGTCGGGCCTCTATCACGGGTATGTCGGCCTGGTCGACGGCATCCTGCAGCGCATGATCGGGGAGCTGGGGCCTGAAACCACGGTGATTTCCACCGGAGGTCAGGCTACTCTTTTCGGGTCCGGCACCCGCCACATTCAACATATCGATTCCCATTTGACGCTGGATGGGTTGCGCCTCATCCACGAGAAAAATTTGCCTCGGTGAGAACCGGGGGCAGGCCTGCCGGCAGACGCCCGTGGATCCTGCGCCATGGAAAATTACTTCAACTACTTCACCGAGATCGAGGAGCACTTCCAAAAGCGGCGCGGGCAGGCCCGTCCTCTATCGCCTCTGGACTGGTCCCTGATCGAATCCCTGCGAGACGCCGGCGTCTCCCTGGAGGTGGTGCTGCGCGGGGTGGACCGGGCTTTCGACCAGCGCTCCAAGAGGCAAAGGGTGGTGGGGAAGGTGAACAGCCTCGCCTACTGCACGCAGGCCATTCTGGCCGAACACGAACGCCGCAAGGAGAGTCGGGCCGGACGCAACGATCCGGCGGCCCGGCCCGCCGAGGGCGATCTGGAAGTTTCGCAGTTGCTGGACCTGCTCGAGAACGCCCGCCGCCAACTGGAGGCGCTCCCGGGGCGAACCGAGGCGGTTGAGCTCCCGGCCTTGAGAACCGTGGTGGAGGCGGTTGTCGACTCGCTGAAAAGGATCATCCTGGAAATCCGGACATCCGGGTCGCTGGATTACGAGGCGCTGGAACTGAAGCTCAATACCCTGGAAGAACGCGTTCTGGCAGCCATCTTTTCGGGGATGAGCCAAGAATCTCTGCTGGAAGCGAAGCAAGCGACCCGGCAGGAAATCCAGCGTCACAAGCGGGGCTTGAAGGCCGAGCATATCGCCATGCTGGAAGGCAAGCTGATGCGCAAGAAGCTCCTGCAGGAGTTTGGCGTTCCGCGGCTGAGCTTGTTTTACCTCCCTCTCAATTAACCGGCCATGAAGACGTTTCAGGTCACGGTCGAGCGAATGATCCCGGGCGGCAAGGGAATCGCCTTCCTGGAAAAGAAGGCGGTCTTTCTCCCGCTGGTCGTCCCCGGCGATCGTGTGCTGGTCAAGCAGGTGGCCGACCGTGGCAGCTACCTCGAGGTTCTGGAAAGCGAGCTGCTTGAATCCTCCCCGGATCGGCAGAGGCCGCCCTGTCCCTACTTTGGTCGTTGCGGGGGATGTGATTTCCAGCAAATGAATGTCCGCAGGCAACTCGACAGCAAGGCGGAAATCTTGACCGACGCTCTGCGGCGGGTGGGTCGTATTGGCGGCGCCCAAAGCGAAATCGCGCGGATTCCATCTCCTGACTCAGCCTACCGGAATCGCTTGCAATTGAAGGTGTTGGTTCGAAACGGGAGAGTCTCCTGGGGATTTTTCGAACGGGCTTCCCACCGTGTGGTGGAAGTCGACCGGTGCCGGATTTCCCTGGATGGGCTATGGGCGATTCTTCCCGATCTGCGGACCTTCCTGGAACGTTCGCCAATGACGGTGGGCTGTCTGAGCGAGGTAGAGATCTTCCGGGGAGATGGAGAGGAGGTCTTGATCGACCTGAAGCTGAAGCCGGGCGCTGAGAATCTGTCCATCCTCAAGCGAGATCTGCTGGCCGGTGGATTCGACTGGGACAGTCGGACGGTGAGCCTCTACCTCTCCCGATCGCAGAAGCGCACCCTGCGGGTGTCGGGGCCCGGTTTTGTCCACAAGACGGTGGGGGAATGGACATTCCGAGTGAGCCGCGGATCCTTTTTTCAAGTCAACGAATTCATGCTGGAGTCCTTGAGCCAACGAGCGACCCACGGTCTGGCGGGATCTCGCGCCCTGGATCTCTTCTGCGGAGTGGGGTTCTTCACCCTGCCGCTGTCAACCAAGTTCGGTCTGGTGTGGGCCGTGGACCAGAACGCCGCCGCCATCCTGGACATGGAAGCGAACGCGCGGACAAACGGGCGCCGCAACTGCCGCATTTATCACAGAGACCTCGATACCTTCCTGCGGGATCGCCGCCGGGAACTGGAGGAGGTCGACCTGGTTCTGCTGGACCCGCCCCGAAGCGGAATCCCCAAGACCACCGTCGGAAGAGTCGCCGACCTCAAGGCTTCCAGGATCGTCTATGTCTCCTGCGATCCCTCCACCCTTGCCAGGGACCTGGCGATCATACTGGGCAGGGACTACGCGATCGAATCCCTGGAGATCGTGGACCTGTTTCCTCATAGCCATCACCTGGAGACCATCGCGAGACTGAAACGAATGGGCGACTGACGGCCAATGGGGAAATTCCCCGAGGGACCAATCGTTGACACAGGGCGAGGCCGATGGTAGGTTTTGGTCATTCATTGAAGCAAGAGATTACAGGATTTTGACTCCCGGGTTGGCGTGAGGATTGTCGGGTGAAGCGGCAGAAAAAGGTTTCTTTTCGGCCTTTGGCGGCATTGGTGTTTCTAATTTCGCCGCTGGTGTCGAGTGCCGCTTCCTCAGGGAAATTGCCGGTTGAGCTTTTCAGTCCGCATCAGCGGAAACACTGGGCGTTTCAGAAAGTTCAGCGTCCGGAGGTGCCGGCAGTTGGCCACTCCGAATGGGTTCGAACTCCGATCGATGCCTTCGTGCTGGCCAAGCTGGAAGCCAAGGGCCTGGAGCCGTCCCCGCCCGCGGACCGGGTGGCCCTTCTCCGCCGCACCTATTTTGGTCTGATTGGCTTGCCTCCCACGCCTGAAGACGTCGATGCCTTTCTGGCAGATCAATCTTCCAAGGCTTTTGAGAAGGTGGTGGACCGGCTCCTGCTGTCCCTTCATTACGGAGAACGGTGGACCCGCCACTGGCTCGATCTGGCCCGCTACGCCGACAGTGAAGGCTTCAAATCCGATCAGACCCGTCCCAATGCGTGGCGCTACCGCGAGTACCTGATTCGATCGTTCAACAGCGACAAGCCCTATGATCGCTTCGTGCGCGAGCAGATCGCCGGTGACGAACTCTGGTCGAACGATCCCGATGCCGGTTTGGCAACGGCCTTCAACCGTCTTTATCCCGATGAGCACAACGCCCGCAACTTGGTGCAGAGGAGACAGGAGATTCTCCATGACATCACCTCGGTGGTGGGTGGGGTCTTTCTGGGACTCACCTATGAGTGTGCGCGCTGTCACGACCATAAATTCGATCCGCTCCTGCAGGCGGACTACTACCGGCTGCAGGCCTTTTTCGCCAATGTCCGCGCCAGGGACGATATCGTGCTCGCCTCCCGGGAAGTTGCAGATCGGCATCGCCGTCAGCTTGCCCTGTGGGAGGCAAAGACAGCCCTGATCCGCCAGGAAATGGCGGCCCTCGAGGAACCCAAGCGCAAAGAGATCCTCGACAAATTGATTGCAAGATACCCGGAGGCGATCAAGGAGGCGATCTCGAGCCCATCCGAGAAGCGAACACCCTTTCAGTGGTTGATGTACTACAAGATGCGGGCCTTTTTGGATCCGGGTTCCTATCTCTATCACGCACCGACGCAGTCTGTGGTCAACCAACTGAAGGATGAAGAGAAGAAGCGCTGGAAGGAACTCGAGTCGAGACTCGCCAAGTTTTCGGATTCGCACCCGGGTGAGCTGCCGATCGGCATCGGCATCGCGGACGCGGGCCGCGAGGCGCCCCCCACGTTCATCCTCTCAGGGGGCGCTTATGATGCAGCCGGGGAAGAGGTGAAACCCGGTTTCCCCACGCTCTTCGATCCCGCCCCGGCCAAGATTGTGACGCCGAAAGGAATGGAGTCCACCGGCCGGCGTACGGCATTGGCCAACTGGATTGCTGATCCGGACAATCCCTTGACGGCCCGCGTCATGGTGAACCGGATCTGGCACTACCACTTCGGTCGGGGTATCGTCGAGACACCGAGCAACCTGGGTCTTTCGGGCGGATTGCCCAGCCACCCGCGGTTGCTGGACTGGCTGGCCACCGAGTTCATTCGAAACAACTGGAGCATCAAGCACCTGCACCGGCTTATCCTCAACTCGAATACCTATCGGCAGGCTTCTCTCCTTCGCGAGGCTGCAGCAAGAGTCGACCCGGCGAACAAGCTGTTGTGGCGCTTCCCCCGGCAGCGCCTGGAAGGGGAAATCATTCGCGATGCGGCGCTGGCGGTATCAGGGTTGTTGAATCCGAAAATGGGCGGACCCAGTGTCTTTCCCCCGATTCCCCCGGGCATGAAAGCCAATTGGGAAGCGACCCAAGACCCGGCCGAGCGCAATCGCCGCAGCCTCTATGTATTCATACGCCGGAACACGCGCTATCCGATGTTTGAGACCTTCGACCTGCCGGACACCCACGAAAGTTGTGCGCGCCGGGACATTACGACCAGCCCGCTGCAGGCGCTCACCCTGCTGAACAGTGAGGTGGTGCTTGAATGGGCGCAAGGTTTTGCGGGCCGTCTGCTTTTCTCGGCAGGCCTCGACCCTGGTGCCCAAATCGAAACGGCTTATCGCTTGGCCTATTCCCGGCCACCGGACAGCGACGAGAGGGAGGCGGCGCTGGATTTCCTGCATCGCCATCGCGGCGTCATTGCGGAGCATGCCGCAGAGGGGAAAAAGCTGGTGTTGCCCTTGATGCGTCCCTACGACGTCGATCCGGTAGAGGCGGCGGCACTGGTCGATTTTTGCCACATGATCATCAATGCAAACGAGTTTGCCTACCGGAACTAGCGGAAGCGAACACATCCCCGGGAGTCGGCCGATGACCGGCGCCGGGCGGACATCCGGAGAAAGACGGTCGGGCGCCGGACGAAAACCCCTCCGGAATTCCGTCTCGGGATCAATCCATGATTGAAAGAGAACCTCACATTCTGCCCGTGGCCTCCCGCCGTGATTTTCTGTGCCGGGCCGGCAGCGGCTTCGGTGCCGTCGCCCTGACGTATCTACTCGACAGGGACGGCTTCTTTGCCCATGCGGCAGCGGAAGGAGGCAACGGCTTGTTGGCCGCCAGGCAACCGCACCACCCCGGCAAGGCCCGATCGGTCATTTGGCTGTTCATGGAAGGGGGACCGAGCCACGTCGACCTGTTCGACCCCAAGCCGGAGTTGGACAGGCTGGCGGGACAACCGATGCCCGAGTCTTTTGCCCGCCCCTTCACGGCCAACAAGGGTACGGCAAACAACACCCTGATGCCCTCCAAGCGCAGTTGGAAACAGTACGGGGGAAGCGGTATCTGGGTGTCTGACTGGTATCCCCGGGTGGCCCGGCACGTCGACGACATGGCGGTATTCCGATCCTGCCACCAGGAGGGTATCAACCACGTCGGTGCCCTCTGTCAAATGAACACGGGTTCGATCCTGGCCGGTCGGCCTTCGTTGGGGGCCTGGACCAGCTATGGTCTGGGGAGCACCAACCGGAACCTCCCGGCCTTTGTCGTCCTGAGGGAGGTAAAGCAGGTGGTGGGCGGGCCCAAGAACTGGAGTTCCGGGTTTCTGCCGGCTGCCTACCAGGGCACTCTGTTCCGCAGGGAAGGGGCGCCCATTTTCCACCTTAAAACTCCTGAAGGGATCACCGACAGGCAGCAGCGCAGCAAGCTGGACTACCTGGCGGCCCTCAACAGGTTCTATGCAGCCGACAAGGCCGAGGACACGGAACTGGAAGCCCGTTTGAATTCCTATGAGTTGGCCTATCGGATGCAATCGACAGCTCCCGAGGCCGTCGATTTGAGCCGGGAATCCGAGGCAACCAGGAAGCTGTACGGTCTGGACGATGAAATGACGGCGACCTTTGGCCGAAACTGTCTGCTGGCCCGTCGATTGGTCGAGAGGGGCGTGCGCTTTGTTCAGTGTTACTCGGGCAGCGGTCAGGGCTGGGACGCCCACGAAGACCTGGAAGGCAACCACTCGAAGATGACCCGGTCCACCGACAAGCCCATTGCAGGGTTGCTGGCTGACCTGAAGGCTCGCGGCCTGCTCGAGGAAACGCTGGTGGTGTGGGGAGGGGAGTTCGGACGGACTCCCTTCAACGAAAGGGGAGAAGGGCGAGATCACAACCCGTGGGGATTTACCGTCTGGATGGCCGGCGCCGGAATCAAGGGCGGACAGGTGATCGGAAGCACGGACGAAATCGGGCTGCGGGCGTCAGAGCGACCCTGCCATGTCCATGACATTCACGCCACCATCCTGCATGCCCTGGGCTTGAACCATCTCAACCTGACCTATCTGCACAACGGCAGGGCGGAGCGGGCCACCATCAACGGCGGCGAAGTGATCGAAGAGGCGTTCGCCTGAATGGAAGTGCCGAACCGCTACGGCGTCTTGGCGCCCCTGAACTCTTCGCTGGGGCAGATCTCCCGCAAATAGGAGTAGGAGTAAATCCCGTCGGCATGCCCGTCATTCCAGTGGAACTGGATGGCGTAGTGGCCGATGGGAGTGGCTCCCGTGGCTGCTATCGGACCCTTTCCGAGGATCGGAAAGGGATCGGGCTCGGTCTTGACCACGGGGGGAGTGTCGCGGCAGATGGCGCAGGGGCATCGCCGGCGCAGGTAGGCGTAGGAGTAGGTGGAGGTATGCCCGTCGCTCCACCTGATGGCCACGCCGCCGGGCGCCGAGAGCTTGATGGACACGGGAACCACTGTCAGACCTCGATGGTCGGGGACTGGACGGCGGCATGGTTGGCGATGCTGACCCGCGCGGCCACCGCACTGGCAATGGCCTGAAAGGCGTCACAGCAGGAGCTGCGACCCAGTACCGTGGGTTCGCCGCTGTCACTGGCAAGCCGGATCTCGCTGCTCAGGGGAATCTCACCCAGGAACGGATAGCCCATCTCACGGCTGGCCCGGCTGGCGCCCCCGTGACCGAAGATATCGTCTCGTTGCCCGCAGTGAGCGCAGGTATAGAAGCTCATGTTTTCGACCACCCCCAGGATGGGCGTGTTGAGTTTTTTGAACATGGCGATGGCTTTGGAGGCCACTTTGAGGGCAAGGTCCTGAGGGGTGGAGACGATGACGGCGCCGGTCAGGGGAATGGTCTGACAGAGGCTGAGCTGGATGTCTCCGGTGCCGGGCGGCAAGTCGATCACCAGGTAGTCCAGGTCCCCCCATTCCACCTCTCCCAGAAACTGGTGAATCATCTTGTGCAGCATGGGGCCTCTCCAGATGACCGCCTCGTTCTTGGGAAGAAAATACCCCATGGATATCATCTTGACGTTGTGGACCACCGGTGGGACGATCCGGTTTCCGACCACCTGAGGTGTCTGAGAGGAACCCATCAGGGTGGGGAGGCTGGGTCCGTAGACATCGGCGTCCATCAGTCCGACCCGGGCTCCGCAGTCCATCAGCGCGGCAGCCAGATTGGCGGCGACGGTGGATTTTCCCACGCCGCCCTTTCCGCTGGCCACCGCGATGGTATTGCTTACTCCGGGTATAAGGGTCTGGCTCTGCGAACCCTGCCTGCGAGTCACCTTGAAGCTCATTTCCACCGAGACCGAGCGGACTCCCTCGAGCGATCCGACCAGGCGTTCGGCTTCGGCCTTGATCTGGTCCTTGACCGGGCAGGCGGGATTGGCCAACTCGATCGTGAAGGCGACCCTGGAGCCCTTGACGGTGAGATCCTTCACGAAATTCAGTTCGACGATGTCTTCCTGCAGGTCGGGATCCCGGATGTTCCTGAGGGTTTGAAGCACCTGTTGCGGACTGACGCCGCCGTTCTTCTCGAATAAGGCCATTTCGTCCCTTTCATCGCCGTGCCGGGGAAGCAGGCGAGGGTAACGGGGCAGCCAAGTCGGCTGATCCCCTGCGGTTGATGTTCAATAGTTTAGATGAGTTGACCGAAGGGGAAAAGAGTTATCGGCGAAGTTGCACGAGGGACACAACGGATCAGAAAACGATATCCAGGCTGGTGAGAAATGCGGGCTGAACTGACCACGTTTCAGAAACACCCCGAACCGGTCGCTTCCATGCACCGGGACGAAGCTGACAATCGAGGGGAGAAGGGCGGCCGACACCTGTGTGGTGACATCCTCATTAGATGGTTTTCGCTCTCGCGATGAGAGCCTCACCAAGCTTGTTGGCCTGATCCTTCGTCAGGGCGACGATGAACGAGTGATTTGCCAACTGGACATCGACGCCCTTCAGGTTGACGATGAGCACTCTTCCGCCCGTGTTCGTCATCAACTCGAACTCCTCCAGGAACTTGACTTTCTCAGCCCCGATGCCGTCTCTAAATTCGCTCATGGTGTGAGGGATGGGGGCTTGGTCTCCCGGCCCGAGCCCTGTGTTCCTTACGAACAGTAACGCCAGAGGCACCGCCGCAGGCTATGGAGCAGGCCCTCCATCCCCGGCTGCAGACGTTGTGTGTGGACCTGAGGCCGCCTGTCAGGTTGGAGCCGCTTTGATGAAAGCGACGAGCTACAAAAGTAAATATAACAGGTGGAAGTGTATTTATAGTGTCTATAAAGACCATAAAAGCGAATAATACATGAATATTGACGGCTTTCTGAAATGGCAAGCGGTGAGACATTAATGGTGTATTCAGAAAGGCCGCCGTCGTGCCGGTCGAGGAGGCTGTGGGCGGGCCGCGTCCGTCCAGGGAGGGGCGGAAAGCCTTCGGGGGAGCATGCAGCGGACTGATCCGGCGCCACTCGCTATTCCATGCCTCCGGCAGGATCCACGGGCTTCCGCCCGCTCGGCTGAGGCGGGGCGCCACTGACCGCTATCCGCGATTCGGAAAGTACTCCCTCCAGCGCCGGTCGACGGTTCGTGCGACGTCGGGCGAGGAGGCGACCTCCGGGGGATAGGAGGGCTTCATTCTGGCATCCACCAGGATGGGGGCTTGGTAACAGAGATGATGGCGTCGGACGCTGGTCTCGGCCGCATGGACGTCGGCGGCCGGCTCGAAGCGGGTGAAGACCGACCACAGGAAGCGAGACGAATCTCCGGCTATGGAGCAGTCGTCGGTCAGAATCAGCAGGGGCCAGGGCTGGAAGTCGGGCCATTGGACCAGGCGTTCGGGTTGGCCCGGTTCCTTCGAGAAACTTGAACCGCCAATCACCAGGCATCCGGGGCAGAAGACATCGACCTCTTCCACTCCGGCCGGAACCTCGCCCTCAAACTGTCGGGGCAGATCCCGCTTGGGGCTTCCCATACCCAGCAAGATGGCCTTGCTGCCCTGGTTGATCCGCGGTCCGCAACTGTCCAGCGTGTCCATGGAAAGGTTGGAGAGGATGAAGAAGTCGGTCTCCCACTCAATGCGCTCCAGGACGTGTTGCAACAGGGCAGGGAAGTCCCTCAGGTTCATGGGGGTGTCGGTCGCCATCAGGATCTTGGTCAGCGAGAGTTGACCTTCCCCCAGGATCCTGAAGGCGGAGGTCATGGCTTCCCGACCGTAGCGTTCGCGCACGACGGCCGCCGCCAGGGAATGAAATCCCGTCTCTCCGTAGCTCCACAGGTCCCGCACCCCGGGCATGACCAGGGGGAACAGCGGGCTGAGCAGTTCCTGCAGATAGTCCCCGATGAAGAAGTCCTCCTGGCGTGGCTTGCCCACCACGGTCGCCGGATATATGGCATCGCTTCGGTGGCGGACCTGCTGCACCTGAAAAACGGGGTAATCGTGCGCCGGTGAGTAATAGCCGTAGTGGTCGCCGAAGGGGCCTTCCCGGCGTCGCTGCCCTGGCGGAACGATCCCCTGCAGCACAAACTCCGCCTCGGCCGGAAAGGGATGAGGGCTGTCGGACGGCTGAACCATGGGGATCCGCTGGCCTGCCAGCAGGGAAGCCACCATCAATTCTCCGACGTTTTCGGGTAGGGGAGCGATCGCAGCCAGGATCAGCGATGGAGGGCCCCCGAGGAAGACCGTGACCGGCAGAGCTTCGTTGGAGGACTCGGCCAGGTCGTAGTGAAACCCCCCTCCCTTCTGGATCTGCCAGTGCATTCCGGTGGATTGGGCGTCATAGACCTGCAGGCGGTAGATTCCCAGGTTGTGACTGCCATTGCCGGGGTGCTGGGTGTAGACCAGGGGAAGAGTAATGAAAGGGCCTCCATCTTCCTCCCAGGTGGTCAGAATCGGCAGGCGGGAGAGGTCGGCGGGACTCTGGTCGCATTCCAGCGCCGGACCTCGGCGGGCTCGGCGAGTTCCCAGCTTCAGGGCTTCCCTGGCAAGATTGCGGTGGCCCCACAGGCGCCCCAGGCGGGGCGGCAGCAGGGTCTGGGCCAGTGTGGCCACCTGCTGGACCAGTTGCTGGGGCTCCCTGCCAAATGCCAGTTCGATGCGCCGGGGGGTGCCGAACAGATTGGTGACCACCGGAAAACGGCTTCCACGGATGCGTTTGAACAGCAGAGCGGCCCCCCCCTGCCGGATCACTCGCCGATGAATTTCGGCGGCTTCCAGGTAGGGATCCACTTCGACCTCGATGGTCGCGAGCTGGTTTTCTCGCCTCAGGAGTTGCAGAAACTGTCGAAGATTTCCCAGGGGTTGCCGGGGCGCCATGAGTTTCCACCGGAACGACCGATTGAGCCGGAATCAAGATACCACAGCCACCGGACACCGTCACCACTCGGCGCTGTGCTAGACTCGCCCCATGCGTCGAGCCGGAGACCACAGTTGGCGAGCCCGTGCCTTTGCCTGGGGCATGGCTCACGGAACCGGTCCCTACGAGCGCTGGATGGCCGAGCGGAAGCGGAGACTGCTGGGCGATCTTTCAGGCGAGGTCGTGGAGATCGGCCCCGGAAGCGGCATCAATCTGTCCTACCTGCCCAGGGAAGTCCGCTGGACCGGTATCGAGCCCAATCCGTTTTTCCACCCCTACATTCGGAAAGAGGCTGCTCGACTGGGCCGACCGGTCCGATTGAGAGCCGGCCTGGCTGAGCGTCTGGAACTGGAGGACGCCAGCGTGGATGCCGTGGTCGGGACCCTGGTTCTCTGCTCGGTCGACCGGGTGGAGGCCGTTCTGAAAGAGATTCTGCGGGTGCTCAAGCCCGGGGGAAGCTACTGCTTCCTGGAACACGTTGCCGCGCCGGAGGGCAGCAGGCTGCGATGGATTCAGCGTGCAGTGCGTCCGGTGTGGAGCAGCCTGCTTGACGGATGCCGGCCGGACGCGGATACCCGGGTACGAATAGCCCGAGCCGGTTTCGCCCAACTGAACTGGGAGGATTTTCAGGGGCCGCTGCCGCTGGTGAGTCCACACATCTGCGGTATTGCCGAAAAAGGTCCGGTGGTGCCTTGACATCCTGATTCTTTCAAACGTATGATTTAATCCGTAGGTTCGATTGAATTGGGTTGCCCCTTGCCCACCGACACCCGAGATCAGATTCTGGATACGGCCGAACGACTCTTTGCCGAGTTCGGCATCGACGGGGTCTCGGTCCGAACCATTACGGCGGAAGCGCGGGTGAACCTGGCTGCCATCCACTATCACTTCGGCTCCAAGGAAGCGCTGGTGAGGGAAGTCTTTGTTCGCCGTATCGGTCCGCTCAATCGCGAGCGGCTGCGACTGCTGGACGACCTGCTCGAACGCTGCCGGCCGCAACAGCCCCGGTTGGAAGATCTGGTGCGCATCCTGGTGGGGCCGCCGTTGCGGCTGTGGCTGCAGGCCGAAAAGGGCGAGACCTTCACCCGGCTTTGCGGCCGGATCTACTCCGAGTCCTCGGGGCAGCTCCAGACCATGTTCGTGGATCTTTTTCAGGAAGTGGTCCGGCGTTTTTCGGCGGCATTCGAGCAGGCGGCGCCGGAGCTGCCCAAGACCGAACTCATGTGGCGCATGCACTTTGTCATCGGGGCCATGGCCCACACGTTGATGCAAGGAGATTGCGTGCGGCAATTGGGCGCCGAAGCCGCCAAAGGGAACGAGGTCGAGGCCAATATCGAGCGACTGACCCGGTTCGCCACCGCCGGACTGCGTGCCCCGCTGCCGCGAACAGAAGATACGGAAATGGCAGGGGAGAGCAAAAGGGAGGTTTTGGGATGATGGAGCGAGGTCGATGGGTCTATGGTGTCTTGCTCGTGGCCGCGTTGTCGGCTGTGACTGCCGGTTGCAATCGGTCGCTGCAACGACCCGCTCGGGCGTCGGTCGTGAAAGTCCCCGATGCCTGGACCGCTGGGGAATCGGTTCCGGCTGCCGGCCCAAGCGATTGGTGGACCTCTTTTGGCGATGAAGGTTTGGATGGAGTGGTCTCTCGAGTCCTGCAACGAAACCAGGACCTGCGAGCCGCTGCGGCTCGCATTGAAGCGGCCCAGGCCCAGGCCCGAATCGCCTCGGCCGCCCAATTGCCCCAACTGGACGCCGGCTTCGACCTGGGAGGCCGGAAGCAGAACTTCCTGGGACTCCGTTTGCCCGGTGCGGAAGGGAGCGTGTTGAGCCGGACTTTCTCCAGCACGGGTCTGTCGCTCAATCTGGGCTGGGAGGTGGACTTGTGGGGAAAGATGAAGGCGGGGAAGCTGGCGGCGGTGGCCAACGCCCAGGCTCGCCAGGCGGAATTGGAGGCGGCCCGCCTGTCGCTTTCGGCCCGGGCGGCCAGAGCCTGGTTTGCGGCGATTGAGGCCGACAGGCAGGTCGAGTTGGCTCGATCTTCGGTGGAGAGCTACCGGATGTCGGCCGGGCGCATTCGGGCCCGCTTTGAAGGCGGTGTCCGTCCCGCCCTGGATCTGCGCCTGGCCCTGGCCGAGTTGAGAATCGCCGAAGCGGTGCTGCAGTCGCGCCTGGAGAGTGCCGACCGCAGCGCCCGTCAGCTTCAAATCCTCATGGGCGACTATCCTGACGGCCGCCATGAGCTGGGGAAGGACCTGCCCGAGGGGCCCGACCGGGTCCCGACCGGCCTGCCTTCCGAACTGGTCCACCGCCGGGCGGACCTGGTGGCGGCCGAACGGGACCTGCTGGCGGCCGACGCCAGAATCGCCGAGGCCAGGGCTCAGCTCCGGCCCCGTTTCAGCCTCACCACCACCTTCGGCACCTCCAGCGACCAGTTGCGGAACCTGCTGTCGGCTGAATTGTTGGTCTGGTCTCTGCTCGGAAACGTGGTGCAGCCCGTCTTCAACCGTGGCAGGCTGAAAGCGGGGGTTACCCTCAACCAGGCGCGGGCGGAAGAGGCGGCAGCCCGATACGAGAGCGCCGTTCTGGCCGCCTACAACGACGTGGAAGCGGCCTTGGCGGCGGAAGAGGTGCTCCGACGCAGGCTGGAGGCGATAGAGGATGCAGCGGAACAATCGGTTGCCGCTCGGGACCTGGCCGAGCAGCGATACCGCTCGGGTCTGGCGGGAATCATCACCTTGCTGGCCGCCCAGAGGACGGCCATCGATTCGGAAAGCCAGTTGCTGACCCTCAGGCGCCTGCAGCTCGACAACCGGGTCAACCTGCATCTGGCCCTGGGAGGGAGCTTCTGAGGGTATTTTCTTCGCAGGGTTGGAGTCAGCTATAGTCCCAAAGGAAAATGGGTATGAAACTAGCACTCAAGATCGGACTTCCCGTCTTGGTATTGGCCTTGGGCGCCTACGTCGCCCTGCTGATTATACGAGCCAAGCCCGAGCCGGAGCAGCGTCCGCCGGAAATCTCGCTGCCGCTGGTTCACGTCATGGAGGTGAAACCGGAAAGCCGCCGGCTGATAGTGCACGCCGAGGGTACCGTGGCGCCAAGAACCGCGTCTCAGTTGACCTCGGAAGTGTCGGGGCGAGTGGTCTGGGTGTCGCCGGCACTGGTTGCCGGTGGCTTCTTCAACGACGGGGAAGTGCTTCTCCGAATCGATTCGAGGGTCTATGAACTGGCGGTGGTGCGGGCCCGCGCGGCGGTCGCCCAAGCCAGGCTCAAGCTGGCGACAGAGGAGCAGGAAGCCGCCCTGGCCAGACAGGAATGGGAAAATCTGGGCAGTGGCCCTCCCACTTCGCTGGTGTTGCGAGAACCTCAGATCAATGAGGCGAAAGCCTCGCTGGCAGCGGCTGAAGCGGCCCTGGAACATGCCGAGTATGATCTGGAGCGCACCCGGGTCAAGGCTCCTTACGACGGGCGGGTCTGGTCGGAGACGGTCGATGTCGGTCAATTCATCGCCCCGGGCGCTGCTCTTGCGCGACTCTACGGGGTCGATTTTGCCGAGGTCCGCTTGCCGATTCCGGATGACGAACTGGCCTATCTTCACCTGCCTCTTGCCTATCGGGGACAAACCCGGCCCGCGGGAGGCCCTACGGTCGTCTTGAATGCCGAGTTTGCCGGACAGAGGCACCAGTGGTCGGGTCGGATTTCCCGGACCGAGGGGGAGATCGATCCCCGCACCCGAATGGTGCACGCCGTCGCCGAGGTCAAGGATCCCTATGGCAGAGGCAGCGACCGGAGTCGTCCTCCGCTGGCCGTAGGAATGTTTGTGGAGGCTGAAATCCGGGGGAAGTGGGTGCGTGACGTGGTCGTGTTGCCGCGGTCCGTCCTGAGGGGCGACCAGGTGCTGGTGGTGGATGAGGCGGACCGCCTCTACTACCGTGCGGTTGAAGTTCTGCGGGCCGAGCGCGACCAGGTGTTGATCGCCTCCGGTCTCAGCGAGGGAGAGCGGGTGTGCGTGTCGGTGGTTCAGACGCCGGTCAACGGCATGAGGGTTGAAGTTGTGGACGATTCGGTCGCGGATCAGGACCCCGCCTGATCGCGACCTCGAACGCGAGGTGTTGCTGGAGGAGCAATGAAGGGGCTCATTGCCTGGTTTGCCCAAAACGGAGTGGTTGCCAACCTGCTGATGATCACGGTCGTCATGGCGGGCGCATTGACGCTTCCCGATCTCAAGAAGGAGGTCTTCCCCGAATTTTCGGTCGGCGTCATCTCGGTATCGGTGAGTTATCGCGGCGCCGCTCCGGAAGAAGTCGAGGAAGCCGTCTGTATCCGCGTGGAGGAAGCGCTTCAGGGATTGGAGGGCATCGAGAGGGTTCTGTCGACGGCCAACGAGGGCATGGGAACGGTGAGAGTCGAAATCGAGGCAGGCTACGACTCGAGGATGCTCCTGGACGAAGTCAAGGCGAGAGTGGACGCCATCGACACCTTTCCCGAGGATACCGAGAAACCCGTGATCGAAGAGGCCAGAATCCGAAACCAGGTGATCTTCGTTTCCATTTCGGGGGATGCCGACGAACTGACCTTGAAAAGACTCGGTGAGCAGGTGCGGGATGAATTGTTGCTGCTCCCGGAGCTCAGCCAGGTTGAATTGAGGAACGCGCGACTCTACGAAGTCTCGATCGAGGTTTCCGAGGAAGATCTGCGACGCCACGGGCTGACCTTTGACCAGGTGGCGGGAGCGGTCCGGCGAAGATCGCTGGATATGCCGGGCGGGTCGGTCAAGGCGGAGAGTGGGGAAATCCTTCTGCGGACCAAGGGACAGGCCTACCGGGGCGAGGAGTTCGCCAAGTTGACTCTGCTCACCCGGCAGGACGGGAGTCGCTTGCAACTGGGTGATGTGGCCCGGGTGGTCGACGGGTTCGAAGACGCGGACAAGTTTTCCTGGCTCGACGGCCAGCCAAGCGTGATGGTTCAGGCCTTCAGGGTCGGCGATGAAAGCGCCCTGGAGGTGGCCCGGGCAGTCAAGGAGTATGTGGCCGAATCACAGGGTCGGATGCCGGACGGTATCGCTCTCACCACCTGGGGGGACCAGTCCTCGATCCTGGAAAGCCGCATGAACCTGCTCATCAAGAACGGCCTGACCGGGCTGTTGCTGGTCTTTGTGGTTCTGACCCTGTTCCTGCGTCTTCGGCTGGCCTTGTGGGTGACGATCGGGATTCCCATTTCGTTCCTCGGGACCATGGCGCTGATGCCCGTTTTCGATGTATCGATCAACATGGTTTCCCTGTTTTCCTTCATCATGGTCCTGGGGATCGTGGTGGACGACGCCATCGTGGTTGGAGAGAGCGTATTTTCCAGGCAGGAGGCGACCGGGAAGGGTTTGTCGGCGGCCATCGAGGGGACCCAGCGGGTCACCGTTCCCGTGGTCTTTGGCGTGCTGACCACGGCCATGGCCTTTACTCCGATGCTGTTTGTGCAGGGGTCGGCCGGTCCCATCTGGCGGGTAATCCCCTTGATCGTCATTCCGACCTTGATGTTTTCGCTCATCGAATCCAAGCTGGTCCTGCCCTATCATGTCTCCCACTATCGTCCTCCCAGGGAAGGGAAGACGAAGTCCCTCCCGACCCGGATCTGGGACGGTTTCTTCGGGTTTTTCGGGAATGGCCTGGACAGATTCATTCACCGGGTTTATCGGCCGCTGTTCCTGATCGCGCTCGAGTGGCGCTACCTGACATTGGCCGTGGCCCTGGCGACCCTGCTGCTGACCGCGGGTCTTGTGGCCGGAGGGCTGATCGACTTCACCTATTTCCCCGAAATCGAATCCGACTACGTGGTTGTCGACCTGACCATGCCGCAGGAGACCCCGGCCGCGGTGACCACCCGGGCCATCCGGAGGATCGAGAAAGCCGCCTTTCAACTGGACGGGGAGATCAAGCAGGAAACGGGCGGGTCCCTGTTCCGTCATGTCTTGACCGTTGTGGGCGAGCAACCCAATCGGGCTCAGTCCGAGCGCGGCAATCGATCGGGCGACGCCAACAGGTATTCCACCCCTTACAGGGCGGAGGTCATGATCGAATTGGTTCCTTCGGAATCGAGGAACATCACCAGTCGTGAGATCGGCGCCCGGTGGAGGGAACTGGCCGGACCCGTTCCGGGAGCGGTGGAGCTTACATACAATACGAATCTGATTCAAAGCGGCAAGGCCATCGATATCCAGCTCAGCAGTCAGGAAATCGACCGACTCCGCCATGTGGCGACCGCAACCAAGGAGAAGCTGAGCCAGTACCCGGGAGTGATCGACATCAACGATTCCTTTCGGGGAGGCAAGCCCGAGCTGAAATTGGACATTACGCCCAAAGCGGAGTCACTCGGCCTGTCGCTGCAGGACCTGGGCCGTCAGGTCCGCCAGGGGTTTTTCGGAGAGGAAGCCCAGCGCATTCAACGGGGAAGGGACGATGTAAGAGTGATGGTGCGCTATCCGGCCGAAGAGAGACGATCGGTGGGAACGCTGGAGAGAATGAGAATTCGTACCCCCAACGGCAGTGAAGTCCCCTTCTCAACGGTAGCCACGGCCCAGATGGGGCGAGGCTTCGCCACCATTTCCCGGGTGGATCGACAGCGAACCATTACCGTCACCGCGGATGTAGACCCGGCGGTAACGACCGCCAATGAGGTCCTGGGCGACATGGACACCAGCTTTTTCCCGGGTCTGCAGAGGAGAACTCCGGGTTTCGCCTACAGCTTCGAGGGGCAACAGCGCGATCAACAGGAGACCCTGGAAGGACTGGCCCAGGGCTTTTCCCTGGTTGTGCTGGGAATCTTCGCCATGATGGCCATTCCGTTCAGATCCTACCTGCAGCCATTGATCGTGCTGTCGGCCGTACCCTTCGGGATTGTCGGCGCCATCTGGGGGCACATCATTCTGGGCTATTCGACCAGTATTCTCACCATTCTCGGGGTGGTGGCCCTGACCGGAATCGTGGTCAACGACAGCCTGGTCCTGGTCAGCTTCATCAACGAACATCGCAAGCAGGGCATGCCTCTGGTCAAGGCGGTTCATCAGGCCGGTATCCTGCGCTTCCGTCCCATTCTGTTGACCTCTCTGACCACGGCGGCCGGCATCACGCCCCTCATCCTGGAGAAGAGCGTGCAGGCCCAGTTTCTGATCCCGATGGCGATATCGCTGGCCTTCGGCGTCCTCTTCGCCACCTTCATCACGCTCGGGTTGGTTCCTTCCCTTTACCTGATCCTGGAGGATATCAAGCGGATCTTTCGCTGGGTTTTCGGGATCAAGTCCCCGCCGGAGATGCGCAGGACAGGGGATGTGGAGGCCGGGCGAGTTCTGCCGGTCGCTCCGGAGTAATACCCGCTCCCGCCCACAGGCTATTCGGTCACCAGCTTGACACCGGTTCCGAATCTGCGGTAATCGTCGAATTGAATTTTGCTCTTGGTTCGTATGCCGGTGGTCTTGAGGGTGACTCCAGGGAGGCGACGGCTGATCCAGATTTCGGCCTCCTTTGGCAGCCAGTAGGAAGAACCTGAAATATCGACGGGCGCATAGTCGACGATCGTGTCAAACCGGGTGACCGGAAAATCTCCGGGAATGCCGACGGCCTTTTTCTCCAGGCGGACAATTCGATAGTTGTCGGGGTCGACCCAACATCGTCCTCGGTAGGCGGTTATGATGGTCTTGTCGTCATAGCTGATAAACCGCCTGGACCGTGCCTGCGAGACCTTGAAGGCGATACAGAGCGTCTCGATGTTGTTGATTTTCTTGAATCCTGCGGGCCGGAACTCGGCCTGGGTTCTGTGTTCGAACAACCCTCGCAGGGCCGAGCCGAACTCTCCCATGGAAAGCGATCCGGACATGTTTTCCATGGTTGTTCCCGGCGCCGGTTTCCGGTTGACCGACACGATTTCGTAGTGCTCCTTCTTGTCGTAATAGGAGAGAGCCGCCACGAATCTGCCGGTCATTCTCCACACCACGGTCGGAGCCAGGGTACGGACGAAATGCTGAGTTGTCTGATTGCAGATGAAATCGGGCAATTGATCGCTGTAGGCCAGAGCATTGCTGCGCACCTGCCCCAGAACCATGGACCAACTTTCCCCGAACGGCCGCTTTTCCTCGGCAGGCGGGCTGTGAGCGATGACACTCCGAGCGAGGTGCGGGAGCGCCAGCCCCGCCAGGGCCAGCAAAACTGCGAATCCCAGCTTTATCAGGGATTTCATTAGTGGCGGACCGGCGCCTGAGAAATCCGGAACCCGATGCCGAGCCCGGCCCGAAGCAACCGGTGAAGACGTTGGCACTGAGTGGGACGCCATGGGCGTACTTTAACACACCACATTCGCTCTGAGGCGGTGATTGTCTCTCGGCTGGAAGTGGGATATGGTTCGGCATCGAGAGGAGGAGCCCAATGCAACAGGCCGGTTTGCTTGAAATAGCCTCCGACATCGTCTGGGGACCGCCCATGCTGGTCCTGCTGGTGGGGACAGGTCTCTTTCTCACGGTCAAGCTCAAGGGACTGCAGTTCAGGAAGCTGCTGCCCTCTCTCCATCTGGCCCTGATCCGGCGGCGGGAGCCACAGGCCCAGGGGGATATCTCCCACTTCCAGGCCCTGATGACCGCCCTGGCCGCAACCGTTGGCACCGGCAACATCGCCGGCGTGGCCACGGCCATTGCCTCCGGAGGCCCGGGAGCGCTTTTCTGGATGTGGATGACCGGTCTGGTGGGGATGGCCACCAAGTTCGGGGAGGCACTGCTGTCCGTCAAGTACCGGATCACGGACGAAAGAGGGGAGATGGCCGGCGGGCCGATGTATTTCCTGGAGCGGGGCCTGAAGCAGAAATGGCTGGCCGTGCTGTTTGCGGTGCTGACGGTCTGCGCCAGTTTCGGAATCGGGAATACGGTGCAATCCAACTCGGTGGCCCAGGCGCTTCAGACCTCTTTCGGAATTCCATTCGCATGGACGGGAGTCGGCGTTGCCTTGGCGACCGGGGCGGTCACCCTGGGCGGAATTCGTTCCATTGCAAGAGTGGTCAGCGCCCTGGTGCCGGCCATGATCGTCCTCTATCTGATCAGCGGTCTGGCCGTGGTGGCCATTCATTGGCAGGAGGTCCCGGCCGTCATCCACCAGGTGGTGGTCTCGGCCTTCACTCCGGCCGCCGCCGCCGGAGGATTTGCCGGCGCCACCGTCATGCAGGCCATCCGGTTCGGGGTTGCCAGGGGAATATTCAGTAACGAGAGCGGAATGGGATCAGCCGGGATTGCCGCCGCCGCCGCTCAGACCCGGCACCCGGTGACTCAGGCCCTGGTG
>JAJECY010000084.1 GCA_022821775.1 Acidobacteriota bacterium
CCAGGGGGGCAATGGACCAGACCTTGGCCTTCAGGCGGATGGCTCCCCCTTTCTCGGGCAGTTCCAATCGATCGCCGGGAATCCGCCCCTCGATGCGGAAGTCCAACAGGGGACCGCTGCTGATGAAGGTCCTACCCTGCCGGATCGACTCGATCCACGATTCCGCGGACAGCTTGCCTTTCAGGTAGGCGTAGGTCCTGAAGGCCCCCGGCATGCCGGATCGGTGCAGGTCGGTGATGGCGTCCTCGCCCCCCACCGGCGTGATGCCCAGGTCGTTGTTCAGGCTGTGGTGCCAGACACGCAGGGTGGCCGAGTTGGGGGAGGACCACTCCAGGGTATCGACCGTGCCCAGGGCCGCATCGACCGGAAAGGTCCTGGCGTGGGTCAGACCCCGTTCCAAAGGATCGGTTTCCCCGGAATAGGCGTGAACATATCCGACCAGTGCCCCTTGCGCCCTGGCCTTGCGAAACATGTCGGTGTTGCTGGGGTAGAGGCTCTCGATGGCAGTGCCTTCGTAGCCGGTGGTGAAGGGCGAGATGAGATGGTCTCGAAGTCCCAGCAGCGAGACGTGGCCGTGAAAGGGGGGGCGGTACTCTTCCCCCACGATCACCACCAGGTCGGGGTCGGACAGGGAGACCGGGTGTTCCATCCGGTTGGGAACGAAGGCGTCCCAGTCCAGGATGCGGTTGTCCTTGTTGGCGATCAGCTCGCACACCACATCCTGATCCTCGGCTCTGGCCAGGAACATCAGGTTCTCCAGTGTATTCCTCAGGTTTCCCCCGTAGTTCATGTGCACGTGGGTGGACCCGCCGTACCATCCCCGCGCGGCCATATCGACCATCGGTGACAGCACCAGACTGACCCGGGAGACCTCACCGGCCCGGATTTCCACTTCCTGCCGGGCAGGGCGGTACTCCAGTCCCTTGACCGCTTCCAGGGTCATTTTCCCCGGAGGCAGGGTCATCTCGAACTCCCCGGCAGTGTGGAACAGAGGCTCTCCCGAGACGCCGACGCGGGCGTAGCTGTTTCCAGGCGGGTAGAACTTGCCATCGGCTGCTCGCCCGTAGATCCGGGCAGCCGTCTTGCGGCCGGTGCTATCGTCCCGCACCTCCGCCCGGAGAATGCCCACGGGACGTTTCCAGTGGTGTTTCTGAGGCTGCACCCTCTCCTTGCGGCCCCCGTAAGTCTCCATCAGCCACAAGCGCGGCAATCCGGGACCGGATGGAAGCGTGGGCCGGTTGGAGATGTAGGCGATCCGCTCTCCGTCCGGCGACCAGCGGGGATGGAAGTGGTCGTAACGGCCGAAGGTCAGCTTGTAGGGCGCCCCGCCGGTGACGGGGAGCACGTAGAGGTGGCTGAACTGGTCGGCGGCCCCGCCGGTGGAGGAATAGATGAAACGCCTTCCATCGGGAGAGACGTGGGGGCGGGTTCGGTAGAGGGTCTGCTCCTTCAGGATGGGTTCGGCCCTGGCCATGCCCGGCGGTTCGGCCGGCATGCGCCATACATGCCCCGATCCCAGCGGGACGCTCCGATTGGAGAGGAAGAGCAACTCTTTCCCGTCCGGGCTCCAGGCAGGTTGAATGTGCATGTCCCACTCCCCGAAGTAGAGCCGGCTGTTTCCATAGGATTGGTCCCGGGTAAGGGCAATGGCCGGTCCGGACCAGCGCCCCTCCCGGACGGGGCGCACGTAGATGTTGAAGTACCCGTTGGGTGCGGTGGAGACGTAGGCCAGCCGGTCTCCGTCGGGGGAAAAGACGGGATCGGCATAGAGGTGAGCGTCGTCGGTCAGGGCATGGGACTGTCCCGTTTCCAGGTTCAGGATTTGAAGCTGAATGGTGCGGCCGTCGTGGTCGGCCGTGTAGACGATCCACCTGCCGTCGGGGGACCAGTCGGGAGAGGAGTGATAGCGCTCGTCGCAGGTCAGCTCAAAGGCTTCCCGGCTGGCCAAGTCGATTCGCCATATGGAACCCTGAAGCCCGACGGCGATCTGCTTGCCGTCGGGAGACCAGGCGGGGGCCCAAGGCGTGGCCGAAGGCGCCGGCGGCAGGTAATAGTTGTGCATGTAGCCGCCGCCGTGCCTGGCGGCGGCATAGGTCCCGCCGGGCCGGGGCGCTGCTTTGCGAGCTGTATCCGGAGGTTGAGGGTGGCGGTAACAGCCGCTGGAGGCCAGGCCTCCCATGGCCAGCAGGAAGATCCAAAGGAGAGGAAGCATCCGAGCTGCCGGGTTCATGATCGGGCCTTTCTTGTCGATCCGGATGGAGTTGGGGTCAGTTTATTACAACTGTTTCCAACTGAAGCCGCTTTTTGCCGGGCTTGTGATCGCCGAGACGGTGAGCTGAAACATCCACCTGCCACTGGTGGCTGCAAACCGGTTCAAAGTCGAACACTGGCAGATGTTTGATTCACATCGATGCACAGGATGCACAGGATTTATTCTGAAGACGGCCGGCTTGCAGGCCTGGGCATCCGTGTTGCTTCAGACTAAACGTTGGAATTCGAGAGTCGAATCACCATCACGCCCCCTGCTGAGAAATGCGGGCTCGCCAGAGGGCATCGGGTTTTGCGGCGTTTTCCGGTTGGCCAATGGGACGGTCTGGGATATCTTCAACCAATCGGTGCCAGCAGCCCTGAGTCGAGGAGGCGACATGATCCTGAGAGCCTGGATGCGTTCGAGCCTGATGCGGGGTCTGGCCTGCGGGGCACTGGCTCCTATGGCGGTGCTGCCGCTTTGGACGGGGAGTGAGACCAGGCCCTCGGGGGCTGCTTTGACTCCCTCCATTGCCGGCGTTGCGGGTACCGCATCGGCGGCCCCGTCAACAGCCGAAGAATGGACCGATTTCAGAGGGGCGAGACGCGACGGCCGTTATCGGGGAGCCCCCATCCTGACCCGTTGGCCCGAGCAGGGGTTGAAACCCCTCTGGCGTCGATCCGTCGGCGGCGGGTATGCATCGCTGGTGCTGGCCGAGGGGCGGGCCTTCACCATCGAGCAACGCGGCGCCCTGGAAGTGGTGGCGGCTTACGACATACGGACGGGAGATGAGATCTGGACCCATTCCTGGGAGGCCTTCTTCGACGAGTCCCTGGGAGGGGACGGGCCCCGGGCCACTCCCACCTGGCACGAGGGCCGAATCTACGCGCTGGGCGCCACCGGAGAGCTGCACTGCCTGGATGCCTCCGAGGGGCGCTTGATCTGGTCTCGAAACATTCTGCAGGACAGCCGGGCCAGGAACCTGACCTGGGGCATGTCGGCCTCGCCCCTGATCGTGGGTGAGAAGGTCATTGTCCTGCCGGGAGGTTCCCGTGGCAGATCGGTGGCGGCCTACCAAAAGGAGACGGGGAACGCCTTGTGGAAATCGTTGAGCGACAAGCAGGCCTACACCTCGCCCATGTGGGTGACCCTGGCCGGACAACCCCAGCTTCTGATCGTGAGCGCCAAGCGGATGATGGGGCTTTCGGGCGAGGACGGATCTCTCCTCTGGGACTTTCCCTGGATCACCGACTATGACGTCAACGTCGCCCAACCGATTCTCTTGGGACAGGATCGGGTCTTCATCTCGGCGGGCTACGGCCACGGCGCGGCGGTGGTGCAGGTGCAACCGACTACCGGAGGTTTTGCAGCCAGCGCCCTGTGGCAGAATCGCCGCATGAAGAACAAGTTCACCTGCTCGGTGCTGAAGGACGGGTTCATCTACGGGCTGGACGAGGGCATTCTGGCCTGTATCCGGGCTGAGACCGGCGAGCTCAAGTGGAAAGGTGGCCGGTACGGGCATGGACAGCTTCTGCTGGCCGGGGACCACCTGATCGTCCTGACCGAGTCGGGCGACCTGGTGCTGGTCGAGGCCGATCCCGAGCGGCACCACGAGTTGACCCGCTTCTCCGCGATTCGGGGCAGGACCTGGAATCACCCGGCCATTTCCGAAGGCTTGCTGCTGGTTCGAAATTCCCAGGAAATGGCCTGCTTCGACCTGGCTTTGAGATAGCGTCATGGCCAAGGCCCGGTCCATTGTCGAGGCGCTTTGCAAGGTGGGGGTCACCGACCTGGTGGGATTGCCCGACAACAGCTCGGCGGCCCTGTTCGCCCTGCTGAAGGGGGGCGGAGAGCCGGTCATCCGCCTAGTCACCCGCGAAGGGGAGGCCTTCGCCATGGCCGCGGGACTGTGGATGGGAGGCCGTGTCCCGGCCGTCCTGATCCAGAACACCGGCTTGCTGGAGAGCGGAGACAGCTTTCGCGGCACGGTCCAGCGGATGAGGATTCCCCTTCTCTGTCTGATCACCTTTCGGGGCTATGCCAAGCTGGAGCGCGTCGGGCAGCGCTCCGGCGAACCCGACCCGCACCTGCTGAGCCGTCCCGACGTGGACTCGGCGGCGCTGCTCACCGAGCCCACCTTGCAGGCCTGGGGGTTGCCCTTCGATTACCTCCACGACGAGCAGGACGTTCCCAAGGTCAACGCCTCGGTCGAGAAGGCCCGGCGTCTTTCGACGCCGGTCGCCCTGCTGGTTACCCGGGATATGACTTGAGATTGGGACTGCTCCCAGCGGTCCGGTCCATCCGACGGGCTCCCTTGCATCCTGTCGCCCGGGAGAATCCATGCCCGACAGCCTGAAGGTCACCCACCAGAAACGAAGCGGATTTTTCGCCGACTGCAGCCGGCAGGAGTTCGAGCGGCGCCTGAGGCGGCTCCGGGAAGAGATGGAGCGGTCGGGAGTCGACGGACTGCTGCTGACCCAGCAGAGCAATGTGCGCTACGCCACCGGATTTTATGAAGTGGGCTGGATCGTGCCCGCCTACTTCTACCTGGCCTTTATCCCCAGAAGGGAGGATCTTCCTCCAGCCGTTTTCTGCCCTGAAGGTTGCCAGATTCAAGCCGAGGCCGCCTGGGTGGAGACCGTGATCCGATGGGATTTCCCGGTGGGATTCTATACCGGCGGCGTCGGTGACAGCCTGGTGCAGGCGACTACATCCTGGTTGCGGAAGCTGGGACTGAGCCGGGCCCGTATCGCCACCGAGCTGAGCGCCCACTTCCGCATGGGGCTGTCGGTGGAATGCTTCGATCGCATTCGGGCAGCCTTGCCGGGGGTTGGCTGGGACGATTGCGGGGAAATCATGTGGGCCGTTCGCCGTATCAAGTCTCCGGAAGAGGTGCGGCGGTTGCGGGAGGCATGCCGCATCTCCTGCCTGGGGGTGAAGGCCGGTTTCGAGGCCATGAGCGAGGGAATGACCGAACGGGACATCGCCAACATCATGTCGGCCCGGATGCACGCCGAGGGCGGCAGCCAGATTCACTTTCTGGCTCTCTACGCGGGGCCCGAAAGGGCCCTGTGGGCCGATTCCACACCTCGGCGGGAGATGGTTCTCGGTCGGGGAAGCTTGCTTCAGTTTGACGGCGGCTGCACCTA
>JAJECY010000094.1 GCA_022821775.1 Acidobacteriota bacterium
TGGATCTGGGGAAAGTCTTCGGCGCCGTTGGCCGCCACCCCCAGAAAGACGCAGGGTAGCCAGATGGCCATGATGCAGATCGGATAGAGGATCACCGTCTTGCGGAACTGGGACATGCGGCGGGCGGTCAGGCAGAAGATGCCGATGTGGGGAAAGCAGATGGCAGACAGCGGGATGAAGGTGTAGCTGAGATAATAGAGCGGCGAGACGTTCTCCCGCGTGAGCAGTGGTGCCAGGGCGGGGGATTGGGCGATTCTCTCCATGGCTGCGCTGAAGCCCCCCATTCCGGCGCCGATCACCAGAAGCGCAGCCACGCCGAAACTCAGGAACAGGGTGGTTTGAAAGGTGTTCACCCAGGCGGTGCCACGCATGCCGCCAAAGAAGACGTAGCTCATCACCACCAGGGCCACCAGGCTGCCGCCCATCCAGTAAGGGACCCAGCCGCCGCTGATCGCTTGCAGGATGGTCCCGCCTCCCTTGACGGCAATGATGATGTAGGGGACCAGGAAGAGCGCTTGCAGGGCAAAGATGGCCGTTCCGATGTGGCTGCATTCCCAACGGTCCCGAAACATCTGCACAGGGGTCATGAAGCCGTGTTTCTTGCCCAGCGCCCAGGTGCGGGTACCGATCAGCAGGAGGGTCAGAGGGATGATGAGCGCCGAGGAGGAGCCCATCAGGCCATAAGTGACGATCCCGTTGTTGAAAGCGTGCCCCGAGGCCCCCAGGATGGTGAAGGCGGTCATGTTGGTCCCGAACAGCGAAAAGAGAAAGACGAAGGGCCCCAGGGAACGGCCGGCCAGAAAATAGTCTTCAGCCCCGTGCCGGAAAGCAGCTCGGCGAAAGGCAAAGATTCCGATGTAGAGAACCAGGGCCAGGTAGACCAGCACAACCAGGGTGGGAATCATGATGCAGTCGGTTTCTCGGAACGGGTGGAGGACGGTGACTCCGGGTTGACTGCGGCCTTCTCCAGGTGGCCGGGCCAACAGTACCGGACCAGAACCCACATGAGGCCGGCCACGGCGATGGAATAGAGCGCATGGTAGAAGAGGCCGATGGGTATGAAGCCCAGAATGAGCGGGTCGGCCTGGTTCCAGAACCAGAAGTCCTGGTGGAGGCCATAGAAGACCAGGACGACGAGGGCCAGCAGGTATGGAATTTTCTTTTTCATTCAGGCTCGAACGCCCAAATCGCCCAGTCCCGCCGGGAGGCGATCACCCGGGAGCGCGGGCGTCTCGCCCGCATATGCAAGCCGCTCATTGTAGCATCCGGCCCGCATTGGGGCAGGGTGGAGTCTTCAGCGGAGGAGAAGCACGGTTTCCGGGGCTGCCTGCTCACTTTCCGAAATCCAGAGTGGTTCTTGTAGCGAACCGGCGATAGTTCATCCACTTGTTTTCATTCTGGTTGATCCAGCCGCGCCTTCCCACCAGAACATCCCTCGATCTGACAGGCAGCCAGTGAGTGTTGCCTTCGATGTCCACCGGGCCGTAATCGATCTGAAAGCGCGCCTGTCGCACCGGGAAATCGGCCGGGACGCCGAAGATCCGCTTGCCCGCGACCCGCAGTACCGCCGCCGATTCCTTGGCAATATGGATGTGCCCTTCATAGCCGACCCGGACGAAATTCTGCAGGGTGCCGTCGTGCAGGACACCCGTATACAACTGGTAGCCGGACGGGTGGGTGACGGCAAAGACAACGGCCGGTTGCCCGTCGACCAGGCTTTCTCCCTCGTGGAAGAAGCGGGCGGGCGAATCCGGCCGGAAAAGGGCCTGCAACGTACTGCCGAACTCTCCCATGCCGCTGATCTCCCGGATGTGTCTTTGGGAGGGCTTCCCATCCACGGTGAGCGTCAAGTAGGATTCGGCCCCGGCGACGAACTGAACCTTGGTGACGATGTCATGGCGCTTTTTCAACGCCGTGTCTTCCTGACCCTGGTTGTCAAACCGCTTTGTGATCTGGGTGCAGACGAAATCGGGCAGTTTCCTGGTAAAGCTCAAGGCCCATTGCCGGGCGCGTTCCAACAGTGCTTGTGAGCTCTGCGATCCGTAAACGTTGGCGCCGGCTTGGGTCGATGCTTTCCGGCCCTCGGTTCCGTCCGTACTGGGGGCCTGGAGTTCGACTTCACTTCCTCCCAACAACCGGGTTAGTTCCCGCTGCCCATGCCGAGCCGCGACCTGGGCCGGCAGCAGTCCGTCCCGTGGAGTGGACGGATCGCCCCCTTGGGTCAGCAGCAACCGGGCCAGGCCGGCATTCCCGGTTCGTGCCGCCAAATGGAGCAATTGAGACCCACAGCCGGAGCAGCGGCTACCCAGGCGGGCCCCGTACCTCAACAGCAACCGGGCGGTTTCACCATCGCCGCTCCGGGCGGCCAGCTGCAACGGCGCCAGGGTTTCACCCGTTCCATAGCGGGCCATCAGGTTGGGATTGGCCCCCTCCTCCAGTAGCAGCCTGGTGACCTCTCTATGCCGGTGCTCCACGGCAAGGTGAAGCGGCGTGCGGCCCGCCGTGTCCTGCCTCCCGTTGGGGTCAGCCCCTTTCTCCAGGAGCAGTCGGGCGATTTCGAGGCGGCCCTTGCGGGCAGCCAAGTGCAGGGGGGTGAGGCTGTCGAGGTTCTTCCGGTTGGGATCGGCGCCCTTGCCGAGCTCACGCCGCACCGATGCCGCATCTCCCTCGGAGACGGCCCCATGCAAACCAACCGAAGGCGTTTCCGATGCGGCCGCGGTAAGAGAAAGAAAAATAGCGATGTTGAGGAGGCCGCTCACAGATTCTTCCCTCCTAGCTGCAAGGATCGTTGCCGTCTCAGAATTCCGCAAGGGGACTGCGTGAAGGGCTCTGTGTGCCCATCCGGCAACGTTCTACCCGACCAACTCAAGAGCCGGAACTATTTCACGGGTGAACAATATGAAACTCTTACTTTCAAATTACATAACGAAGATGGACTGGCAACTTGCCAGGAAGGCGTAGAACCCGGAAAAACGTTATTCCAATCGTTCAACACTGTCCCCTGGTCTCCCCATACCTGCCTGTACACCCTGAACGGGCGGACTTCCCAGATCAAGAGGTAAACCTTGCCGCATCAGATCTCGCCGGGCTTGCCGGCGGAGTCGTGCCGAACTTGGTTCGTCCAATTCCAATAATGAGGGGACTGGCGCTTCTCCCCAAGCTGTCGCTGTTGAACTTTCAATCTTGTTTGTGTGGGGCGGCATCCGTGCACCGGTTGAATCGGGCAGGATTTCGATGAGGGTGATGTCCTTGGGACGAAGGGCTCGGTTCACCAATATGGCAACTGCCGTGGAGATGGCTATACTCGCGGCGTAGCTGCCATAATACTTGTCACCGGGTTCACCGGCTTCGGTCCCGGCAATGGCAACCATGCTTCCCATCATGGTTCCGACAAACGTTCCCACGGTCGCGGCGACCCGTTTCCCTCTATTCTCCTTGAGCCCTCGCACCTCGATTCGAGTAACGGATTCTCGGGGGATTCGGATCCTGCCTTTGGGGTAATCCTTTAGATTGCTGCTCTTCGTGACGTTGAAGGCAAGTGAAGCAGCGTTCACCCTTCCGATCCGGCCCCCTACCTTGGCGCCTTCGGCGAGTTGTAGCGTGACCCTTTTGCCGCCGATCAATGTCTTCAACTCGCTCCACCGAACCTGCAGCAGTTCTTGCTGATCCGATCCTGCCAAATTGCCGCTCAGCACCAGAAACACCACCAGAATGCCAATGCCTCGCCGCAAGCTCATCGCAGGACCCTCGCTGATTTTTCCTCGTTATGGACCAAACACCCAACAATCGCGACGCTCCACCAATCAGGCCGTATGTCTCAACTCCCAACATACCATAGCCGGAGCACCTCAACTGCAGTGGAGCGCCGATTTCCGTTCCACCTGCCGGCGGGCTTCTCCGTTCAGAGGCAAAGTTCGTGCTTTCTGCCGGGAGTCAGGAATATCACCTTGATTCACGCTCAAAAGAGGCCACCGGTCATCCGGCGGTATACATACTCGGGTTCCGGCATCCGTTGCCCCTCCGCCAGGGGTGGTGTTCACTGGAGTCTCTCAAGTGGCATTGTGTATGATCGGTCATTTGGACGCTGTCTTGCTTCCCATCCTAGCTTGCATCGGTCGTAGCTCTCTACAAGGAGTTTGTTGATGGTGGCTTAAACTGTGACGCGATCACTTTTTAAGAAATTGGCGGACATGGCTACTGTCGGTCTGGACATTCGGCATCTGCAGTTTGTGGAAATCCGGGGCGACACCTCAATGCAGGAGTGTATCGACGTGGTATCTCTTGCCGTGGAAAGGGCTGGAGCCGTACCGTGCCTTAACGTAACTTCCATTGCCCACGAGGCTGAACGGATCCGGACCTTGTCACCTGACTGGCTGCGGCGACCATCGCCGTTCCTGTTTGAACTCGCAAGAACCGTCGATGCCGTCATCGTCATTGAAAGGGATTGGAGCTCACTGGCGGCGCTGTGTCCTGCCGAGAAGCTGGAGGCGTGGAACCAGGGCATCGGTCTCTTGGTGGAGCAGCAGGAATCCAGGCGGATTCCCTATTGCCTGATTGCACATCCGAAGGCAAAACGGCAGGAGGAGCTTCTTGTTTCAAGAAGTGAGGCCTACGAAGCGATTGAGGCCGCCATCAGCGCGGATGTCGATACTATACGAGCACTTCTACGGAGGGCCAAGGAGGTCGTCGAGAACGGACGAGTCCTCGAAATAAGGACTCGCAATCACGGTTGCATGAGGTGTGATCTCGGGAGGCAGGCATACCAGAGCGATGGGCGCCTGCACGGCAGCCTTGTCTTGAATCTTCCCTACGGTTCGCTATCGTTTACCGTTCCCGAAGACAGTGTTCAGGGCACGATTTGCTTCGACCGCTGGAAGCATGTGCGTGATCTCGCTGTTTCTTTCGATTGCGGCCGCATATCCGACATCTCGGCAGCCAATAATCCTGAAGCCTTTGCAGATTTCATGGGCACCCACTCGGGTGACAGCGACCGAATCAGTCACATAGGCATTGGCGTTAATCCCGGTATCAGGCGTCCGACCGGATTGGCAACCATAGACGAGTGCAAGGCCGGGATGGTGTTTATTGCCTTCGGCGAGAATAGATACATGGGTGGACAGAACGAATCCACGCTTAACATCGACCTGGTTTGTTCCGGAGCGACCGTGCTTTGTGATTCCAGATACTTGGTGCGGGAAGGGCGGCTGGCCCTAGACCGCCCCTGAGTCAACAATGTCCCCCAATTTAGTCCCCAGATCCCGAATATTCCAATGCCTCACGGACTGTAGTTGTTTCCGCTGGTA
>JAJECY010000258.1 GCA_022821775.1 Acidobacteriota bacterium
GCTCGAAAGCTGCTTGATCGTCTCGTGGTTGGCCTGCCGTAGCCCGTCGTTGATCTGCAGGAAGTCCTTCACCAGGTCGCCCTGGCTGGAGAGCTGAGGATTGTCATTGAGAATCGCCGGAACCACCTGTTGCAGGAAGGCCGGACTGAGCCGGATGGTGCGTTGCCGAAACCTCTTGGGGAAGAGCTTGTACTGGAAGCCGGCCTCCGACCGATTCCCGGCCGCGTCCACGGCCACCAGCTTTATTTCCGGATTCGGACCCAGGTCGTAGCGATAGCCGAAAATGCAGAATCGGACCTGCTTGTCTCCATCGGGGTCGGCGGGGTATCCCGGAAAGAAGTCGGTACCCACCCGGACCCCGGAGACCTCGGTGTCGTCTCCCACCCGGTAGAGAACGCAGCCCGAGCCCCCTTGGGTGATGTAATGCTGCCCGGACAGCGGCTGGACGGTGGGGGGGCGGATGTCGAAGGTGAAATCCCGTTGCAACCGAGCCCGGTTCCCCCCGAAGAACCGGCGGTAGGAGTGGTCGCGGGCGGTGATCGACAATTGCGCGGGGGCTTCCCGGATCTGGTGGCTGGCGGCCATCATCTCGCCCAGGTCGAAACGGGCCGAGGATTGAGCGCCGCGCCGCTGGAAGAAGAGCAGCCACGGCCCCGGGTAGCTCCGGTCGACCAGCGTAAAGGACTGGTCTTCCACCTCCAGCACTGCCGAGAGCTGCTTCAACCCGGACTGGGCGTCCTCGACCTCGAGCACCAGGGAGGGGTTTTTTCCCAGGGCGGTAAAGTCGCGGTCCAGGCTCACTTCGGGCGGCTGTCCCTCCCAGCGGCCCAGCCAGAGAGAGAGCAGGCACCAGAGGAGGAAGGCTCCCAGCGGCAAGGCACACAGGATCAGTGGCGGAAAGCGTTTGGGGATAGCCGGCTTCTGGTGGGGTTGGAATGGTTTCACGTTTTTGCCGTCCGGTCCCGAATTCTCCAGGATTATAGCTTGGTCCGGAAGAGGGAGAAAGAGGTGGCTCCCCACCCCCTCACAGCAGGCGGTGCTCGGCAAAGCTGAAACAGTCGTTGCCGCCGATGACGATGTGATCCAGCAGGGAGATGTCCATCAGGCCGCAGGCCCGCTGCAACTCCCGGGTCACCTGGCGGTCGTCCGGGCTGGGCGAGGGGTTGCCCGAGGGATGGTTGTGGACGGCTACCATGGCGGCGGCATTCAACTGCAGGGCCCTTCTGACGATTTCCCTCGGAAACACGGTGGCGCTGTTGAGGGTGCCCTGGAACATCTCCTCCACGGCCAGGACGTGGTGCCTGGTATCCAGAAAGACCACGGCGAAGGTCTCCCGGTCCCGATCGCGGAACCTGCCGCAAAGCAGTTGCTGGACATCCCGGGAATGCCCGATGAAGGGTCCCCGCTGCATTTCCTCGGCCATGTAGCGCACGGTCACGGCCGCCAGCGCTTTCAGGGTCGCAACCTTGGCCTCCCCCAGACCCTTGATGCCGCCCAGCTCCTGCTGGCTGGCCTTCAGCAGGCCGCGAAACCCGCCGAAGCCTTGGAGGAGTTGGCGGGAAAGGTCGAGCACACTGGTCCCTTTGATCCCGACGCGCAGGAAGATGGCCAGCAGTTCCGCGTCGCTGAGGGCATCGGCGCCACGGGTCAGGAGACGCTGCCGGGGCTGCTCCGACTTTGGCCAGCCGCTCACCCATTTTTCGGAAACACGTCGCTTGGAAGCCATGGGCGTGGTGGGTCCGCCGGGTTCGGAGCAGGACCGGGCAATGCGCAACGGCGCGCCTGCTCCGAATGCAATGGTGGACTCTTGGCCGGGGAGAAGGTTTGAGGGAGGGAAGTCGAACGGCCAGCTATTTTACTCGGTTCGGCGTCGTTTCTCAACACGAGCCGGGTGGAAACCCGCGATTACAGCCCCAGACGGGGTGCAATGCCGCTCATGGCCTGGATGCAGAAGGCGATGTGCTCGTTCAGCTCCACCCCCAGGTCGGCGGCGCCGGTGAGGATGTCCTCCCGGCTCACCGATCGGGCGAAGGCCTTGTCCTTGAGCTTTTTCCTGACCGACTTGGGCTGGAGCCCCTCGATCTTGCGGTCCGGGCGCACCAGGGTCACGGCCGTGATGAAGCCGGAGAGCTCGTCGCAGGCGAACAGCGCCTTGTCCACCAGGTGGTTCCTGGGGCAGCCGGTCCAGTGCGCATGGGACTTGATGGCGTAGATCACGTCCTCCGGATAACCCCGCTGCTTCAGGATTTCGGCGCCCTTTTCGGGGTGGTCGGGAGGATCGGGGAATCTCTGGTAGTCGAAGTCGTGCAACAGGCCCACGATTCCCCATTTCTCCACGTCCTGGCCATACTTGCCGGCGTAGGCTCGCATGCAGGCCTCCACCGCCAGGGCGTGCTTGATGAGGCTGGGGTTGCTGGTGTACTCGGTCAGCAGATCGAAGGCGGATTGCCGTTCCAATTCGAGACCTCTCTTTCAAAAAAAACCGGCGAATCGGGCTCCAGGGACGCGGCCCAGCCAGCACCGTCCTGGCGGTGACCCGGCTCTCAGGTTTTCATCCAGTTACGGCCGACAGCCACGTCCGCCACCAGGGGAACCGAGAGGGAACAGGCGGACTCCATTTCCTGCTTGGCCAGGGCCTGCACAGTTTCGATCTCCGACTCGGGAACCTCGAAGACCAGCTCGTCGTGTACTTGCAGCAACATCCTGGATTCGAGCTTTCGTTCCCGCATCTCTCGGTGGATGCGGATCATGGCCAGCTTGATCAGGTCGGCGGCGGTGCCTTGAATCGGTGAGTTGACGGCCGTCCTTTCGGCGAACTGGCGCAAGCCGGGATTGCGGCTGTCGATGTCCGGGATCTGCCGCTGCCTTCCGAAGAGAGTGCGTGTCAACCGGCTTTGCCGGGTGTCCTGAATCGTCCGGTCGATGAACTGCTTGACTCCCCGATACCGTTCGAAGTAGCGCTGGATGAAATCCTGGGCGTCGCGGTGGGAGATCTGCAGCTCCCTGGCCAGGCCGAAGGCCGTCTGGCCGTAAATGATTCCGAAGTTGATCGCCTTGGCCCGCCGGCGCATCTCGCCGGTCTGCAGCAGGGGGTCGATGCCGAACACCTCGCTGGCGGTCCGGGTGTGGATGTCCTCGTTCTTTCGGAAGGCATCCACCAGCACCGGGTCCTCGGAAAGATGGGCCAGGATCCTCAACTCGATTTGGGAATAATCGGCCGACAGCAACCGGCAGCCCTGTCCGGCCACGAAAGCCGATCGGATCTGTGCGCCGAGCTCGGAGCGGATGGGGATGTTCTGCAGGTTGGGGTTGGTGCACGACAGCCGTCCGGTGGCGGCCACCGTCTGATGGAAGGAGGGATGAACCCGCCGGGTCCGGGGATCCACCAGGCGGGGAAGGGCGTCCACGTATCCCGACTTGAGCTTGGCGATCCGGCGGTACTCCAGCATCAGGCGGGGCACCTCGTAGTCCTTGGCCAGGTGTTCCAGCACTTCCACCGAGGTGGAATACTGACCGGATTTCTTGAGTCTTCGGGGTGTGGGCAGGTTGAGCCTGTCGAAGAGAATCTCACCGAGCTGCTTGGGCGAATTGAGGTTGAACTCGGTCCCGGCCACCTCGTATATCCTCTGCGTCAGGGATTCGGCGGTCCGCTCGAAATCCTCCGACATCTTCCCCAGTGCGGTGGAATCGACCTGAATCCCGTTCCACTCCAGCTCCGCCAGCACCTCGACCAGCGGCAGGTCGATCTGCCGGTAGGCCTGCTCCAGCCCAGAGGTTTCCAGTTGGGGACGCAACTGCTCAAAGAGCCGTTGAACGGTGGCGCAGCGGCCTGCGGCTTCCGGCGGCGCCTCTTCCCCCAGCAGGGCGAAGGCGATTTCGCTCAAGCCATGGTTGCTCCGATTGGGCTGCAGCAGGTAGGAGATGAGCATGGCGTCTCCCTGCAGCCCCTTCAGCTCCAGCCCGAGATGCCTCAAAGCCAGGTGGGCCGGCTTGGCATCGTAGAAGACCTTGCCGATTTCCGGATCGTCCCAGAATTCCCTGAGGTCCGCCAGTCCCGGGGCGGCTCCATCCCCCAGGTCGAGGGTCCAACCCGATTTCCCGGCCATCACCGCCAGCCTGCGGGAAACGCGGCACAGCGAGTCCTCGGGGTCGGTTTCCAGCCAGCAGGTGCAGGATGAGGCCGAGCGCGCCTGCTCCAGAAATGTCCGGAGCTGGCGAGGAGAAGCCAGCGGTTTGAATTCGGGCTGCTCCGCCCGGGCCGGAGCCACGCTTCCCTCCATTTCCTTCAGCATGGACTGAAAGCCGAGTTGGGTCAGCAGGGGCCGGAGTCGGTCCGGGTCGGGTTCCTGAACCTGCAGGGTTTCCCAACTGAAGTCGATGGGCACGGAGGTATCGATGGTGACCAGCTCCTTGCTCTGAAGGATCTGCTCCCGGTGATTCTGCAGGGACTCGCGGTAGGTCTTGCGGGAGACCTGTTCGCTTTGCTCCAGCAGGGCTTCCAGGCTGCCGAAGCGGTGCACCAGGTTGCGGGCTCCCTTCCCGCCGATGCCCGGGGCGCCCGGGACGTTGTCCACGCTGTCTCCCATGAGCCCCAGCACGTCCACCACCCGTTCGGGGGCGACCCCGAAGAACTCCTCCACCTTGGAGGCGTCGAAGAGCGTGTCGGTCTTGGACTGGTGAAGCACGCGGGTCCTGTCGTTCACCAACTGGAACATGTCCTTGTCGTTGGAGACGATGGTCGTCTCCCAGCGGTTTTCGCCGGCCTTCCTGGCCAAGGTGCCGATGACATCGTCGGCTTCGAAGCGGTCCTTCTGCAGGATGGGTATCCGCATGGCCTGGCAGAACTCCCGAATCACCGGGAGCTGGGAGGCCAGGTCTTCGGGCATCCGGGGCCGGTTGGCCTTGTACTGCTGGAAGGCCTCGTGCCTGAAGGTCGGCTGGTCGGTGTCGAAGATGACCGCCAGGTAGTCGGGCCGGTGCTGGCGGATCAGCTTGCGCAGCATGGCCGCAAATCCATAGACGGCGTTGGTGGGATGCCCCTGGCTGTCGGTCAGGCCACGGATGGCGTAGTAGGCCCGAAAGATGTGGGACATGCCGTCCACCAGAAACAAGCGCCGGGCCGGGGTTGGGGCAGGGGACGGGGACGGAGAGGTGGTGGCCACCGGTGGATCTTCCTCCAACCGGCCGCTATTCGGCGAATTTCCGGATGACTTCGGTCACCAGGGCCTTGATGGTTTCCGGGCTCAAGTTCTTCTTGGTGCCCTCGCCGAAGGCCGGCATCTTGATCGTTCCCTCGCCGGACCCCTTGGTGATGGCCTCGATCAACTGCTGGTCGGTGTGTCTGGCTTGCCAGTCCTTGCTGGTGAAGTCGGGGGTCTTCATGACGGAAAGCCCCTTGCCGTCGGCCTTGTGGCACATGGCGCATTCCTTCTTGTAAATCCCCGAGACGTCCGGCGGGTCTTCCGCAAATCCCTGCGGGGCGTTCAGCAGCATCAATCCTAGAATTCCGGCTGGTAATCCGAATCGACCGATCATCGGGTCCTGTCCTCCTGGGTTGTTTCAAGAAACGGGCTCGCCTCCCTGGTGCATGGCGGCCATCCGGCCGGGAAGCGGCGGGCGGGGTACTGACTCCTGCCGGAATTATAGCCCAACTACCGGCCGGGGAACCGGGAAAAGGCGGTGGGGGTTCGGTGGGAAGTGGCGGGGCGTTTGCCCTCCTGCGGATCGACGGCGGATTTCGCTCTCTCGCGACGCCGCGTCGGCCCCCCACCGGCTCGACTGCGGGTTTCGCCAAAGGGACGCCGCGTTGGCCCCCCACCGGCTCGAAGACGGGCTCCGCCCTCTCGCCGACTCCCCCTCAAGGGGGGGAGTGATTCTTGAGCCCTGCATAAAACGCTCCTATCACTCCCCCCTTGAGGGGGAGTCGCAGAAGCCCGAGCCGAATGGCGAAGGCTTCTGCGGAGGGGGGTTCGCACAAGGCGAGCCAACGGCGAGATCTTGTGCGCCGTCGCGGGTTCGCACCGCCCAAGCTACGGGCGAAGGCTTCCGCGGTGGGGGTGGTGGGGGTCACCGGTATCTGCCCGTGAGCTGATTCCAGCGAATCAGGAACAAGCCAAGAATCATCTTGACTCCGTCCTGCAGCAGGCGGACCTTGGTTCCTTCAGCATGGCTCCATCGTACCGGAATCTCCTGAAGCCTCAGGCCGCGAATCCTGGCCAGGAAAAGGATCTCCGGATCGAAACCGAAGCCGGCGATGCGCTGGCGCGCCAGCACCGGAAGCATGGGTTCCCGCCGGAAAGCCTTGAAACCGCACTGGGTGTCCTGGAAGGGAAGGCCGGTCAGGAGCTGCACCAGCCCGTTGAAGAGGCGCCCGGCGTACTCCCGGAACGCCGACTGGTGAACTCCGATGAGGGAACGGTCCAGAGCCCTGGAACCAAGTGTGAGGTCCCGATCCCCACTGAGAATGGGGTCGACCAGCTTAGGCATTTCCTCGATGGGTGCGGACAGGTCGGCGTCGGTGATCAACACCACTTGTCCCCTGGCTTCCAGGGCGCCGTTTCTGACGCTGAACCCCTTGCCCAGGTTGCGAGGGTTTTGCACCAGCCGTAGGTCGGACCAACGCTTGGCGCAAGCGGTCACCAGGGGGCCCGTCCGGTCTCGTGACCCATCGTTGACCACCAGGACTTCCGCCCGCAGGGGCTGGCTCCGGAGATAGTTGCGCACCGTCTCCAGGGTCTGCTCGATGCGTTCCGCTTCGTTGTAGGCGGGTATGACAATGGAAAGGGCGGGCGGCTCCATGTATTCCACTATGATACACGCCTCCCCCAAGCGAATCACTCCCCCCCTGAGGGGGAGTCGGCGAGGGGGGCCAGCCCGCAGTCGAGCCGGAGGGGGGCCAGCGCGGCGTCGCGCAAGTGAGATTCAGCGGTGGGCAGGCGGCGCCGGCGTCGCCCCCACCGCATCGGCCTTCGCCCGTAGCTTGGGCGGTGCGAACCCGCGGCGGCGCACAAGACCACGCCATTCGGCGCTGCTTGTGCGAACCCCCCTCCGGATCGGCCTTCGCCATTAACTTAGCTGGCGCGAACCCGCGGCGGCGCACAAGATCTCGCCGTTGGCTCGCCTTGTGCGAACCCCCCACCGCACAAGCCTTCGCCATTCGGCTCGGGCTTGTGCGACTCCCCCTCAACGGGGGAGTGATACGAGTTTCCTGAACGACGTTGGGTGGAATGGGGGAGCGGAAGCCCGGGGTCGTGTGAGTTCTGCGCCGCCCTAGCCGCGTAGGAAACAGCCACCTATATTCCAGTGATGTTTGTTGCTGTCCCGCACAGTCCATAACTGTCTGTATTGTCAATGTGTTATCTATGGTTTCCATCCGCTCCATCCGCCCGCATCATCCCTTGCAATCCACTGCCATCCCCCATATAATGGTGGAATGGATGCAGTAATCAACTCCCGCCGTCCGTTAACCGGTACGAAGCCCACCGGACGCCATCCCCAAAAGGCCCTCTCGGCCTCTTTCCTTCGCTCCGCGCCGCCGGGAAAACACGCCGATGGGAACGGATTGTACCTCTTCGTCCAGCCCACCGGAACCCGCAGCTGGATTCAACGCCTCGTCATCCGTGGCCGCCGCCGTGAGCTCGGACTCGGCGCCCTCGCCCTCGTCCCCCTGGCCGAGGCCCGGGAGAAGGCGCTCTCCAACCGCAAGCTGGCCCGTGAAGGCGGAGACCCCATGGCCGAGAAGCGACGCACCCAGGGCATTCCCACCTTCGCCGAAGCTGCTTCGCTTGTGCTGGAACAGAAGCAGGCCGGCTGGCGCAGTCGGGATCACGCCCGCGAGTGGCTGTCGAGCCTGAGGCGGTACGCCTTCCCGCGCATCGGCAAGGTGCCTATCTCCGAGGTCAGCAGCGCCGACGTGCTTGAGATCCTCACGCCCATCTGGCACCGGAAGGCGGACACGGCCCGGCGGGTGCGCCATCGCATGCGTGCGGTTCTGGAATGGGCGGTAGCGATGGAGTACCGAATCGACAACCCCTGCGACCGGATCGGTCCGGTGCTGGGTGTCCAGAAACACGTTGCCCAACACATGAAGGCCCTGCCCCATCGGCAGGTAGCCGCGGCGATCGAGGCGGTACGGGGATCGACGGCATTGCCGGCCGCGAAGCTGGCCTTCGAGTTCCTGGTGCTGACGGCAGCCAGGTGGGGCGAGGTGCGGTGGGCCGAGTGGGCGGAGATCGATCGCAGCGGGAGGGTATGGACCATTCCGGCCAGGCGGATGAAGACCAACCGGCAGCATCGGGTGCCGCTGTGCGGACGCGCCCTGGAGATTCTCGAGGAGGCCGAGGCACTCGGGGACGGAGACCGTTCGCTGGTGTTCACCCATAGGGGCGGGAAGCCTCTCGACCCCCATCAACTGCGGTGGATGGTGCGCGAGCTTGGGATTGCGGCGGTGCCGCACGGTTTCCGCTCCAGCTTCCGGGACTGGGCGGGTGAAGAGACCGACCATCCCCGGGAGGTGATCGAGGCGGCCCTGGCGCATGTGGTCCGCAACCGGGTCGAGGCAGCCTATGCCCGCTCGGACCTGTTCGAGCGGCGGCGTGTCCTGATGGACGACTGGTCGCGTTACCTGGCCCAAGGGTCGGGGAACGTCGTGGAACCCGCGGAGTAAGGAGGCAGGGCCAAGGCGGGAGCCAAGCCTGGAGAACACGCCGGGTGCAGAGGAGCTGGATCCGTTTGCGGCGTTGGGAAGAGACGTGGATATGAAGCGCAACACGGCGCAACATCCAGATACATAGCAACACATTAAGCAACAAAACGGTTACAAAGCTACACGCGGTAACACTCAGCCACCGTGAGCGCGACTGGGCGTTCGGAGGCCTTCCCGCCAGGGATCACTGTGGTGAGAGCGACCCCCACGAGGGGAGGGGAGGTGGTGGATTTTGACGTGCACCACCTCCCCCTGCCCGGTGGCGCACCAGCGCCAAAAAAGTGGGGGTCGCTCTCACCACCATCCCCCCCTCCCGTGCGGCGCCACGACGCGCCGTGCGAGGCGGGGACACCCTGCCACGGCGCCCCACGGCGCTTACCCCAAGGGACTCGGGCAATCCGTGCCAACCCGCTTCCAATACGGGTTTCCGGGCACAGACTGGACCACAACGGCGAGGGCTTTGCCCTCTGATAGTGCAGATTTGTAATTGCCGAAATCGTGCACCAGCTCCTTGCACCACCCCCCCCTTTGTAAGGTGGCCACCCATACGACGGCATCGGCGTGGCCCCCACAGGCGGTAATCGTCGATCATTTCGCGGCACTTGGGCATCGGGTCTTCCGGCTCCCATCGGAGGATTTTCTCTACGACGGCATCGAAGCCGCCATGGCGTTCGATGGTGTCAAAATCGGTCTCAGCGATGGCTTGGCGAAGCATGAGGGCTTCCTTTTCGTCCTCGCTCATCTTTTCGGCCACCCAGGAACGGAGCCTCCGGCCGGCGCGTTCCAGCAGTGCCTGCTCCCAGGCGACCGCAACCACCTCGATGCGCCGGCCCGACCTGCGGAGCTTCTCCCAAAGCCGCCGGTGGGCCTCTCCCCAGGAGTCCAGCTCACTACGGGTTCCCATGCCGGGGTCGACGTAGACAAATATGGCCGCCTCCGGCCCCACGGCAACCGGCGTCTTGAGGGGGAAATAGTGGATCTGCCCCTTGGCCAGGCCGGAGTAGATCCTGCGGGGGAGCAGCTCTCGCCGCCTGTGGGGAAACCGGAACAGTCGGCTCGTTCAGCGGTCCTGTGGTCACAATTCTGTCCGGGCCAACCGTCCCGATCCGGCCACGAAGAGCCAGGGGAATCCGTTGTTCTGAGGGGCATATTGGGGTCAGGACACCATCTAGAAATCCATAACTCCTTAGAGATGGTCTCTAATCGGCAGTGGGGGCATAGCGAAAGAGATCAGTCAATACCTGGTCTATGCGCATGCACGGGCAGGCTTGACAAATCAAGCGGGAGATCTTGCCGCATCACGGCTCGCCGGGATTGCCGGCGAAGCCGATCCGCTTTTGATTCCTCAACGAGTGAGAGGGCCAACGCTTCTTCCGAGGCCGTCGTGTTTGAACTCTGATCTTTGTTTGCGGGTTTCGGCTCTCTTTCGCCGGACGAATTGGGAAGGATTTCGATTACGGTGACATCCCTTGAACCCCGAGGTAGATTCATCAACACGGCAACGGCCGAGCCAATTCCAATACCTATCCATAGTGCAGGAGCGCCCGATCCTTCGTCGGGTCCCCATACGTAGCGCAACGCAACGGTTCCCACCAAAACACCTACGACAGCCCCAACGGTCTGCGCGGCCTTTTTCGCCCTCCTCGCGACCAAGTTTGCGTTGACGTCTAGGGCCTCGATTCGAGAGACGGCTTCTCTCGCAATCTCAATCTGTCCCTTCGGGTAATCGGAGCTCCTCTTGACCCATAAGACGACCGACGACTCCTTCACCCTCTTGACTCGCCCCCCCTTCACCTGCGTGCCGTCGGCGAGTTGGAGTGTGACTATCTTCCCACGGATCACTTTCTTTAGTTTACTCCAACGGACTTGCAGACGTTTCTCCGGGTTGGAGCCAAGCATGCTTCCACTCATCGCTAGAAACACTGCCACGGTGCCAACAATTCTCCCCCACCTCATGTCAGACCTCCCATGGTTTCGCTTTTCCCTCATCAATCGACAACGAGATCGATCACGTGAACACTACCTAGAGCTACCGTATGGCCCGCTGGTGGGGCACGGGAGCGGGATTGGGTGGAAATCATTTGGCCACCTTTTCCGCTTCCTTATAGGGGCGTTCCCTACACAGTGATTTTGCGGGAAGCCTCGGGCATGGCCCGGTCAGCGGCGCTCGGCCCACTCCCCGTGCCTCTTGCCGTTCACGTAGAGGCCCCCCTGGTAGGCCCCATCGGCTGAGCGCACGGTCCACTGGCCGTGCTTCTTCCCATTCATGTACGGGCCGTCTCGGCTGGTCCCATCGGCCGAGCGCTCGTTCCACTGGTCGTGTTTCCTGCCGTTCAGGTAGACACCTCTCCGATAAGCTCCGTCCGCCAGGTGCTCATGCCACTGGCCGCTTTTCTTGCCGTCCTGGAAGGTCCCTATGGCTATGGATGCCGCTTTCTTGCCGCCCTTCCAGGTCCTTGTGAGCGTGCCCCTCCCATGGGCCCGTCCTCTGTGACACTTGCCCGCCCAGATCAGGGTTTCACCGGGCTCGAAGTGAGGGTTCCAGACATAGCAACCCGGTTGGCCGGACACCTCCATCCAGCATTCGGCCCCTCTCGGTTGCCCGGCGCACGTCTGCCGGGTCTCGATCCAGCTCTGAACCTGTTTGGCCTCATCCAACAATTCCAGGGCCTGTCTGTAGAGATCAGCGTCTTCCTGCTCGACGAATTTGTAGGCGGCACTGGACACTTCGGTCTTGCCGCAGGGGACGGCGGGCACTTGGGCCTTGATTGGAAACAGGAGCCCCTCGTCCGGCCGGCTGGCTTCCCGCAAGTACCTGCCCACCGCATTGATGGCCTCCTGGACCGCACCTGCCGACAACGCCACCCTCGCGTATTCGAAGTGAAACCGGTTGGGCAACGTCAGGCCATGCTCTTCCTGCAGAACGACGACCTTGCGCATGGTGTCGAATGCCGCCCTCGGGTCTTCGGCCGCCACCAGCCGAGCCGCCCGCAACAAATGCCAGTCCATCGTGATCTTCGGCGGGAGCTCCTCAGCCGCAACCACCGGGCACACCGCCAAGAAAACCACGCTCCAAATCGCTCCGATCGCTCTCTTCCTCATTGTGAACCCTCCCAAGTTTCGGATCATCCTCCCCCATCTATTCTCCCCTCAATCGACCATGAGACCAATCACGTGCGCATCCCGCGGGCTACCCTGCTCCGGCAAGTTCTGTTCCCGCACGGAAGCGACCCCTGTGGGAGTTGACGAATCAAGCAGCATCCCGTCCCGAATCCGAGCTTCCCGGGCTTGCAGCCAGAGCCGGCCCGGGCTGGCTTCGTCCGCGAGTCGGCTGCCTGCTTTCCTCAAATCGGCAGGGGTGACCCAGCCTTGCTGGGACGGTGTTTTCCGAGCGGCATCTCTCGCCCAAATCGGGACGGTGTAAATGCCCCCCATCTTTGGAGCCGCTAGAAAGGTAATGGCTCCCGTGGCAGGGACGAAAGTTCCATTGACTATCAACTGTGTCGTCCCTGAAGCATTGCCAGCCGTGAGCAGCATGGTTTGAATCACGCCGGCGGCAATTCCCATGGCCAGCCATCCCTGGTAGCGTTTCTTCAGGGGGCGGTAAACCAGAACCTGGTGCACATCCTGCTTCCGGAGCGTGCAGGACTTTCCGTCAAAGAGCAGAAGCGTGACGGCCTCGGGCGTGGCTGATTTGAAGTGGCCTGTAATCTCTCGACTCCCTTTCGGATATCGATCCCGGTAAAGCTTCACTGTGGTCGGAGTTCCAACAGGGACACTCTGCACCTTGGACCAGTCCCGCTTGGCTCCCCAAGTGCCCGCCTCGGCCACTGGCAATAAACCAACCGACACCAGCAGGAGCGCGAGCCCTACGGCAAAGGATTTCTTGCAACACGTTCTGTTCACAGCACGACTCCCTTACAGTTCCGAAGTCCCTCGCCTCAAAAAGCTCCCTTGCTGAGCGAGGGACCTGCAGGCAGATCGGCCAGGCCCAGGTTCTCGCGGCCCCCCTCTGCAAGTGCATCCAGGCCGTCAAGTCTCCGTGACCGCACGGAATCGATCCCCGTGGGAGTTGACGAATCAAGCAGCATCCCGTCCCGAATCCGGGCTTCCCGGGCTTGCAGCCAGAGCCGTCCCGGGCTGGCTTCGTCCACGAGGCGGCTGCCTGCTTTCCTCATATCGGCGGGGGTGATCCAGCCGTGCTGGGACGGTTTTTTGGTGGGGTCGTTGCGTCTATCGGGCGGAATAAAGTAGATGTCGCCCATCCTGGGAGCAACCAAGAAAGCAATGGCCGTAGGAACGACAATAAACGCAGTAGTGACAACGGCTTTCCCAAGGGCTGTAAGGTCGGCTTCCGGGTGTAACACCCCAGGTAACCCCAATGCGGCGCCAACGGCCAGGGTAACCCATCCCTGGTAGCGTTTCTCGCGAGGGCGGTAGACCAGAACTTTGAGCACCGCTTGCTTCTTGAGGCTGCGCGTCTGCCCGTCCGGCAGCAAGAGGATGACCGATTCGGCTGTAGCCGAGTGGAAGCGCCCCGTGATCTTTCTTTTTCCCCGAGGGGCCTTGTCCTTGTAGAGCAGCACTGTGGTTGGGGTTCCGGGTGTCACGGCCTGCACCCTGGACCAGTCCTGCTTGACCCAAAACCCCGCTTCTGCCCTCGGCGACAAGCCAACCAAAACCAGCAGGAGCACCAACCCGCCGGCGGTGCTCCTGCTGGCAATCTTCCTGTTGTTTGTGTTCATTTGCTTGACCTCCTCACAACATCCTTAAGGTGACCCGAAGTTCTTGTCCTTCCGACACCACCGCCCGCTGCGCGGCTGGGCTGTCGGCCGTCTTGACACGTACAATGATCCGCCCCGGGGGGACTCCCCGAATGCGGAGGTTGTCCAGACCGGCAGGATCGGCAGGTAGCGTCACCGTAGCAGCCCCAACATGATCCCCGTCATTCTGACAACGTTAGCTCTAGTCGTGACACACCTCCTTTTTTGATCTTTCATGCTCAAAGGGGAAACTTGGCGACCTTCCCATCACCTTGAACGAACAGATGGGTATCCGAAACCCCGATCCATTCGGAATTCATCTGTCCATCCGGATAGTCCTCGGTTTTCAAATCATTAAAGGAAGGCAGCTTGTAACGCGAGCTGCGCAAGAAATTGCCGTCCTTGTTCAACCTGACGATCACAGCCCCTTGACTGATGTGGTGACCCATGACGTTCAGAAAAATGTCGCCGTTGGTGGTTGTGACGATGTCGTTCACCACCACACTTCTGGCAACGTATTTCGTTTGCTCCGTATGGCGTCCATACTCATCGGGGTGCTGCGCAGCTATTCCTTTCATTACCTCGGGAATCGTCGCCAATGAAACCGGCGTTCGGCCTCCTGAGGAGAGATCAATGATTTGTAGACGGCAATCGATCATCTCCAGAACGACCAGTTTCGACGAAGTCAGCGAACGAATCCTCGGGGGACCGTAGGCTTCCCACTGCGCTACTGAATCCTGTTTGGTTGACAATCCCCTGATGGAAGCCAGAGTGGGACGAAACACCGGGGTTCCGTCGATATAGAAGACCTTGTCGTTGTTGAGGCAAAAAGTCGAAATCGACTCCTTAGGCCCTAAAGCGGTGACGTTCGTCTTGTTTCCGTTCAGGTTGTAGACCGCAAAGCTGTTCTCGGGGGTGTCCGGCCTTAATTTCCATTGGCTAAGATAAACGTTGCCGGACCCGTCAACATGAATTTCCCCAAACTGTCTTTTCTCCACGCCATGGAGACCCAAACCGGTGGGCGGCAGCAGAATCAGCTTTTGACGAGCGCCTGCCGAGTCAGTGTGAAGAATCAACATCTTCGCAATGGGTGGGTGTTGCGGGTTGACATCCAACAGAAAGTACAGGCCGGAGTTGTTGGCAGCAAAGGCCCGGACTGCAATCCGATCAGCGGCATAGTTGGGGGGCAATGAACTCTTGATGTCGAAGGACCCAAGTGGTTCAACCGTTTGTGCAAACGTTGATGCACAACAGAGAACCAGCGTCGCCAGAATCGAAAACCTGATTATCGTGGTCATGGCTTTCTCCTTTCTCAAGACCAGTGGAATCCTGATTTTGTTCCACGCCCGAATTTCACGCCTTTACCCCTATAAACAATCGAAACGGGGATTTATTACAATTTTTGTGCAGAGGGTGCGTTCAGGACTGGCTGGTGCTATTTGGCGGTAAGGATCGAGCGCGCGCATCAATTCGGCGCTTGAGCAAATTGATGGCACGATTCACGTGGACGGCGACACGGCCACGAGAGCGGAAGCGATGGGACCGCCGTCGAACGCCATGGCGGCCTCGGCCGGAGCAGGATGGGTTGACAATTTCCGTCTCTGGGGGTCACGCCGGTGCCGTCGTACAGTTGGACCACTCATTAACAGAGGTGGGGCCACCTAAGTGGTCCACTTGATGAGCAACCACAACTCCTTTCTCTCAGAGGGCGGAGCCCTCGCCGGTGTGGTTGGGGATTTTCCCGAAACGCCGCACCGGACGCGGGACAACACGGATTTCCAGTGTCTGATGCGACAAAGCGAGGCGAGGCTGCGCCTCGCGGGACCCCCTCCCGCCCGGCGTAACGGCGCGCCGCACGAGAGGGATGCTGGTGGTGAGAGCGACCCTTTTTTCGGCGCTGGTGCGCCATCGGAGAGGGTTAGCCGTTTCACTTCACAGTTCACGGTTAACCCTCTCCTCGGAGGGTCGCTCTCACCACAAAGATCCCTAGGGAAAGGCCATCGAACCGATGAGGAATCCGAAGCGGTCGCATCGACCACAGGCGGTGTGCTATGCGCACGAAAACGCCGACTCAGGCAGCGACAACCCGAAAGCGGTGCGGGTCGATACAGGTGCCGTCACCCAACATTGCACAGGCGACGACCTTTTCGCCCCTCTCATACACTCGGGCGCCGCAGGTCCTCAGTCGATGAGATGCACAGTTCGAGCATGCCGCCATTTTGTCAGATCTTCCCAGAGGGCACACTCCCGTATGGTTGCCGTCCCGCCAATCAGTCTTCCGATCTAGATTTACTGTTGGGTCCGGCGGGGGTTATCCACAGGGCATGCTGTCTTGAAACCAAGCGCCATAGCCCCATGGAGAGGAGGTCTATTCACAACCCATGCAGTTCGATAGGTCGATCGCATAGTCTGGCGGGAATCCAATTTTCGATGGATCAGGCTCGATAAACCGAATGTCGTAGAGTTCCCACACGTGCCTGCTGTTCCCAAGGGAGAATTCTCTCTTGACCAACAATGCATTCGCTACCGACCACCAAGCCTTGCCGAAAGCCGTATCCCCAAGCCGTCTGGCTTTAGGAACAATTATGCACTCGAGCCCGCTAACAACTTCTCTTCCGACTATCTGGTTTCGTGTTGGCCGTGCGCTGGGGGGAGCAAGCGGCAATTCTCTTTTCTGTTCGACCATCGCCCTTTTTTCACTGTGGAGCAGGGAGTAGGATTTTCCGGTCGAGGAGTCGACGAAAAAGGATCGTCCTGGCCCCTGCTTTTCTCCATCGACGACGGGAAATTCATTCGTCATCTCTGATCCAGAAGAGGAACGAAAGTAATCTCCCTCTCGGCGGTCCCTCTCTATCTCTGAGCCATCGGGCAGTTGCTGATAGGACACTGCCTTGAGTTTCGCCACAACCGGCGTGAATTGTGCTTGGGAATCCAGACGCAAACCAAAGAGGAAGACCAGACAGGTCAGGCAAGCGTTGAATCTCATTCCGGAAGCCTCCTTTGGCTGTGTCCGATTCCGGTCCGCCGTTCCAGCATTGGTGGCCGCCAAACGGAATCAGTCTTTGAAGTATCGTCGGACCCGAGCAATTGCCGGAAGACCCGTAACCGCTGCAAGCCCTACCGCAAGTGCGGCCACTATGATTTCCTTCATGCCATAGTAGCGTTGACCTGAGGTGTCATAAGCCAACAGGGCGCTCACCACTGAGACGGCGAAAAGCCAGCTGATTATTGCCAATTCCGCATCGTTTGCCTTCAATGTAGCCTTTCCCAAAGTCAATTCATCTCAGGTGCCGGCGACGCCACCAGGGATTCCTGCAGAGTCTGGCCGGGTGAAGGATCGATCCGCTGCGAATCCCGTTCCAAGCTTCTCAGATAGTCGGGATCCATCTCACGCCCAGCCTCATGATCGGCCAGGGCGCACACCAGGTATTCCCCTGGTACCAGTCCTTGCAAAGAGAACCGTCCGCTCTGGTCCGTTTGGGTTGTTCGGGTGAAGCGCGAGGGGAACGCCCTCTGATCGGGATCGGCGGAAAAGACCAGGACGGTCGCTCCTTCCGCCACTTTCCGCCCTTCTGCCTGTTCGACGGAACCGCTGAACCGAGCGCCCTCGGAGGAAATGTAAATCTCCACCCCGTCCAGGCGGTCATTGCTTCTCAACTCTATCGGACGATCAGTAATGTCCTGACCCTCGAATCGGATCGACGAGACATAGTGATTGCCCGCAGGGAGCCTGACCATAAGACGATAGGTGCCCTCCGGCCGGTTCGAAATCTTGAAGGTGAAATCCTCATTAACCTGGGATCCGGAACCACCGAAGGACATGAGTGTGATGTTGCCCGTCGGCACGATCGACAAGGAAACCTGACGCCAATCCACGGTGGAGGCCTCACCTTCCGCGACAATCCTTCCGGTGATCTCCGCACCCTCGCCGAGCACCAGGGTCAATCCGCTCAGATCCTGGTCCACCACGTCCACGGTCGCACTGGCCATCTGGGCGTCCTCGCCCCCCCCCGCTCGGGCATAGAGACGATGTCTGCCGGGAAGAAGACCCGGGACCTTGAATTCCCCCTGCAGGTCCGTGTTTGTGTTTTGCCCCATCATGGAGGCGAGGTCCTTGCCGGATTCCTGCATGGACATGATCCACACCGAGTGAGCCGGCTTGCCCTCCGGAGTGAGGACGCGGCCGCTGACGCTGTAGCTGATAGCCTCCATCACTGTGATATTGAATCCTCCTATTTCTCCTCCTGCCGTAACCTCGATGCGGGCCGCTTCCTCGATCCTCAGGACTCCGGGGTAGTAGGTAGGCGCAAACGATCGTATCTCTCGTCGCGGGTCACGAATGAAGGGACGAGGAGACACGCTCAGGTAGTAGTTGCCGGGAGGAATGCCGAAGATGCGGAACTGGCCCCGGTCATCGGTTTCGTCTCGTCCGAAGGGCAAGAGGCGGCCCTCGCCTGCCAGGCTCCGATAGCCTTTCACCATGACGGTGACCCTCTCGACAGGTTCATTGTCCTGGTCCACCACCCTCCCTTCCACCACCCCGCCCCGGATGAGATGAAAGTCGATGTCTTCCAGGGCCTGTCCGGGAGCGACCGTCAGAGCCGTCCCCGTGTTGTCTCTTCTGAAGCTGTAGTTGCCCTTCTGGCCGTAATTGCGGGGAATGTAGCCCTTGCGGGTTACACTCAGTACATACTGGCCGGGCTCAAGGTCTCTGAACGTGTATTCGCCGCTGCCATTGGTCCGGATCGTCCGAGGCCGGTCCAGGGGAGTTGAGCCCTTGGAACGGAGCGAGAGCGTCGCTTTGGCCAACGGAGAGCCACCATCCTCAGCGAACACCCGTCCAGTGATCACGGCCAGCTTTTGGTCCTCCAGACCTCGCTCAGAGTTGCCCGGGAGTTGAAGGGAAGATGTATGGCCTAAGGCGACAATGCCGACCAGAAAACCAACGACGAAACCCAGGAAGGAGAGTCTTGTATTCATTCCATCCTCCTTGACCCTGGAGGGTGAATACTCGACTCCAGGGCACAGAGAAGTCGCAATTTTTTGCCGTCTACTTCTATAAACAGTCGAAACGGCGATTTATTACAATTTTTTTTGGGAGGGGCCGTTCAGGGCTGGCGGGTGCCTTTGGACGATAAGGATTGAGTGCGTGCATCAATGCGGCGATTGAGCAGAGTGATGGCTCGATTCATGCGGACGGCGACGTTGCCTCGGGAGACATGAAGGCATCGAGCGATCTGCTTGTTGGAGAACCTCTGGTACAGACGCAGCTTGATGACTTGGCGGTAAGTTCCCGGCAGGAGATCAATCATTTCCCTTAGCAGAACAAGGAGATCTCTTTCCTGGGCGAGGGTCTCAGGATCCCGGTTTGGAGTTCTCTCTCCTTGGAGCGGATCCTCGCGGCGACGGACCCGCTGTTTGTGGTAATTCTTGGCTGTGTTTGTGACGATTCGATGCACCCAGGGGCAAGCCTTGGAGCCGTCAAAGCAGGCATGATTGATGGATTGGAGAATCTTGATCCGACTGGTTTGAAGAACGTCGTGGGCCAGAACATCGTCGCCGGCGATCCGCTTGGCGAGGGGGAAAAAGCGGCGCGAGCAGCACACAATCCAGGCTTCGCTGCTGCCTTCAAGCAGAGGACAGTCTTGGGCGGCTCGCTTATGCTTCGGGGTGGGAATAACGTGCAGATCGCCGGACATCGGGTTTGCTCTTGCCTCCAATATAGCTCACAGCCACAAGACCAACGCCACAGGAGAAAGAGATTCACCCTCTGAGAAAACCTACCGGCTCAGTATCCACTTGACGGATCCGGACTCCCGGACTCAGGGTTGATACTCGGCTGACCCGTCCGCCAGTAACTGTTCGGTCAAGGCGTGGGGAATGTCGTGCTGCGCCGCGCCTTTGGCTTCGCGCTCAATGGTGACCGAGCATCCGACGAAGTACCACCCTTTTACGTCCATGGGATGTAGACACAAAGCCGAGAAGCGACCCGTGGTTGTCAAAACGATACGGTCGGATCGCGTGGTACGTAAGGACTTCGAGGCTGACGAACGTCTGCCGTTATCCTGTCCGCGGGAGGTCTTGCCGCCGCGACGGGTGGCTCATGCCCGACAGCAACCCAACGGGAATAGTTCGCTGCGGAGAGGATGCCGTTCCGACCGCTCCACCACGGCTCGACCGAGCAGTTACCCTCCGCCAACGTCCTGGAAGGTCCAGTGGATTCCTGTTCAAAAAGAGGGATATAATGAGGGAACTGCAGCCGACTGATCCTTATTAAGTCTTTTATAATTATTGTGTTACAATTAAAATAGTTCAGCCGCGTAGGCGGCGAATTTAGAGCCGCTGCCCCGAACGCACGGCCTCGCATACACAATCAACCGGTGAGATGGTCTGCCCGATTGCCCGTCGCCCCCCGCCTTTTTGACAACCTTTCGGGCCCTTCTCTATACTGATCTGTTCGGCTCATCCCCCTGGCGTTCACCGTAGGCCTCTGAATGCGTTCACCCAGTAAACCCCTCCATCCCATGGACCGGGAAGTTCTTCACGTGCGAGGCGCCAAAGTACACAATCTCAGAAACGTGGACTGCCGGATTCCGCACGAGAGTCTGACGGTGATTACCGGAGTCAGCGGATCGGGGAAGTCCAGCCTGGCCTTCGACACCATTTATGCCGAGGGGCAGCGGCGTTACGTGGAATCGCTCTCGGCCTACGCCCGCCAGTTCCTGGAGCGTATCCAGAAACCCGACGTGGAGGACGTGTCGGGGATCGCGCCCGCCATTGCCATCAAGCAGAAGAACAGCCTGCGCAATCCCCGCTCCACGGTGGGAACGGTCACGGAAATCTACGATTACCTGCGTCTGCTCTTCGCCCGAATCGGCCGCACCATCTGCTGGAAGTGCGGAACCGAGGTCAAGAAAGACGTCCTGGACCAGGCCGTCAGCCGATTGATGGCCCTCCCTGCCGGAACTCGCCTCCATATCCTGTTTCCCTTTGCCCACTATCGTCGTTTCCAGGAGCTGAAAAAGAGCCGTTCGAACTCGAAGCCGCGCTCCGGGGGCCAGGACACGGAACTCCTCAAGACGGTGCTGCGAGACCTGCGCCGGCATGGCTTCATCCGCCTCTACCGGGAGGGACGCATCTACGAGCTGTCCGATCCGGAGTCGCTGCTGGACCTGGACTTTTCCGCTCCGTTGGAGGTGCTGGTCGATCGGGTCATCATTGGGCCCGGATTGCGCCAGCGACTGGCCGACTCGTTGGAAATCTGCTACAGGGAGGGCTCCGGGCGCGCATTGGCCGAAGTGGTGGGACGGCCCGATGCGGGTACGGACTCGGCGACTCCAGATACCGGGGAAAACGGAGCGGCACAACCTGCCCGTTTCTCCTTTATCGAGGGGTTTGTCTGCCGCCGATGCAACATCGGCTTCGAGCAACCCGAGCCCAGGCTGTTTTCCTTCAACAACCCTTTTGGCGCCTGTCCCCGCTGCCAGGGATTCGGCAATACCATGGATATCGACTTGAAGCGGGTGATCCCCGATCCCGGGAAGAGTCTGCGGCAGGGGGCCATCGAGCCTTGGACCAAGCCCCGCTATCGGCGGCTGAGGGCCGAGTTCAAGCGTTTTGCCCAGCGCCACGACATTCCCTGGGAGGTTCCCTACCGCGACCTGCTCCCCGGGCAGAAGGATCTGATCAATGCCGGGGATGAGAATTTCCGGGGGATCAGGCGTTTCTTCGACTATCTGGAAACCAAGAAATACAAGCTCTATGTTCGCGTTTTCCTGAGCCGCTACCGCGGATACACTCGTTGCTTGAGCTGTGGCGGGTCCAGACTGCGCGCTGAAGCCCGCGCCGTCAAGATTGCGGGCAGGGAAATCGGCGAGATCACCGCCATGACCGTCGGCCAGGCCCGCCGGTTCTTCCAGGACCTGGTGCTGACCGACTATGAGGCCAGTGTGGCGCATCGGATCCTGGAAGAGCTGCGCATGCGCCTGGGATTCCTGTTCCGGGTGGGCCTGGAATACCTGACGCTGGACCGCCTGGCCGCCACCCTGTCCGGGGGCGAAGCCCAGAGGATTCAGTTGGCCAGCTCCCTGGGTTCCTCCCTGGTGGGAGCGCTCTACGTGCTGGATGAGCCCTCCATCGGACTGCATCCCCGTGACAACGCCCGGCTGATCGAGATCCTCAAGAACCTGCGGGATATGGGCAATACCGTCCTGGTGGTGGAGCACGAGCCGGCCATGATCCGTTCGGCCGACCGCATCATCGACATGGGTCCCGGAGCGGGGGAACAGGGAGGGCGGGTGGTCTTCTCCGGGAACTTTCCCAATCTGATCCATTGCCGCGGTTCGCTCACCGGCAAGTACCTGAGCAGGGAGCTCGAGATCCCCGTGCCTTCTTCCCGGTCTTCTCCCGACAGCCGCTGGTTGAGGCTCTACGGGGCCGAGGAGAACAACCTCAAGCGGCTGGACGTGGAGATTCCCCTGGGAATCGTCACCTGCATCACCGGAGTGTCCGGGTCGGGGAAGTCGACATTGGTCCACCAGGTCCTCTACGCGGCGCTGAAGGCCCGCAAGGGAGAGGCGCCGGATCGAGGCAACTACCAGCGCATGGAGGGCGAGCAGTGGATCTCGGACGTGCGGCTGGTGGACCAGTCGCCCATCGGCCGAACTCCGCGTTCCAATCCGGTCACCTACATCAAGGCCTTCGATGCCGTTCGAGAACTGTTTGCCTCGACGCGGGAGGCTCGGGAGAGGCGCCTGAGCGCGGGTGATTTTTCCTTCAACCTCTCCGGAGGGCGCTGCGACCATTGCCACGGGGACGGAACCGTTACGGTGGAGATGCAGTTCCTGGCCGACGTGGAGCTGGTGTGCGAGGAATGCAAGGGAACCCGTTACAAATCGAGCTTGCTGGAGGTGCGCTACAAGGGCAAGAATATCCACGAGGTTCTGCAGATGACCGTGCGGGAGGCCATGGGCTTCTTCTCCGGGGTCCCCCGGTTGACCAGGAAGCTGAAGGTGCTGGAGGACGTGGGGCTGGGCTACCTCAGGCTGGGGCAGTCCGCCACCACGCTCTCGGGCGGTGAAGCCCAACGGATCAAGCTGGCCTTTCACCTCTCCCGTCAAGTGGGCAGGCACGCGCTCTACCTGTTCGACGAACCCACCACCGGCCTGCATTTCGACGATGTCCACAAGTTGCTGCGGGCCTTTCGCCGCCTGGTACGGGCCGGCGCCACCATCCTGGTCATCGAGCACAACCTGGACGTCATCAAGACGGCCGATTGGGTCATCGACCTGGGACCGGAGGGGGGCGACCAGGGAGGCAGCCTGGTGGCGGCCGGACCGCCGGAGCGGGTGGCCGCGGCCGAGGAGAGCCATACGGGCCGATTCCTCAAGGAAGTGCTCTCCGGCAATGGCCGGAGGATAAACTGAATGGCGAAAGCAACCGGCACAAAAGGATCGTCGTCACTCCACCCGGCACGCCTGGCCGAGCTGCTGTGCCTTTGGGCAATCCTGGCGGGGTGGGGCCTCGCGGCCGACTCCAGGGCGGGCGGGCAGGCTTCGGACGGACCGCCTGCCGGAGCGGCGGTCGAGGAGAGGCTGCAGACGGAAGAAGCCGAGCTGGATTATCTCGGCCTGGCCGAGGGTCACCGCCAGGCCGGGGAGTACCTGCAAGCCATCTCGGCCTACCAGTTGGCCTTGATCGAGGACCCTGAAAATCCCGTGGCCTGGTTTGGCCTGGGACTGTCCCAGTACGAGGCCGGCCAGGTTCAGGAGGCGATCGGCTCCTACAAGGAAGCCCTCGAGAACGACCCCGACCTGTGGGAGGCGGAGATGAACCTGGGGGTGATCTGGTTCAACCGCAAGAACCCGGGTCAGGCTCTGGTCCATTTCGAGCGGGCCCAAGCCCTGAGCCCGGAAAGCTGGCGGCCCTTCTTCCTGGCGGGCGAGGTCCACCGTTTGCGAGACAGCCTGCCGGAAGCGGAAGCCGGCTACAAGCGAGCGCTGGATCTGACCCGGGAAGGTGAGGAGCAAGCCGTCATCCGCCAGGCGCTGGTCTCCGTCTATCTGGGGAAAAAGGACTACGCCGCGGCCGCCAGGCAGGTCATGGCCTCTCGTCCCCATGCGACCGACATGGAAACGAGCGACCGCCAGTTGGCGGCCCTATACCTGGAGATGGGCCAGGAGGAGAGGGCCCTGCCCTATTTGGAGCGGATGGCGGCCGATCCCTCGACGGGACCGGAATTGCACGAGACCATCGGCTGGATGCGGGTGGACCGGAAGGAATACGACCGGGGCATCCGGTCGCTTGAAATCGCACTGGAGCGGCAACCCGACCCTGAGCGCAGGGAAAAGCTCTCGCTGCAGATCGTCAAGCTCCATATTCGCCTGGAGCAGTTCGACGAGGCCGTCGCCCTGTTGGAGACCGGACTGCCCGGCTCCACCAATCCGGAACGGTATTTCTTGTTGGGATCGCTCCACCTGCAAGCGGACCGACTGGAGCCTGCCGGGAAGAGGCTGGCTCAGGCCCTGCATCTGGATGCCGATTGCGCCCAGTGCTACAACAAGCTCGCCGCCATTTTCCTGAAGCGGGAAGACTTCGGCCGGGCCATCCCCCTGCTGGACCGCTATCGGGAACTGCAACCCGAGCAGGTGATGACCTACTTTTACCTGGGAGTTGCCTACGACAGGCTGAGGCACTATCGTAAGGCCATCCCGCTGTATGAGAAGTTTCTGGAGTTGGACCAGGGACGGCACGACCGGGAGAGCTTTCAGGTCCGCCAGAGGCTGAAGGGCCTGAAGAAGAGGGTAGGGAGACGGTAGTTTGAAAGCGATGGCCACCTTCGAAGCCGCGACTCGACCTTCCAGCCGGAGCCATCTTGTCTCGGAGAGGAGTCTGGGACGCCGGGATTGGCTCCGGTCGCTGCCGGTTTGCCTGGCGATCCTGTCCCTGGCGGTTCCCGTCCTGGCGCAGGATACCAAGCTGGAGCGCAAGTACCAGGGCCAGCAGGCCAAGCTGAGGCGGCAGGGGAACACCGTCAAGAAGGTGAAGATTCTGATCAGGATGTCGGCCATAGACCTGGAAATGGTCAGCCGCAGGGTCAGGAGGGGACTCTTGTCGGAAGCCGATCGGATTCTGGTGCGATACTCCGCCACCGTGGGCCGGGCCGAGCAGGTTCTGAAGGATTCGAAGCGGGACCCCCAGCGAAAGCCGGCCGGGTTCAAGCACCTGGAAATTTCTCTGCGCAAGCAACTGCGGCAACTGGACGACCTGCGGGCCCTCTACCCCTTTGACCGGCAACAGGTGATCGACGGCGCCATCGCCTGCGCCGAGGCCGTCAAGCAACGCATGATCGGGGCGCTGTTCGGACCCGACAACACCGGCCGTTCGAATGGCGGGTCTGCCGGGTCCGGTCAGGCAGGAACAGCCGAGGATCCTTCGCCATGCAGGATTGAGTGAGACCATGAGAACAGGATTCGATCGCGCGCGTGCCGGTCTTTTCCGGCGTCATTTGAACCGCTGGCCCGGTTGGGTGGCCGCGGTGACGGCCTGGGCCTGGCTGCTGCCGGTGGCCGGCGGGCTCCATGCCGGCGCCGTCGACTATCTGAGCCAGGAAGAGATCGAAAAGGTCCGCGATTCTCAGAAGCCCCACCAGCGGATGTCGGTTCTGAACGACATTTTCAAGCGCCGCATGGAGGGCGCCATGGCCAGTTGGGAGGCCTCCGAGGCCGGGGACGGCAGTCCCCGAGCCCAGTCCCGGCGCCAGGAGAAGGGACCGGACGAGCCTGACCGTTCGCTTTCCTTCCGGGAATGGATGGCAGAGCTGGCGATGTGCCTGGAGGATATCGAGACCAACCTGGAAGGCTATCCCCTGGATCGACCTCTCAGCGTTTGGGACCTGGAAACGGGGCGGCCCATACGCATGAATCACAAGAAGTTCCGCAAGGCGTTGAAGAAGCTGCGGAAGTCCCTGACCGAGTTCGATCGCTGGCTGACCCCCAAGCTGGACCGGGTGCAGGGAGCCGAGAGCCGAATGGTGGACGAGGTTGCCGACTATCTGTCCGACCTGGACGAGGCGTTGGAGGAGACCATTGTACTGGCCGGTGGAGTCATTCGGGAAGACGGTCCGGCAAAGCGGCGGGCCGGGCCATGAGGGGCGATGAACACTCAGCCTGAGCGGAACATTGGACGCGGGGGCTTGACTCTTGCGCGAATCGGCGGGATCTTTGCCGAGGCCCACCGCAAGCTCGAAAGGGAGCGGCCCTGCCCCCCGATCCGGGTGGAGTACTACCGCTTCGTGGGAATCAATCACACCGTTCGACTCAGGGAAGGCCGGCTGCTGGTTCGGCTCAGCGACCTCTTCAGGCGGGCGCCGGCCCCGGTCCTGGAGGCCTTGGCCGCCATCCTCCTGGCCAAGTTGTACCGGCGCAACCCGCCCCGGGAGGCTCGGGCGGCCTACCGGGAATACAGCAACTCAGGGGAGATGAGGCGCAGGGCGCAGGCCTCCCGCCGCAAGCGCGGGCGCAAGCTGCTGGCCGGACCGGAGGGCAGTCGTTACCACTTGACGCCCCTGTTCGACGATCTCAACCGCGAGTATTTCAAGGGCCGCATGCCTCCTGTCCGGTTGGGGTGGAGCCTGCAGAAGAGTCGCAGAATCCTGGGTCACTTCGATCCCTCCCACCGGAGCATCACCCTCAGCCGGTGGCTGGACCATCCCGGGGTTCCGGAAGTGGTGGTGCGTTTCGTTCTCTTTCACGAGATGTTGCACGCCAAGCTTCTGGCCGGTTCCTGTTTCGATGTCAGGAATCCTCACTCCCGGAAGTTTCGGGAGGAGGAGCAGGCCTTTCGCGGGCATGAAGAGGCCAGGAACTGGATCCGGAACTGTTCCTGAGCGGGCGCCGTGAACACGGAGCAGTGCAATCTGCTCCAAACGCGGATTCCCTTGCAGTTGCGTCATTTCAACAGGCGTTTTTCACAGCTTTTTCCACAGATTCTGTTGAAAACCGATCCGGCCGACGGGGCCAGCCGCTTTAGGGGAGCATCGGCTTGAAGAGACTGACATCCGAACAGCAACGGTTTTTCCGGGAGAAGGGTTATATGCCGTTGGATTTCCAGTATATCGGTCCGGAGGAGGAGCGGCCGCCGTTCCACGTGGTTCGGGGAAGGCGACGCGGCGAGATTGTCTGAGGAGGCGCGCTTGAAAGACGAAGGGAAGGCCATTGGCGGTGTGGTTCCCATCATCCCGGTCCCTTTCGATGCCGGGGAGTCGGTGGATGAGAGGGCCTTGCGGAGGCTGGTCGACTTCGCGGTCGCCTGCAAGGTGGATGCCATCTGCCTGCCCGCTTACGGGAGCGAGTTCTACAAGCTATCCGAGGAAGAGCGGACCCGGGTGGTGGCCCTGGCGGCCGACCAGGCGGCGGGTCGGCTGAAGGTGGTCGCCCAGTGCAATCACGGTTCCTCCAAGGTGGCCTCCGCGCTGGCAAAGTCCAATCTGGAGTCCGGGGCGGACCTGGTTTCCATCGCCATCCCCCGGCAGTTTCCGGTTCCGGAGGATGATCTGTTGAGGTTTCTGGCGGCATTCCTCGACAGCTTCAGCGCCCCCTGCCTGCTTCAGGATTTCAATCCGGGAGGGCCCACTCTGAGCACCGCCTTCCTGACCCGGCTGCGGGCGGAGTGCCCCAATCTGGCCTACCTGAAGCTGGAGGAGCCGCTCAGTGCCTCCAAGGTGGCCGCAATGGTGGAGGCGACCGGCGGAGAAGTGGGCATCCTTACCGGCTGGGGCGGGCTGTACATGATGGAGTTGATCCCGGCGGGCATCTGCGGCCTGATGCCGGGGTTGGGCTTGGCCGATCTTCTGAACCGGATTTATTGGCTGGCCAAGGAAGGGGACACCGACCAGGCGTTTCACTTCTTCGAGAGAATCGTCCCCCTGCTGTTCCTGTCGCTGCAACACCTGGAACTCTACCACTACTGTGAAAAGCGCCTGCTCCAGGCCAGGGGGTGGCTGGAGGAGACCCATTGCCGGCAAGCCGCCTACCAGCCGGACGCCTATACCCGGGGGCACCTGGAACGCCTCCTGCAGCGTGCGCTCCGGACGTTGGAGGACGCGGGACTTGGGAAGAGTGAAGTGAGAAGTGTGAAGTGAGAAGTGTGAAGTGCGAAGTGTGGAGAGTGGTCAGTCGAGGATTCAGGGAACGGGCAAGCAACTGATGAACTGACTGCGCTTGTTTGAAGGACTGCGCCGAGACCGACAAGATGCTTCCCGTGTCGATCGCATAACCCTCCACTATCAACCAAATACGAAGGAGACCATTGGTGAGGAAAAACAAGCTCAAGCAACAGCTCAAGTCCGGTCAGCCCACGCTGGCAACCCATCTGCACAGTATCTGGCCCTCGGTAGTCGAGGTGGTGGGGCATACGGGCGTTTTCGACTACGTGGAGTTCGTGGCCGAATATGCTCCCTTCGATCTGAATTCGCTGGACAATTTCTGCCGCGCCGTCGAGCTCCATGACATGTCGGCCATAATCAAGGTGGACCAGGAACCACGCGGCTTTCTGGCCCAGCGCGGCGTCGGGTCCGGTTTTCAGGGAGTTCTCTTCTCGGACTGTCGAACCGTGGAGGACGTGCAGGAGTGCCTCCGGGCCGTCAAGCCCGAGACCCCGGAGGCCGGCGGCCATCACGGCGTGGCCACCCGCCGCATCACCTACATGGGCTACGGAGGGTCGCCGGAGTACGCCCGGGCGCTGGATGAGACCGTGGTGGCGCTGATGATCGAGAAAAAAACAGCGGTGGAGCAACTGGACGAGATCCTGGCGCTGGTCGGCATCGACATGATTCA
>JAJECY010000013.1 GCA_022821775.1 Acidobacteriota bacterium
AAGTGAGGATCTGCTGGGCCGCCAGATGCGTTTTCTGGCCGAGTTGCGCCGCCAGGTGGCCTTCGGGATCTGCCTGGGGATTCCGCTGGAAGAGATTCAAAGGGGGATTCTGTTGCCCGCTTCTTTCTACGCCTGGCCGCCCTACGGTGAGCCCGCCGCCGAAGACATTGAGCACCTGTTTCGGGAACAGACGGTCCCCGCGGCTCCCTTCGGACGACAGGGGCTCCCTGAACAGGGCGATGGCCCTCAGGCGCTCGTCCTGATCGGCGACCGGTATCATGAACCGGAGCACATCCGGCAGGGGTTGAAGCCGGTCTTCCAGGCGACCGGGGTGACCCCCCACTTTGCCGTCGACGTCAGGGCGCTTTCAGCCGAAACCCTGGCCCGTGTCCAGTTGCTGGTGGTCTTGAAGGACGGGATGCACTGGCCGGAGGGGAATGACCGCCCCTACCGGCAGTGGATGACCATGGAGCAGCAGGAAGCGGTGGTGGAATTCGTGGAAGCTGGAGGGGGGGTCCTGAACCTGCACAACTCCATGGGGCTCTACCCCGAGGGTCCCTACCTGGACCTGGTGGGAGGGCGCTACAAAGGGCACGGACCTCTGGAGAGGTTTGAGGTGGAGGTCATGAATGTGGATCACCCGGTTACCCGGGGCGTGAGGGACTTCTTCGTGGCCGACGAGCAGCACACGCCCTCATACGATTCGAAAAAGGTGGAATTATTGCTGAGGAATCGTTCCGATCAGGGAAAGGAGGGCGCGGCCGGCTGGGCCTATCAGGCCGGCAAAGGGCGTCTCTGCCACCTGGCCAACGGCCATACCCGGGAATCCCTGGACCATCCCATGTTCCAGCGCCTGATGCGGAACGCCGTCAGGTGGTGCCTGGGCGTGTCGGACTCCCGGTAGAAATCGGGGTCGATCCGGCTCCTCGCCCGATTGGGCCGGGCGGGATCAGTTCTTCTTATTCTTCTTTCTCTCCTCTGCTGCCGAGAAAGTGGTTTTCACCTTTTGGGAGAGGGCCGTGATCATGGTCTTGGCCTCGAGGGCGTGAGACCCCTGGGGAGCGATCTCCAGATATTTCTGGTAGGCCTCCAGAGTGCCGGGGGCCGGGATCTGCTGGCCATCTTCACTGACCGTGGCCATGCTGACCAGGGTCACGGCCAACTGGTACTGGGACTCGGCGTTCTTGGGGTCGGCCTCGAGGGATTTCCTGAAGGCCTCCACCGCCTCCTTGGACCGGCCGGTTCGCACGAATGACGCCGCGATTCTGAAGTAGGCATCCGACAGTTTTTCGGGCGCCAGCTCGGCCACCCTCTCGACCGCCGCGTAGGCCTCGGCGCCTTTGCCGGCCAGGGCCAGGGTTGAAGCCATGCTCCTCCGGTAGGCCACCTCGGAGTCGGGGTTGGACTTCTTCTTTGACAGAGCGGTGAGAGCGTTCTGGTAGCTGCCCACAGCCTGGTCGTACTTTCTCATCTGCCGATAGGTGTCGCCCAGAAAGGCGTGAATCACGTGCTGATCGGGGTCCAGCTTGGCGGCCCTTTGGAAAGCCAGGGCGGCCATGGTGAAGTTCTTCTTCATGAACATATCCCGGCCCTGCTGAAACTCCTGGTTCAGCTCGGCGTAGGCGGACTGATTGCCCCCTCCCTCTCCTCCCTTGGAGGTGCGCAGGGCGATGGGCGGCATGACGCGGGTGTCCCTTCCTCCGAGGCACTGGGAACCGGGACTACAGACATCGACGGTGTTCTCCCAGACCTTGTCGTTGTCGATGTGCACCGAGACCTTGTAACGCCCAATGGGGATGAAGTAGCGGTTGAATCGCCCCTTCTTGTTGGTCTTGGTCTTGATGGGTTTTCCCGCCCGTCCCAGGTTCTCGAACTGGATTATGGCATCTTTGACGGGTTTGCCGTCGAGGGTAACGACTCCTTCGACGGTGCCTCTTTGAGCCAGGGCTTCCGGCGGCTCAACCAGAGCCGCAATGGTCAGCACGAGGCCACAGGCCAGAAAGAATTTCCAATGCTTTCTCATGGGAACCTCCAGGGTCGTCTGCTCGGGGCCGGGGTGCGGCCGCCGGTGTGGAACCGAGGCCGCAGTATAGGAAATCGAACCAAAGATAAGGAAACCGAACACCGGCCAATTATACGCCAGGGGACCAGCTACGGCTACCCTTTCTTGAGCTGCCGCGGGATAGGCCCCGCATGCATTGACGCAGAAACCAGCCCATTGGTTTCGCAAAGGATGGAGTGAATGAGGGGCCGGAGTCAGCCAATCAGCCGGTGGCCACTGGATTTGGAGAGAGTTGCCGCTGAAGGGCAGGCATGACTTCGGAGGCGAACAACTCCAGGCTGTGCAGGTGACGCTCCTTGTCGTCCCAGTCGTGGGCCACCAGCACCAGCGTGCCGAACGGTCCCACCTCCCGGCGCAGTTCAACGATCTGGCGGGTCACCTCGGCGGGGTCGCCGGCAATGACGACCTCGTTCATGAAGTAGTCGAGGTTGCAATCGGCGTCGTCCATCTCGGGATCTCGCCGGAACAGCTTCAACTCGCCCGCGAACTTCCGCGTAAAGGTCAGGATATATTCAATGGTCCCGCACAAGGTATTTTCGCGCGCCAGGCGTTTGGCTTCCGCCGTCGAGTCAGCCACGAAGATGTTGAGCGAAACCTTCCAATCCTGCGGTCGGGGCGTCCTTCCGGCCTGCTGGGCAGCTTGGCTGTAGGTGATCCAGTGATCCTTTAGAACCTCTCTATGCAGCATGTGGTGGCTAAAGGGCTGGAAGCCGTTGGAGCCGGCCATTTTGACCGTTCCCGAACCGCGGCTCATGCAGGGCACTGCGATGGGGGGGTGGGGAAGCTGGTAGGGCCGGTGAACCACTCCGGTCCCAAGCTCTGCCGAAACACTCTCCTTCAGACGGTAGTTCCAGAACCTGCCCGTCATCTCCTGGGGCGGCTCTTCGGCCCAAAGTTTCAGGATCATCTCGATGGACTCGGCGACCATGGCCCCGCTGTTCTTGGGCTCGACGTTATGGACCTCCAGGTCGGAGGGTACCGCGCCCGGACCAAAGCACAGATTGAGCCGCCCTTTGCAGAGGTGGTCCAGGAAGGCCAGACGCCCGGCTACCTGGGCCGGGTGGTGGTATTGAAGACAAATGGGGGCCGGTCCCAGACGAATCCTCTCGGTCTGGGTAAAGGCCTTGGCCAGAAAGATCTCCGGCATGACGATGTTCTCGTAGCTGGAGGTGTGATGCTCGCCCACCCAGAACTCCTCGTATCCCCACTCCTCGCAGCGGCCGATCAACTCCAGGTCCTCGTCGTAGCACTGGGCCTTGGGCTTGGCCGGGTTGTGGATGGGCATCAGGAACATGCCGTATTTCAGGGGTTGATCGGGACTCATGGTGGATACCTCAGGGGGATTGATCGGAACCGGACTCTCCGGCCGCAAGACCGGAAACATATATTCAACCCCAGGTAGAGTCAATCTCAAAAAGGGAGCCGTGAAATACAGGGCAAGCGGGGACGAGCCACGTTGACTGAAGGGACCTTATCGAGTTCATCCGCGCCGGTCCGGGGGGCCGTGTTCCAGGGTGTGCTTTTCTCTTTGAGTTGTCCCGAAACATCGAATAGATTAGGTGGCTGATTCACAGCCATGAGGCCGGGTCGGCGCCGGGCCCGGTAACGCCCACATCGAAGGGAGACGAATCGACGATGCCCAACGGGAACTGCTACACCGACGATTGGAAACGGACCACCCCCGACTACTCCGTCTATTTGCAGGAGGCTCCCGGGGAGCGAGACGAGTACTCCGACCACATTCATGTCTTCTACACCCCCGGGGGGGATCTCATGTGCATGTGGACCCAGGGATCCCATGAGAGTTCCCCCGACCTGAGAGTGGTGTGCTCGCGAAGCCAAGATGGTGGAAAGACCTGGTCCTCCATCATCGCCATTGACGAGGCCAAGTACAAAAACATGGTTCCTTCGCTGGGGTTTCCACTGGTCAGCCGTTCGGGAAGGATGTACTGCCTGTACAACCAGCATCTGGGATACGGGGACGGGGGCCTCTATTCCTCGCCCTTGAGGGTGAAGTATTCCGATGACGATGGTCACACCTGGATCGCGAGCGGCGTGGATATTCCCTGGCGGCGAACCCGTTTCGACCACCCCGATCCCAAGGTCCACCCGACGGGTGTGGTCTGGCAGCAGCCCATTCGGGATGCCAAGGATCGCATGATCGTGGGCTTCACCCGATGGAGCAGCCCCATGGCCTATCCCCGGCCTATCGGAGGGAATCGCAACCACGGCGACAGCGGCATCGAGTTCATGCGCTTCGAGAACGTGGATGAGGGCCCCCACCCCAGGGACCTGAAAATTACCTGGCTGCCGGACGAGGCCGGGACGATTCGAGTCTCACCCAACATCGAACCCGAGCACTCCCGCGGCTACAGCCTGGCCCAGGAGCCGGGTCTGGTGCTATTGCCGGACGGGCGATTGTTCACCACCATGAGGACTGTGACCGGCTACATCTGGTACACGGTTTCCGACGACCACGGCCACAGTTGGCGCCCCACTCAGCCCATGCGCTTTCGAGACAACGGCGCCAAGGTCGAGCATCCCAAGTCGCCCGAGCCCCTCTACCGCTTGGCAGACGGCCGTTACCTGTTCTTCTTCCACAATCACTCCGGCTATCGGGACGGGGCCACCGGTCCCTGGGACATGGACGCCCGCCGTCCCGTCTACATCACGGTGGGAGAATTTCGCCCGCAGGCGGAACAGCCACTGTGGTTCAGCGAGCCCAAGTTTCTCTTCGACACGCAGAAGGTGACCGCGGGAACGACCCGGCTCTGGTGGTTGGCCATGTACGCCAGCCTGACGGAGAGGGACGGCCGTCGAGTCTTCTGGTACGCTGACCGCAAACAGTTTGTCCTGGGAAAGAACATCACCGACGAGATGTTGGCCGACATGAAGGCCCCGGAGGCTAAAGGTTCATGAACATGAAGAAGATACGGATGAGAATTCGGGCGCCGTTCGGGCGGCCTGCCGTGCTGCTCCTTTCAGCGGCAATCCTCTGGAGCGGTTGTTCAGTGGCGCCTCCTCCCGGAGAGCAACCCGCCGCCGGTATTTCCAACGCGGATTCCGAGGCCAATGCCATCTATCTGACCGACATGGAGAAGTGCCGGCCGGCTTCGGCTCTGGCCGGTGAATGGAAACATGGCACCTGGCGGCTGCTTTCCTACGCCACCGATTCCTTCAGTGGCAACCTGCTGGTGGCCGCCGAGGACAACCGGCCACCTGAAATCACCTATCCGCTGCAGCGGGAAGGATGGCACCGGATCTACATCGGCATCTACCGTGAACCGTTCACCGGCCCAAGACGGGTTCGGGTCCGCCTGAGCGACGACCAGGCCTTCGCCACCCTGACCGGGCTCGAGGGGGCCAAGGACCATCAGGAGCATTTCATCGATGATGTCTTCTGGAAGGAGGCCGACCTCACCGCCAGGGACATCGTCTTCAAGCAGATTACCGAGCCCCTGGCGGTGCATGCCTGGGTAGCGTACATCAAGCTGGTGCCCCTCACTGAGACGCAAGTGCAATCCATCCGGACTGACCGTCGTCGCAAGGACACCAAGAGACTGTACATCCATAACGACGCCGGAGTGATCAATCGCAGCGGATCCAAGCAGGAAATCCGGGATCAACTGGAACCGCTGCGTCATTCCGACGTGGCCCGGGTCTACTGGGAGTTCGGTACCGGCGACCGTGCCAAGCGTTTTTCCAAGATCGCCCGGGACCACTCGCTGGACTTGACCCAAGCGGCAGGGGGCCGTCCCTTCTTTACCAGTCCCCACGGCCGCTGGTGGGCCGAGAGCTGGAAGGCCTACCACCAGAACGGGGTGGATCCCTTTCTGGTGGCCGCGGAGTACGCCCGCCAGTTGGGTATCGAATTCCACGCCGCCTACCGCCCGGGGGGCTTCATCTACCCGGCCAACTACGGTCCGGCGCTTCCGGGCGCCAGCTTTTACGAGAAGCACCCGGAATTGGTCTGTATGAATCGCGAGGGCAAACCCATGCCCCGTATCTCCTACGCCTTCCCCGAGACTCGGCGCTACGTGTTGTCGCTCTTTCGTGAAGTGGCCACGGAAAATCCTATCGACGGAGTGGCGGTTCTCTACAATCGCCGCCCGCCGCTGGTGGCCTACGAAGCGCCGGTGGTTGAAGGGTTTCGGAAAGAGTACGGCCTGGACCCGCGCCAGCTTCCGGAGAACGATCCCCGCTTCATGCGCCACCGTTCAAAGTTCCTGACCCTGTTCATGAGAGAGCTGCGGACCGAGCTGGACCGGATTGCTCGAGAGCAGAAGAGGAAGACGCCCTTCGAGATCACAGTTGTCGTTTCCAATGGCGAAGAAAACCTGTTGTTGGGGATGGACCTGGCCACCTGGGCCAAGGAAGGCCTGGTGGATGTGATCATTCCCTATTCCTCGGTCGAGCGGATAGGGGCCTATGGAAACAAGGTCGGCCCGAACACTTGGGACGGCGAACCCAGTTGGGAGGACCCCGAGGATGTGGAGTGGTTCGTCTCTCTGGTTAAGGGCACCCCAGCCCGGGTGGCCCTGAACATGATGCCGCGGTTCCTGACCAAGGAGGCCCAATACCGCAAGGCGCACCAGCTCTACCAGGCCGGGGTGGAGAACCTCTTCTTCTGGGACGGGACCCACAGAGTGCGCAACGTTCTGCGGTTGGGACACCGGGAAGAGGTGTCTGACTGGATGGCTTCGGGTCAGCCTCCCTTCCGACCCACCAACGTAAGGGTGTGGGAGCTGGGGGGATGGGATCTCCACACGGAAACCCCCGGGTAGGCGGGGCTATGAACCGTACCTGAGTCCGAAAAACGGCTGGGACAACTCCTTCGTGGCTCTAAGGGTAAGCCACTTGACGCCGTCAAATTGTTCGGTGGCTTGATGGAAGAACTCGTTAGGGTTGTCCGGGGGGTGCGTAAGGAACCGGATGCTTCCGTCTACAGAATAAGGCAGTGCCGTTCTGAGGGTTTGTTTTTCGACAAACCTGATTCGCGACGAGGCTTCGGATTCGAGGAAAGACTCTAATTCCCTCAACATCAAATTGTAGTAAAAGGTCTTCTCCGTATAGCTGCCCGTCTTGCGAACCCTGTTGATTCCATGGGAGACCACGTCGCTGACATACCGCACTTGGCGGCGCCTCTCGAGGCGACTTCTCCCCATCCGATAGAGCCCGAGAATAATGAAAACGCCAAGAACAGTCACCAAGCCGGCGATGACACTGTAGGCGACCCGCTCAGAGTCCAGTTCCAGCAGGATTTGCACTTTGACCCTCCTTTGCCTGTATCCATGACTCCGGACACAGGCACTTTCCCTTGCCGCCAAGTCGGTCGCGGTTTTCCAGAGGCGAACAATAACACTGACTATCCGGGACTCGGCAGAACCGGATGAAGGCCCGGTTCCAGGCGCGAGGATCCCGCCAGGCACACGCTCTCGCTCGATGAAGAAAATATAACAAATGTGAATGTATTTTACGTGTATAAAAGGGTCATTTTAGTGAAGCAATCATGAGTATTGACGGCTCACTGATACGAGAAGCGGTGAAACATCAATGGTGTATTCAGGAAGACCGCCGTCGTGCCGGCGGCGGAGGCCGGGGGCGGGCCGCGCCTGTCCAGGGAGGACCCCGCCGTGCCGGGCGGATCATGGGGAGTGAAGCAGGGGGTCGTCGATAAAGACGAACCACGAATGAACACGAATGGACACGAATACCGACGGACCTCCTTCAATTACAGCCGGCCCTGAAATACTCCTGCAATTTTGTCCCCTTGGTGTGACCCTGTCGTGGGAGAAAGCCCACCCGGGAGCGCGGGCGTCCCGCCCGCACCATAGACCGGCACCGTCTGTCCCTCTCCGCCACTTGGATCGAACGGCAACCGCGCCGGGGAATCGACAGTTTTTATGAACATCGATGCACAGGATGCACAGGATAAACAGGACGAGAGGTTCTGGCACCGGAAGCCGGCTCGGGCGATGATCCGGTGCGCG
>JAJECY010000004.1 GCA_022821775.1 Acidobacteriota bacterium
GGTTGACGACTACCCGCTCGAAAGTGCCTGTGAGGGACTGCCCAGAGCCGGGGTCGGTCTCTCAAATCACCTGTTTTTTTCTCGACCACCCTTCCCTTGTCTGTCTCCGGTTGAAATCGGTGATTGATCAGAGCTTCCTTAGATCACTCTCCACTCTCCACTCTCCACTCTTCACTTAGCCGCGCCGCTGCCCCGTCGTGTGGGGCAGAGGCGCGGCTATGCTATATTGCCGGGTGGAGGCGAAAAGGGTCTGGTGACTCTCCTGGTCTTCAAAACCTGTGCGTCGCGACCATGTCGGGACGGGTGGGTTCGATTCCCACACGCCTCCGCCAGCCCCCTCTGAAGCTCCCGCCATGCAAGCCCGCACATCTCACCAGGTCGCTTGCGATTTGCAAGTGCTCATGGAAGCCGAGCGGTCCCGCCCCTGGGCTCGGACTCCGGCGCCGGAGTTGGCCGGCTGGCTGATCGAGGTGGCCGAGGCCTTTTACAGCCGAGGGGACGCCCTGGCCTCGGAGACCGCGGAACGCATGGGGGTGTCTCCGGCCTCGGTCTGGTTCGAGTCCCTTTTCCCCTCGGTATGGGGCCTGCTTTCCACCGCTGCCTTTCTGAAGCCACTGCAAGGCTCGCTGGACGAGATCGCTGCGTCGGAGCCGATAGCCACCGAAGACTTCGCCGGATCGCCGGCGTTGCGGCTGCTTCCCGCCAACCCATTCCAACGCCTGCTCTTGCCCGGGTTTTCCGGGCATGTCCTGCTGCGTCCCGCCCTGAGCCCCCCGCCAAGGCAACCCTCCACGGAGGGACTGGCACTGTGCCTGCTGCCCTTCAACCTGGCCGGCATCGGCGCCCTGGACATCCTGCATCTGCTTTGCCACGGTCCCAGGAGGGTCTTGGCCAAGGTCTCCGAGAAAGCTTCCTTTCTCAAGGATCATCTCGAGGAGATGTTTGCTCCTCTGGTTTCCTGTGGGGCCCTCTCCTTTGTGCAGGGCGGACCCGACACCGGTGCGTGGCTGGCGGCGCGTCCCGAGTTCGACCGGATCCACCTGACGGGCAGTGCGCGCACGGCCGCCGCGGTGGAGGCTATCGCCGGAGCAGACAAGGTTACCTGTGAGCTGGGAGGGGTGACCCCGGCCATCGTTCTTCCCGAGGTCGGACGGGACAGTCGCCTGTTGTGCCAGGTGGCGCGGCAGGTGGTTTTCGGAGCCCTGGCCAACAACGGGCAGCACTGCGTCAGCTACCAGGTGGTCCTGGTCCCGGATTCCCTTTGCGCCGCTCTGGGTCAGGCGCTGGTCGGGGAAATGGCGCTGGTTTGCCGGACGGGCGGCCCGAACGGCCCCCATCGCCTGTTGATCGACGAGGCGGCCTCCTCCCGGGTGACGGCCATGATTGAGGATGCCCGCCGCCTGGGAGCCTCGGTGACTTCCATTGGGGAACGGGCGGGGGGGCGCCGCGTCCCGGTCACGCTTCTGAGCGGGATCACCGAAGACATGCGGCTCTTTCGAGAGGAGGCTTTCGGTCCGGTGGTGGGCCTGGCAAGCCTGCCCGACAGGGACTTTGCTCGGATGGCCCTTTCTCGGGCCAATCAGCCCTCTCTGGCAGGCGACCTGGGAGCCTCGGTGTTTACCCCGTTTCCGAAATCGGAACCCGTTCGGCGACTGGCTCGCGGCCTCAAGCAAGGGGTGGTGGCCATCAACAGCTATCCCGGGGTGGCCTACGCCACCTCTCTGCCCTGGGGACCCGGTCCCGGAGAGGCCAGCGGCAGGGGCTGGGTGCACAATTTCCGGTTTCTGGAGGAATCCCGGATCGAGAAGGTGGTGCTGGCGGCGCCGCTGGGAAGGAAAGGGCTGGGGCCGCTGGCCTGGGAGGATCCCTGGCTCCCCAACGTCTCGGGGCACAGCCCGCTGCTGTTGGCCAAGGCCCTGGTGCGGTCGGCCCTGGCCTACTTCAGGAAGCAGCCCTGGCGTCTGCTGGCTTCGCAGCGGGACCTGGTTCCGGCGCTGATCGGGCGAGAGCTCGGCGCCCGCCGCCTGGACCGTTCTCTATGAAGACCTCGGCGCGGGGGCGGCATGGCCCGAGGGGTGATTGCGCAGATTCTCCTCCACCGGCTCGGCAATGACCCGGTGCACCCGTTCCATCAGGGCGGGGATGTCCCGCGGCCCCAGCCCCTTGGTCTGGATGGTGTCATGCAGGTGGACGGTGATACGGGAAGGGTAGAGCATGACGCTTCCCTTGCGGCAGAACTGGAAGGACCCGCAAATGCTCATGGGAACGATGGGAGCGCCCAGCCGCTGGGCGATGGCGAAGGCGCCCTTGTGGAAGGGTCCCACCAGGCCGTTCAGGGTCCGCGACCCCTCGGCAAATACGACCACGCTGATTCCATCCTGGAGGTGGGAGCGGACCCGGTTCACCAGGGCCTTGAACTGGGACGGCCCCCCGCCCCTGCTCACCGGAATGTTGCCGAAACGGCTCATCATCCATCCGTAGACCGGGATCTTGAAGTGGGACTCCAGTTCCAATCCTCGAACGAACTGAGGGATTGCACAGTAGACCACAAAGGCGTCAAAAATATTCACATGGTTGCAGATGAAGATGCTGGTCTGATCGGGGTCGAATCCCGGCGACCATCGCTTCCGGAAACGGATGCCCGCCAGTCGAACGATATTGCGGCACAAGACCCTCTGGGGCCAGTCGTTCCAGCGCGGGTCCACGAAGATGCCCAGCACCACCAGGAAGGTGCAGACGGTAAAGAAGTGAAGACAACTGACGGCCCAGATCAAGCCGCAGCGCAGGGTGAAATAGATTCGCCGCATGGGAGATTTCGATTCTATGGGTTGGGAGCCGGCGCCGGTGCAGCCTCTCCGCCTCACACGGCCACCTGGAGAGCTCCCGGCAGGACCTGGATGGACCGCGGTTGGCAGACGATCACCTCGCCGTCGATCATGACCGGGGTGGGCCCCTCGAGGTCGAACTCGACCCGCGGGGCCGCGGCCCGCCAGATCAGCGGGTGCGACATATGGGTTCCGGAGAAAATCCGCGGAAAGGTCTTGACGAACTCCCAGCGTCCGATGGCGCCGACTCGCGTGATTTCGATCAACCCGTCTGCAATATCGGCTTGCGGGGCGATCATCATCTTACCTCCGGTAAAGCGGCTGTTGGAGAAGGTCAGGTAGGTGCAGGGTTGGCGGTGGGTTTCGCCTTCCTGTTCCAACCGGAAGGGGAAGGTGGGGTAGCGCAGCCCCAGCCAGCACCTCAGGATGGCCATCAGGTAGCCCAGCTCTCCCCAGCCCTTGTAGCGGCGGTTGGTGAGCTCTCCGGCGTCGGCCGTGAAACCGATGCTGAGCAGGTTGATGTAGTGCACCGCACCGGCCGCATGGGTCAGGCGCATCACGTCGCAGGGGCGCGAACGCCGGCCGGCCAGCGCTTCCACGGCATGATCCAGTCCCCGGTGGCTGAAGTCCCTCAAAAAGGAATTCCCCGTCCCCAGGGGAAGAAATCCCAGGGTTACCGGCTCTGAATCATCCTCCCGTGGAAAGAGGCCGTTGACCACCTCGAAGCTGGTTCCGTCTCCCCCCACGGCCAGAAAGCGGCGGTAACCGTTCCGATAGGCTTCGCGGCAGAGACTGGTGGCCTGTTCGGCTCGTCGGGTTTCCACCGACTCCACGGGCACGCCTTGCGACCGCAGCCGCTCCAGGGCCGCCGGAGCCTGCCGCCCGCAGCGCCCTCCGCCGGCAGCCGGATTGACGATGGCGAAGTAGGGTTTCATGGTCAGTGGAGAGTGGAGAGTGGAGAGTGAAGAGTAGTCAGCGCAGGGTTTCGAGAGCCGGCAAGCACCTGATGGCCCGGTTGTATTTCTTGAGGGCCTGCGCCAACCCCGACAAGATGCGCAACGTGCCGATCAAATAGCTCTCCACTCTCCACTATTCACTCTCCACTTGCCTGCGTCCCTCAGAGGGGAAGGACGTCTTCCGGGTCCATGCGGGCGGCAATGGCGTCGGCCAGCACCTGGCGCTTGATCTTGAGCGACGCCGTCCGAGGAAAGTCTTCCGGCCACACCAGGTAGCCCGAAAGCCGCTTGAAGTCGGGAAGCCTTCGGTTGCGACGGCGCAGCTCCTCCAACACTTCGGAGGGCGGGGAGTCGCCCGCTTCCAGGTGGAAGGTCATTATCAACTGCTCTCCGCTGAGGGAACGCCGCTTCCAGACGAAGTTGGCGGCAAAGATGCAAAGCTCCTTGACTTCAAGGCCGCTGAAGGCGTTCTCGATGTCCTCCGGATAGATGTTCTTGCCTCCCTCGGTGACCACCATGTTCTTGAGGCGGCCCACCAGTTGGAGGTGCCCGCTGGCATCCATGCGGCCCAGGTCCCCGGTCAGTAGCCAGCCGTCCTTGAAGGTCTCGGCAGTCAGCTCCGGCTCGTCCAGATAGCCTCGCATCAGCGTCTCGCTCCTGACGGCGATCTCGCCCACCCCCTCGGCGTCCGGGTCGAGCACCCGGATCTCCACTCCCGGCAGAGGCTTGCCCACCGTGTCGGGGCGAAAGGGGGCGAGATCGTTTACGGTGACCGCCGTCCCGGCTTCGGTGAGGCCGTAGCCGTTGGCGACCGGCAGACCCAGGTCATAGAAGAACTGCAGGGATTCGGGGTCGGCAAAAGCCCCGCCGGTGATAAAGGCCACCAGCTCTCCCCCCAGGGCCTGGTGGATCTGGGGCAGCAGTCGCCGGCTCAGGGCGGGTCTCGGCTTGCCGGCTGTCAGCAGGCGATTGATGCCGATCAGGCGGTTCAGGACCCAGCGTCGAAAGGGTGGAAGCTCGGCGAACCTGGCCTTCATGCCGGTTTCCATGGCCTTCAGCACCATGGGAACCACGCTGACGTAGTTGATGCGGTAGCGGGGGAAGGCCGCCTTGAGAAATTCGGGCCGAAGCGTCCTCAAATGGATGACGGTGGCCCCGCAGATGAAAGGTCCGATGAAACCCACCATGAAGTCGATGGCATGGTTGGTGGGCAGGATGCTGAGATAACGCAGGCCCGGCCAGAACGGATACCAGGTCATGAGCGACTCGCACTGCTTCAGGTAGTTGTCATGGCTCAGCATGCACCCCTTGGGCCGTCCGCCGGTTCCGGAGGAGTAGACGATGCAGGCCAGGTCCGACCGGTCGCGGGCAACAAACTCCGGCGCAGGGCCGGGAGGGCAGTTCTCCCAGCGCTGAGCGCCGGAGAGCTCCACCTCCGGGGGGGCTTCGCTGACCAGGATGGTTTCAGGCCTGAAGTCCTCCGGCTTGATCTCCTTGGCCAGGGCACGCCAGATCGGGTACTCGACGATCAGCACCTTGGCCTTGGCGTGAGCCAGCAGGGCAAGATGTTCCGAAGGGCCCAGCTTGTAGTCCAGGGGCACCAGTACGCCGCCGCTGTAGAAGACCGCATAGGCGGCGATGAGCCACTTGGACTGATTGGACATCAAGATGCTGGCCCGGTCGCCGGAAACGAACCCGGCGGACTGCAGGGCGGCGGCAACGGGGCGGGCGGCCTCGCTGAAGTCCCGGTAGGACAGGCGGCAGTTCTCCCGTTCGCGGTCGGCTTCGATCAGCGCCAAGTGATCCGCCCACTTGGAGGTAGAGGCGCGCAGGGCCTCGCCCAGCGAACGGTAGGGGGTCAGGTCGGGGGCGGCAATCTTCATCAGAGTCGTGAATCCACGCGCTCCGCCAGGGTTCGAAAGTCGGTCACTCCCTGGAGCTCGTAGTCGGGAAGCTCGATGCTAAAGTGATTTTCAAGTTGGGTCAACAGGTCGAGGGCCTGCAGGCTGTTGATCCCCAGCTTTTCGAAGAAGTCGTCGTCTCCACTCAGTTGGCCGAGGGGAATTTGAAACCGCTCGGAGGCCAACAAGAGGATCCGGTTGAGGGTTTCTTCTTGCGCGGGCATGAAAGGATCTCCTTGGATCGGTTGCGGCCTGGGCGGGGTCGTAAGGGGGACGGCCGGGCCGGGAAAACCGACACCCCTCGAGGCCCAACCTCCACTCAGGGCAGATAGGGCTGAACCTGGCTGCTCTCTACGAATTTGCGAAGCCCCGCCTCCACCTCGGGCCGGTCGAAGAGAGCGCAGAAGGTCTCGATTTCCCGTTCGAGGTCCAGGTGAGGGATCGGCTTGATGAAGCGCTTGGCCTCGCGCGCCGCGCGTGAGTCGAACTTGGTTGCCTGGGTGGCGATCCCCCGGGCTGCTCTCACGGCATGACCCGGCGCCACCAGTTGGCTGACCAGCCCGGCCGCGGCCGCCTTGGCGGCATTGATGCTCCTGCCGGTCAACAGCAGGTCGCGGACCAGGGCGTTGCCCAGATCCCGCTTGAGTCGAGGAATTCCGCCGAACCCGGGGATCAGCCCCAGCCTCAATTCGGGGAAGCAGAACCGGGCGGTACGGTCGGCCACGATCATATCGCAGGTCAGCGCCAGCTCGAACCCTCCTCCGAAGACGACTCCGTGTACCGCCGCCACCGTGGTCAGCGGGATCTGGTCGATCCGATTGAACACCCCATGGATGCGTTCCAGAAAATCGCGAACCCCGGCGTTTCTTTCCTCCTTGTCGCGCGACTGCAGCCCGAAATAGAGCTCTCTGAGGTCGGCCCCGGCGCTGAACCCCGCCTCCATCGAGCTGTGGACCACCAGGGCCTTGGCCCGGACTGCCTGGTCCTCCAGTGCCTGGACGAAGCCCTCCAGCTCCTTCAGCGCAAGCGACCCGATTTCGTTGCAGGGCTGCCGATGCAGCCGCAGCTCGAAGATTTCATCGGCCAGGCCGAAGGAAAGCGTCTTGCCTTGAAAGGGACTCATGACGGTTTACCGGATTGGGTTTGAGGAGTCCGGCGCCCCACAATCCTGGGCATCATTTGAATGAATCATTCACATCGATGCACAGGATGCACAGGATTTTTTCAGGAAACGACTGGCCTCAACCCCTTCGTGGCCCTTCGTCGTCCTTCGTGTGTCTTCGTGGATAGCTCTTTTTTGTCGTTGTTTCAGTACAGCGCCTCGATCTCGTCCTGGAAATGCGCCTCGATGGCTGCTCGCCGCTGCTTTCCGTTGGCTGCAAGCAGGCCGTTTTCAATGCTGAAAGGCTCGGCGGCAACGTGGAATCGGCGGATCTGGCGGTAGTGCGGCAGTTGCCGGTTGACCTCTTCGATGACGCGAGCCGACTCCTCCCGGCTCACCGGTCCCGTCAGGAGGGCGGACAGGTACTTGCGCCCGTTCCCGACCACCATCACCTGGGTCGAGGCCGGCAGGGCTTCCAGCAGGTGCTGCTCGATGGGCTCCGGGCTGATGTTGTGCCCCCCGGTGGTGATGATGATGTTCTTCATTCTTCCCACGATTTTCCAGTTTCCGGTGGCGTCCACCTCACCCTGGTCGCCGGTGCGGAACCACCCCTCCTGGAAGACTTCCCGGTTGGCTTCGGGGCGATTCCAGTATCCCGGAAAGATGTTGGGCCCCTTCACCAGGATTTCTCCCGGCTCGCTCAACCGCATTTCGATCCCCCGGATGGCCGGGCCCACCCGTCCCGCCGTCACCCGGTGCACGTCGTCCATGGTGCAGATGGCGGTGGTTTCCGTCAATCCGTACACCTGCAGGACCGGAACCCCGATCATCTGAAAGAACTGCTGGGTTTCCTCCGCCAGGGGGGCGGAACCGCAGATCAGGGCCCGCAGCTCGGATCCGATGCGTTCTCGGATCTTGGCGAAGACCAGCCGTCTCGCCAGGGCCAGCCAGAACCCGTCAAGCAGTCGGGTTCGACTCACCCGTGCCCGCAACCAGGCCGATTGGCCCCGGCTGAAGAGCAGCAATCCCACGCCGCCGCCTGCCCTTATCTTTTCCTCGACGCCGGTGCGGATCCGTTCCAGCAAGGCGGGGACGTTCAGCATGTATTGGGGGCGGGCCAGCTTCCACTCGTCGGCCAGGCGGTTGAGGTCGGTCGACAACATCAGGTTGTTGTTGCGATAGAGGCAGGTGAGCAGCAGGATCCAGGAGCCGGCGAAACAGAGGGGCAGGTAGTGGAAGACACGGTCATCGTCGTTCCCGGAGATGCCCTCCATCAGCTCTTCCAGGCGAGCCGTGGTCTGCTCCAGCATGAAGTCGATGTTGTCGCCGTTGAGCATGACTCCCTTGGGCTCGCCCGAGGTGCCCGAGGTGTAGATGATGGTCACCACCTCCAGCCGGCCGGGCGACTCCTCGCCCACCCAATCGCTTCCGTTGCCGGCATCGGGTGCGGTCTCTTCCAGGGCCTGCGAGTAATCGAGAACGGGCGGCGGGTCGCTCCAGCAGGAACGGATGGCTTCGATTTCCGAGGGGCCGGCGCAGCAGAGCAGGGAAACCCCGCAATCCTTCATCATGGCCACCAGTTCGTCCGGGGCCTGCCGGGAATAGAGGGGAACGGCCATGGCGCCCTCGGACATGATCGCCAGGTTCATGGCGACCCAGCGGCTGCTGTTGGGGCCCAGCAGCCCGCAACGGTCCCCGGGGCGAAGCCCGGCCTCCCTCAGGCGGCGGCGTGCCTGGCCGATCCAATCCAGCAGATCGGCTCCGCTGACCGAGTGGAGACCATCCTCCCGAACCTCCTGCAGAACCGTCTTTTGAGGGCTCCGGGAAAGATTGGAGAAAATTGTCTGCAGAAAGTTCATGGGCCTCACTCATCATTCATGCGTCTCGATCAGGCCGACCAGGTTGGGGCTCAACGGGGGAAGATAGTCTTCCCAGGAGAGATGGCCGCTCCGAGTGGGGAATTCGGGGTAGCGCTCCAGCAGGTGCTGCTGAAAATAGACCCCCATGCGCGCCATCGCCTTCAGGTTTCGCACCACCGTTGCCCCCAGGCTTGCCCGCATCTCCTCAGCCTGGCTCAGCAGTTTCGGGAGGAGCGCCTCCACTTTGGAATCCAGGTCGGGATCATCGACCTCCAGCAGGAATTCCGGGTGTCCCCGCTCCCGCATCAGGTTGCGCAGGCGCTCATCCATGGTGATGCCCGCCGAGGCCACGCCGGCCGGCATGCTGGTGACCACTCCATGAAATCGGGAAGATAGGAGCAGGTGGCACTGCCTCAGGATGCTCACCAACTGGTACATGTCGAACTGGTCGGCGATAAAGCAGGGGGCGCCTCCCAGACCTTGGCTGATTCTCTGGCAACTGACTCGATCCAGCGCCTCCATGCCGATCAAGACCGGAAACACCCGGTGGTTCTTTCGGAAGGCCTGAATGCCGCGGCTCCAGGCGTCGATATAGCGCTGAAAGGCCTCCCGGACCTCGCGGTTGTCGTGATGGAAGTAAAGGGAACGGTAGTGGCTGGCCTTGTACAGCCCCAACAGGGTACGGGCGCCGAACTTGGCCAGCGATGGCCGCACCGGCCACCAGAAGGGGTTGATGGGGCAGAGCCCCAGGATCGGTGTGCGTCCGTCCCAACCGGCGGCCTTCAATTGCTTTTCCCCGTATTCCGGTCCGTGGGGTTCGAAGGTCCAGGCCGTGTCGGTCCCCAACTCCGTCGGCACCCCCAGTCCGCCCAGGATGCCCTGGGATTCCTCGTTGCGGGTGATGACCAGAGAGTCGGAACAGAAGCGCCGGCACATGGATTTCAGAAAGCGGTCCATTTCGCCGGCTTCCGCTCCATACCCTACCGAAAGCCTGTTGTGGGCGGCGGCGATTCCCAGGCAGCCGATCATCATGGCGCTGAGGGCGTTGGCGAACTTGCTCTTGAACATCGAGCCCTCGCAGGCCAGAACCCCGTGGTAGCGGCCGACCTCGCGAAAGAGGAAGGGTGGGAAGACATCCGGCAGCTTGACCTGGCGCACCGAATCAAAATATCCGCGTGACCACTCCAGGTTGTGCGAGAGGACACTCATTTCCAGGTTGGAGTCGCCCAGCACGTGGCGAACCTGGCGGATCATCTCCTGGACGCGAACGTCGGCCCCGGTGTTGCGGTTTCCGTTGTATCCGGCAAAGAGCAGGCGCAGCGGGGTTCCCGGTTGCCAGGACTCTCCCGACCCCAGCATCCATTTCAGCTTGGAGAGCTCGATCAGGCTGCTGACCCACAGCTCCAGTCCCAGATCCATCATAGGGCAGCCCCCGTCTCGGGCCATTCACGGTAGGGATAGGTGAAGTGGTTCCTGGTGGCGAACTGATAGAGAGGATAGCAGTAGTCGGTGAAACGCGCGGGGGTCATCCCCGTTTCCTGCACCACCCGGCTGTTGTCGAAGACGGTGTTCCAGTGCAGGTAGGGAAGAAAGACCTGCATGAGACTGGCCAGATAGCCGACCGCGGTGCCCCGGCGGCGGGCCAGCCGGCTCACCAGGGTGTTGACGGGGCGGATCAGCGAGGGGGCATAGGTGGGCCGCCGGCGATTCCGAACGGCGCTCAGGGCGTTGGTAATGTCCTGGCAGGTGGGAGAGGCTCTTCCGGAGGAAAGATGGTAGGTGTCGAAGCCGGGACTCTCTTTCTGGTGCAGGGTCGCCACCGCCTCGGCCACGAAGTCCACGTTGACGATGTCCAGGCGGTCGCCGGCTCGCAGCGGCAGCAGCGGCAACCCCGCCAGGAAGGCGAAGGCCTGGACCATGTCGAACTGGGTGGTTTCCGCCCGGCGGCTGTCTCCCATCACGATGCTGGGGCGAAAGATGGTCAGGGGAGTTTCCGGCAGAAGCTCTCGGATCAGGTGTTCGGAGAACTTCTTGGTGCGGGCGTAGGGATCGTAGTCCGAGCGGTCCCAGTCGATGGCTTCCTCTTCTCCGATGACTTCGTCCTGACGGGTTCCCGCCACCGCCACCGTGCTGATGTGGCTGAATCGCTTCAGGCCGTGATCGGCGGAGATGGCCTGGGCCAGCTTGACGGCTTCCAGGGTGCCTCTGAGATTGATGTTCAGGCAGGCTCGTTCCGATTTGCGGTTGAGCGAGGCCGCCACATGCAGGATCGAATCCGCGTTCTTGACCAGGTGGCGATACTCGTCGGGGCTGAAGCCGAATCGCTCGTCGGTGAGATCTCCGGTCAGCACCTCCAGGTTGGTGTTCAGATGGTGGTGGAAGCGCTCGAAGTCCAGGTGCAGTTGAAAGGCCCGCCATAGGCGTTGGGCCGCGGCTTCGCGATCGGGAGCACGCACCAGCAGAATGAGGCGCTGCTGGTGTTTCTCCAGCAACTCGGTAGCGATGTGAGCACCGAGGTAGCCTGTGGATCCGGTGAGGAAGATGCCCATTTCCGCTAGCCTTGGCTCGGCCGGGCATGGTAGACCCCGCCGCCCATGGGGGCTCCGGAGGCGCTGGCGGTTGCCGCCGTGGTGGAGGCGGGCTCCAGCTTGAAGTTGCGGGGAAGCAGGCCGGTGTCGGGACGGCGCCCTTCGATGATGGGATAGGTCCAGCGGCGCAGCGCCGGCACATGCAGGTTCACCCAGTAGTCGTACCAGTCGATGGATTCCGGGTGGTATCCGAAATCGGCGACTTCATCGCCGGGCAAGGCAGCCCCCAGTTTTCGGATGTGGTCGGCGGCAAAGAAGTACTCGTTGTCCAGAATGAAGGGCTGGTAGAGCTCGATGACCTTGTGAACCCGGTCCAGGGCGCGCTGCTTTCGGGTGAGGCTGTCGTTCTTAAGGGGGAGCACCCCGGTCACGCGCTGAAGACCCTGCAGCAAAACCTTCAGGCGGGGGAGGGAAACGTTCCGGTAGCGGGCCTGGGACACCGGGATGGTGTCGAAGCGAGCTCGGAGCCAGTGCTCCAGGCCCTCCAGGGACCGATAGTACTTGCGATGGGCCAGGCCGGTCAGCTCAATGGTCCGGCGCATGTCGGCGGGATTGGTGGCCGAGGTGGCCAGTTGGTAGACCCTGTCGTGACGCCGCTCCACCAGGGCTGCCGCCACCAGGGTGAGTCCGCGGCACACCAGGTCGACCGGGATGACGTCCAGGCGCTTGCGCTTGTTGGAGGGGAGCTGCCGGAAGTAGGTGCTCAGCAGGTAAGACAACGGGGCCGTCGTGTTGACGCCCTCGTTCCAGCCCCGAAACGGTTGACTGATGGATGACTCCACGATCGATGGTCTGACCACGGCAATGGGGAGATCCTGGGTGGCCAGCAGAGATTCTCCCAGGCTCTTGGTGAAGGTGTAGATATTGGGCCAGCCCCAGTGCTGAGCTCGCTCGATTCCGAATTCGATTCCGCGATCGCGAATCCAGCGGGTGCGCTCCTTGCGAATCAGGCGTGAGGGGTCGCTCACATTCGGCTTGCGGGCAAAGACCCGGGCCTGGACTTCCTCGGTTACCGCCTGGCTGTCTCCTTCGCGGGTGATGCGCTCGATGGCTTGATGGACCAACCCTTGTTCCCGGTAGACGTCGAAATCCGCTCGGCCGGCCGGAGTGTAGTTGGGAAGCAGTTCCTCGGACACCCGCCCGTCGATGCGACCGTTGACGAAACAGGTGGAGACGTGCAGCAGGGCGGCCCGCCGGCAGCGCTTCAGAAAGTCGATCAGACCCATGACGCTGTCCACGTTGGTGGTCATGGCCAGGCGGATGTCCGGATTGAAATCGGTGAGGCCGGCTGAATTGACCACCAGGTCCAGGTCCCGGGAAAGCCGCCCCAGGGTGGCTTCGTTCAGTCCCAGGTCGGGATCCCCGATGTCTCCCTCCAGCACTTCCACCCGGTCCATGAGCAACCCGGGCAGTCGGTCGCCGAAGCGTTCATGAAGAGGAGCAAAGGCGGGCGATTCGGAGACGATCTTCTCGAAGCGCTGCAGAGCGCTTCGCGATCCCTGCCGTCGGATCAGCAGGTAGATCCTTCCGATCTCCGGGAGATCTTGCAGCAGCATGGACAGCCAGACCTTGCCGATGAATCCCGTCCCGCCGATCAGCAGAACGTGCTTGCCGGCCAAGGCCTGGCGAACCGACAGGTTCTCGGGTCTGGCCCGCCGCCGGTGGAAGTCCACCACCGGTGGCGCGGGGCTGTTGTTTTGCCGGGCGGTGGCTTGGATGTGCGGTTCCAGGGTGCCGGAGGAAAGACCGGGCAGACCGTCGATGAGAAAACCTTGGGAACCGAACGGCGCCCGGTTCGGCTCGGGTTGCAGGGTATCGGGGATGATGGGCGAATGCAGGCGCCCGGTGGCCAGTCCGTCCCGAAACTCCAGGCGGTTGGAGACCAGGCGCCGGACACCCAGATGCTGGGCCAGAGGACGGAGGAGATGGTCCAGTTCACGGCTGACCAGCACCACCTGATTGCCGTCGGCGCTCAACCGCCTGATGGCCTCGACCCCCTGGGGCTCGTGATGATTTTGCAGCTTGTACTGGAAATATTCTTCACCCAGCAGGTCCAGGCGGTCCCGGCTGGTGCCCCTCAGCGGCAGGTGGATCAGTCGGGTGGCCAGCCGGGGATTCCAGATACCCACGATCAGGTGGATGGAACGCATCAGACCGACGCCCAGCAGGCGGTGGATTCGGCCCGCAAACGTTTGGGAGTTGCTGGCGTAGTGGGCAGCCAGTCTCGAGGAGTTGACCCGGAACAGCCCACCATCGGCACTTACAAAGGCAAGCTTTCCCGTCTTATCAATGGTGTTGCGCAACGAATCGCTGTTGTCCCGCCGGGCGCCGTGATGCAGGGTTCGCGTTCCGTCCCGGGCGGGAAAACCGTCCTCCCGTGGGCTGGCCGATTCCCGGACTCAGAAGGTAGGCCCGGTCGCCACCGGCAGTCGAAAAGAATACGTGAGCACCAGGGGTTTTTCAAGCTCAAATGCGTGGGATCAGCCTGGCGGCGGCCCGTGCTCTCGTCTTTCAAGTCGGGCTTTTTGTGCTAGACTAGCCACGTGAGCCGTCAACAAAATAACACCGTAACCTGTCTGATCTCCCTCTCGACAAGTCCGTCAAAGTGGAAGGAGCATCAGCAATGAAAATCAGCGCAGAGTTGATCGCCATCGGCATTCTTGGCGTATCCTTGGTCAGCCTTGGATGGAAAGTCTCATCCGATATCCGACAAGAGTTGAAACACGAAATAAAACAAGAAATTCACCATGTCCGAGGGGACGTGGCCCACGTCCGAGAGGACGTGGCCGATGTCCGGGGCGATGTTGCCGATCTGCGAGAACGGATGGCGCGGCTGGAAGGGCTGTTTGAAGGATTCACCAGGGGAGAATTGATCGAGGGAAAGAAGTAACAGGTGCATCCACGGGCCGGCGCCCGGGGATGCCTCGGGCACGATCGTTTTCACTCTACCGGAAGAACCCGTCCCGCCGAGCCCGGGAAGGTCGGGGGGCCAGGGAAGTGGGGCCGGCTCCGGACGAGCGGACTGGAACTAGCGTAGACATCAATCAGAGTCGAGGAGGAATCATGCGGTCCAAGTATCCATTGAGCCCTGTTGCCATCTCTCTGGCGATCGGTATCCTTCTGGGTGTGTCCCTGGCGGGATGCGCCCCCGGTGAACCGCCGGCTCCGGAATATCAACCGGAGATCCTGCCCTTGCCCGAGCAATTGGCGACCTATGAAGAGATGAAGATTCCGGAAGACAATCCCATGACGCCGGAGAAGGTCGCCCTGGGACGCCAACTCTTTTTCGACAAGCGCCTCAGCGCGGATGGGTCTCGTTCCTGCTACTCCTGTCATCTGTGCGAAAACGGCTTGACGGATGGACTGCCCACGGCCATCGGGGCTCTTGAAAAGAAGCTCACCCGTAGCAGCCCGACTCTTTGGAACATCGGATACCACTCGGAGTTCTATTGGGATGGCCGTAGCGGATCCCTGGAAAAGCAGGCCATGGCAGCCTGGAAGGGCGGCAATATGGGAGCCGATGTGGAGGTTGCGACCGCCACGATCAATGGCGTCTCAGGCTATCGGGCCCAGTTTCAAACGGTGTTCGGCGGCGAGGCGACTCCCGAACGGATCGTCCAGGCCATTTCCGCCTTTGAGCGGACCATCATCAGCGGGAATACGCCTTTCGACCGGTGGCGGGCCGGGGACGAGACGGCGGTGAGCGATGAGGTCAAGAAGGGATACGAGGTATTCAAGAAGCTGGAGTGCACCAACTGTCACGACGGCGTGCTCCTGACCGACATGCAGTACCACAACGTGGGCATCGGAATGGACGCCGAAAAACCGGACGTCGGCAGGTTCAAGGTGACCGGGAATGAGAAGGACACGGGGGCCTTCAAGACGCCCACCCTGCGGGATATCGCCAAGTCGGGTCCCTACTTTCACAATGGCAGCGTGGCCACCCTGGAGGAGGCCGTGGACCTGATGATCGGAGGCGGCAAGCCCAACAAGTACCTGGACCGCACCAACCTCAAGAAGCGGAAGGCGACCGACGATGAGAAGAAGAACCTGATTGCCTTCTTGGGGTCGCTCACCAACGACTGTCAACTGACCGCACCCAAGCTGCCGGAGTAAACGACGACCGGATCGAAGATCGTCCCACCCACCCCACGGATGCGGGCTTCAACCACTGGGGCCCGCCTGCTTTCTTGCCGGTGAGAGCCTCGGCTACCCGGCAGCAATTAATGGATTCCTATCTCATTCAAATAGGGAAGCGCTGGGTCCTGTATGCCGAGGACCTGCCGGTCTCCGAGGGGGAAGCGGGCCGCTCGCAGAACCATGTCGACCGAATCATCCGGAGCCTGGCCGCGCGGGGAGCATGGTGGGCGACGGGGATGAGCCGTCTGATCCGCGCCGTACGAGACGGCTACTACGAGCTCCAGAACCGGCTCGATCCCATGGAACGGGTGTTCAAGCGCATGCGCCATGCCGGACCCATGCGGTTGCATTTCTCCTCCTCCCTGTCGGAACCGGAGGCGGAGGCCAGGCTGAAGTCGCTGCTGGCGGGCCAGAGGAATCGTCATGGAGCCTGGATGATCTTGGATGGCCTGTTGGCGCTGGGCACGCTGCCTCTGGCTCCCTTTCTGGTTCCCATCCCCGGACCGAATGTGTTTTTCTACTACCCGGCCCTGAGGACCTTCAGTCACTGGTTGGCCTGGCAAGGAGCCCTGGCGGGGTTCAGGCGCATGCCCCCGCAACTGGTGGCTCGGGAAGAGATCGCCAGTCTGGAAAACGCGATTGGCCGCAATGGAATCACCGATAGCCGGGCTGAGATTCAGGAATTGTCCTCCAGGCTGAAGCTGGAAAACCTTCCCGAGTTCATTGCCCGATATCAGTCGTAGTACTCCAGGCCGAGGTGGGTGATCATCTCTTCACCCTTCAGGTACCGCAGGGTGTTCTTGAGCTTCATGAGCTGGATGAAGATGTCGTGTTCGGGATAGAGTTCCGGCGCGCATTGAGGGCTCTTGAAGTAGAAGGACAGCCACTCCTGAATCCCATGCATTCCGGCCCGCTTGGCCAGGTCCAGGAACAGGGCCAGGTCCAGGCAGAGCGGAGCCGCCAGGATGCTGTCGCGGCAGAGAAAGTTGAGCTTGATCTGCATGGGATATCCCAGCCACCCGAAGATATCCACGTTGTCCCATCCCTCCTTGTTGTCTCCACGCGGCGGGTAGTAGTTGATGCGCACCTGGTGGTGATAGTCCCCGTAGAGTTCGGGGTAGAGGCCGGGCTGCAGAATTTGATCCAGCACCGAGAGCTTGGTCTCTTCCTTGCTCTTGAATGACTGCGGTTCGTCCAGCACCTCGCCGTCCCGATTGCCCAGGATGTTGGTGGAGTACCAGCCGGCCAGGCCGATGAGCCGCGACTTCAGTCCGGGAGCGATGATGGTCTTCATGAGCGTCTGCCCGGTCTTGAAGTCCTTGCCGCAAACCGGAACCTGGTTCTTCCTGGCCAGTTCCAGCATGGCGGGAATGTCGGCCGACAGGTTGGGAGCCCCGTTGGCATAGGGGATTCCCATCGAGAGGGCGGCGTAGGTGTAGATCATGCTGGACGAGATCTTGGGATCGTTCTCCTCCAGACCCTTTTCGAACCTGGCCAGACTGGAGTGAACCTCGCTGGGCTTCAGGAAGATCTCGGTGCTGCCGCACCAGATCATCACCAGGCGGCTCACGTCGTGCGTCTTCTTGAACTGCTCGATGTCCTTCATCACCTCATGGGCGAGTTGGCGCTTGTTGGCGGCTCTCTTGACGTGGCGTCCCGCCAGGCGCTTGACGTACTTGCGGCTGAAGACGGCTTTCCAGGGGCGGATCTCCTCCAGGTGAGGCCGCAGTTCGTCCAGTTGCCGGGGGTCGAGCACGCCGGAGCGAACGGCCGTTTCGTAGCAGGACTCCCCGTGAATGTCCCAGCCGCCGAAGACCAGGTCATCCATCGACGCCAGGGGGACGAAGTCCTTGATCAAGGGCACCCGTTTTTCGGTGCGTTTGCCCAGTCGGACCGTTCCCATTTGGGTCAGCGACCCGATTGGCGGAGCGTTCCCCCTTCGAATGGCTTCGACTCCGGCAATGAAGGTGGAGGCCACGGCCCCCATCCCGGGCAAAAGAACTCCCAGCTTGCCCTGGGGTTCGGCAACTTCGGTCCCTTTCTCGATCACGGCGTACTCTCCGAAACTTGAATCAGCTCAAACGAACCGAAATCATGCAACGAAGTCGGCATGCATGGCAACTTGAAAATTCCGGCCGGGCCAGGTGAGGGGGGAACGTCTCCTCGGGCTGCAGGAGCTATCCGGCGGCCTGGCCGTGGACGATGACGCTCAGCGGCAATTGCCCACCGGATTCCTGACCCAGGGGCAGCGACAGGATCCAATGGTCCGAGTCGTCCTTCTCCAGCAGGGGGCGCTCTATGGAGTCGGGAGGGAATGCCAGGTTGATGACGGTGGGATGGTGAGTCCCGGAAGCCTTCTTGCTGAGTTCCACCAACTCCTCGGAGGTGAGGTGCGCGTCCGGTGCCCGGGTGTCCTCGCTCAGGGGAATCAGCAGAACGAAATCCACGATGGGCGCAGCCCCCACGTGGTTCCCATCCTGGGGAATCACGCCGTAACGCATGGTGTAGGTTCCCTTCCCGACAGGAAGGCCCCGAAAATCGGCGCCACTATCGGGAAACCTCATCAACCCGATCAGGACTCCCGAATGGAACCCCGGATACACGGCTTCCGGGGAGGCGGGCTGACCCGAATCGGCGATCTCTCGACGGACCCAAACCTCGCACCACGTCTTTCCCTGTCCGTTCAGGACACGAACGCCGGCCGGATTCAGGACGGATTTGAGGGGTTCGCCCACGGCCTCGGGCAGGCTCTCGTTAGTCTCCAGGGAGAAGTCCTCCGCCTGGGCCGCTTGCGTGGGATAGAGAACGAGCAGGACAAGGCAGCAACTAACGGTACGAAGTATCATGCGGCTAGGACTCTGCAGGGTTTCCATAGTTTTTTTGATTGAGGTCTTCCCAAGGAAAATCAAGCATCTCCATGATACAACAAATAGCGGCCTCGTCTCTCGATTGACCTGTCCCCTTGCCTCTCCCGGCAAAGCTGCCGCTGTCTACCGAGTGTTGTAAAACGGCTTAACCACAAAAAGCACAAAAGGCACAAAATGGGATTCGAGACGGGTCTATGGGTGTTTTTGTGCCTCTTGTGGCCATTCAATTTCAGAATGGGCTGGTCCCTCGATTGACCTGTTTCCCTACCTCTCCCGGCAAAGCTGCCGCTGTCTACCGAGTGTTGTAAAACGGCTTAACCACAAAAAGCACAAAAGGCACAAAATGGGATTCAAGACGGGTCTATGGGTGTTTTTGTGCCTCTTGTGGCCATTCAGGCACAGAACGGACCTGTCCCTCGAGTTCCCGTCCGCTCTACCGACCCATACATCAGTTACCTGCCGAATTTTGCAAAGGGCTCGTCACAAAAGGAATTTTTTGATTTCGAGTCTTGACGATCCGAAGTTGATCAGCATGGCGTCGCGTTGACCGGATGCTCGCAGATAGCCCAGAACTTGGGCGACATGTTCGGGGGCCAGCGCCCTGCAGGCTTTCAATTCAAGGATGAGGCTGTTTCCCACAAACAAATCAACAAAGTATTCGCCAAGAATCGCACCGTCCTCATCTCGCACCCGCAGAGGTCTTTGTCGCTCGACAGACAAACCGATTTTTCTCAGACGATGGACCATCCCATTTTCGTATACCTTCTCAAGATGCCCGTTGCGAAGATAGCCATGAAGTTCGAAGGCCGTCTGCCGGACCTGGTCACACAAAGCCCGCATGCGTTGCTCGTTTCTCATCGTTCTGCTCTTTTTGTGCTTTTTGTGCCTTTTGTGGCCATTCAGACAGGGAGCGGACTGGTACCTCGATGGACCTGCCCCGTACCTCTGCCGGCAGAGATACCAATGCCTATGGTCGGGGGCAATGGAGACCGCTTTTGCTGGACTTGTGGCCTTCTTGTAGGTGTAGGAGCCTGGTCGTTCCGGCGAAGGTCGGCCGGAGGCTGAGCTCCGGCTGTCGCATTCGGTTGGCGGTTGCCTGGTTGCGGTCAGCGCTGCGGGGCGGAGTCGTAGGAGAAGTGTCCCACGAAGGCGTTGGTCTTGCCGTTGATTTTCCAGTTCACTCCCAGTCCGCGTCCTTTGAACTCGTCGTTAATGGTGTAGGCCGGCATGGCATGGGAGAGCTGGGTCAGTGGAGGGTAGTAAACGTGCTCATTGCCGCAGAGGTGGTCCTTGGCTCCGATGGGCCGGGCCTTGATTCTGGCCAGGTTGCCGGCCTGCAATTCGGCCGATCCGTGCGCTTCGCCCTTTCCGAGCGCCAGGTGAATGGGTGCGGTTTCCACGGTCACCACGTTCCGCAGGAGTTCGGGGGCCATGGTTTGAGCGAAGGCCTCCAACGCCGCGCGTTGCCGGGGGTTGGCCCGGACATCCACGATGAGCACCGATTTTGCGGGATAGGGATTGCCGTAGGGATCGCCCAGGGTGGCTTTGGCCTTGGTGACGCCCACCACGCCCAGACCGTCCAGCTTGACCCCCTGCCAGCTTCCCTTTCGGATCCGCCAAGCCAGGATGGCCTGGTCGCCGGTCAAACCGGACTCGGCGTTGGCCACGCAGGGCCCGGTATAGACATTGGCGCTGCGGGTCTCGACATAGTCACCCGAGATGACGGCCGCCCAGCCCGGGCAGGCCAAACCCAGGATCAAGAGCAATAGGATGGTTGCTTTCATTGCTTGTCCCTCCGGTGAATGGTGCCTGACTCCCTCGTCCCCGCCATTATAGTATGCGGGCGAGATGCAACTCAACCGCACCGGTCGAGCGATGTTCCACGGGTCCGGCGCCATGATCATGCCCCCTGGCGAGAAGCGCGGGCTAGAATCCTCCTCGAAAGCAGGTTCGCCCCAGCTTGCAGCCCTCGGGCTCCACCAGTTGCTCATCGGGCCCCAGGATTCTCTGGGTCAGAGCGCACCAGTAGTTGTCGTCGCCTGCCGGAGGCACGGTGGGATCGGGGACCGACTCGTAGAACAGGCTCTTCCAGCGCAGGCAGTTGCAGACTTCGTGTTCGTAACCTTCAAATCGTCCGGCCATGGCTATGCCCCTCCCATGACAGCGTTCAGAATCGCCCGTTTTACCGCCACCCGGGCCAGTTGAACCTTGTATCCGTTCCTGCTCAGAGGCGTGGCTCCGGCAACGGCGGCAGCGCCTGCCTCAGCGGCCGTGCTTTCGTCGATTGCCTTGCCCTTCAGCCCCCTGGCCGCCTCGACTGCGTTCCAGGGGATGGGGGCGACGTGACCCAGGACGATGCGGGCCTGTGCCACTTTGCCTTCGCTCAACTTCAAGGCGACCGAGGCCGTGGCCAGCGGCCAGTCCAGGGCTTCCTTTTCCCGAACCTCGTAGGTGGCGTTATGCACCTGCCCGGCCGCGGGAACATGGATCTCTCCCACGATCTCTCCGGGCTTCAGGATCGTCTCGCGTTCCGATTCCTGCCGCGGGGTGCGGAAGAACTCGGCCACCGGCAGCTCGCGCGAACCGTCCTTGCTGAAAACCCGCAGGGTGGCTCCCAGGGCGATCAGGGGCGGGCCCAGGCTGGAGGCGCTGACGAAGGCCGCCTCTCCCGAGTTGCCCAGGATGGCGTGGTATTGATTCTCTCCCTGCCGAACCAGGTCCTGGCCGGAGGCATCCTTGGGGAAATATCCCAGGCCATTGCGGAAATACCAGCAGCGCGGCCGCTGGCATAGGTCGCCGCCAATGGTGCCGAAGCTCTGGATCTGCTGGCTTCTGACACCGTTGGCTGCCTGCACCAGAGACGGATAGTTGCTTTGGGCTGCCGGATGGTCGATCAGCTCCGACAGGGTAGCCAGGGCTCCCAGGCGCAGGCCGGAGGAGGAAATGTAGTCGATTCCCTGGAATTCCCGAATTCCTTGAATGTCCACCACCCGCTTGGGTGTGGAGCCGAAGGTCTTCATGAGACTGAGAAGGTCGGTGCCCCCGGCCAAGACCTCGGCCTCTTCCCACTGGGCTCCCAGCAACTGGATGGCCTGCTCCTTGGTGGTGGGACCGGCATACTCGAATGCCTTCATGCGTAGAGCCCTCCTTTCTCTTCCAGTGCCGCCAGGACGCGCCTGGGAATAAAGGGCGCCCGCGGCACCCGCAGGCCGATGGCGTTGGCCACGGCGTTGCCGATGGCCCCGACCGGCGCGATCACCGGGGGTTCCCCCAGCCCGATCACTCCGCGGGCATCCTGCTCCGCATCCTTCCACATCTCGACGACCAGTTCACCGATATCGCCCAGGCCGGCCAGCTTGTAGAACTCCATCTCACCGTTCAGGAGCGAACCGGTTCGCTCGTCCATGATGCGCTCCTCGGTCAAAGCCGAGGAGATCCCCATGATCAGCGACCCGTAAACCTGGCTGTCGGCCAGCTTCTCGTTGACGATCAGACCGCAGTCCTGAATGGCCACGAACTTCTTCATCTTGACCACTCCGGTCTCCGTGTCCACCGAAACTTCGGCCATTTGCACTCCGGCCACCCCGGAATCGATCAGCTTGCCGTCCGAGGCTCGACGGCTGGCGCTGATGTTCCTGCCGGTCACTTCCAGAGGGGTCACCCCCAGCCGGGAGGCAGCCTGTTTCCAGGTAAGGCTTCTGAAGGGTTTGCCCTTGACCCGGATGCGGCCGCCGGCGGCTTCCAGCTCAGACGGCTCCGCCCCCAGCCTGGGCGCCACTTTCTCGAAGAGTTCTTCCAGAGCCAATTGGCAGGCCCGCCGGGTGGCCGCGCAAACCCCGCCGACGGTGGTGCTGCCGCCGGAGGGGCCGGAGCGGGGGTAGTCGGGGGAGCGGCCGGTGTTGACCTTGATGGAATTGACCGTCAATCCAAAGGTCTCGGCGGCCACCATGGCGATGACGGTGGTGGTGCCGGTTCCGATATCCTGGGTGCCCAGGCTGACGGACACCGAACCGTCCGGATCGATCACCAATCGGGCCGTGCTGTTGTGGCCCCGTCCTCCCCAGGTGTGAAAGGCCAGCCCCAGTCCCTGCTTGACCGGACCTGCCGTTTCCTGCCCCCTGGGGCGCCACTTCTCGCGCCATCCCATCAGCTCCTCGGCCCGGATCAACTGCTTGCGATAGAGGTCGGGCCGCTCGGTGAGGTCGAGGTTCTTGAGGTAGAAGTCGAGGGGGTCCATCTCCAGCTTGGCCGCCAGGTCGTCCAGGGCGGCGAAGGTCAGCCAGCAGGTCTGCGGATGGTTGGGCGCCCTCCAGGCCCGCGCCGGGCCGGTGTTGGTCGCAATCCCGGTGTGCTTCTTGCGGACGTTGGGCGGATTGATCACGTAGGGAAGGACCTGCATGGAGATCCCCCCTCCACTCAAGCCGCTGGTTCCCCAGGACTCCGCTTCCCAGGCGGTCAGCGAACCGTCTTTCTTGGCTCCCACCTTGATCCTGGCGAAACCGGAGGGTCGGACGCCGGCTACGAACAGCTCGGCGTCCCGCTCCAGAAAGTTGCGGACCGGCCGGCCGGTTTCCCGGGACAGCCTGGCGGTTTCCAGGCCCCAGCTATCGGCCCCGAACTTGCTCCCGTAGCCGCCGCCCACGTGGTCCTGAACAATGGAGACGTTGGCGGCCGGGATCTCCAGCGGTTGCGCGAACTGGTTGGCCATCCCGGAAATGTTCTGGGTCGACTGATAGGCCGTCAGCGTCTCCCCGCTCCAGTCGATGACCTGACCGTGCGGCTCCAGGCAGCAATGGGTGATGACCGGGATCCCATACTCGCCTTCAACCACCGCATCGGCATCCTGAAAGGCCTGATCGGGGTCGCCCTTGACCTGTTCCGAAGCCGGCTTGGTGCGGTCTCCGGCCTTGCCGAGGTCGTCTTCGTTGACCAGGTGAGGCAGCACTTCGTACTCCACCACGATCCGTCGAACCGCGTCCTCCGCCGTGGCCTCATCCACCGCCGCCACCACCGCGATGTCATCCAGGGACCACTGGACTTCTTTCCCCGGGCCCTGAATCACCCGCACGGCCTTGACACCGGACAGGCTCTCGGCGGCGCTGGTGTCAATGCGGGTGACCCTGGCGTGGGCATGGGGGCAGCGCAGGAACTTGGCGTGCAGGGTTCCGGCCAGGTTGACGTCGGAGGTGTACTTGGCCTTTCCGGTGACCTTGTCGGGGCCGTCGAGCCGGCTGACTCGTTTCCCCAGGACCTGGCGCTCGTTCCTGTCGGGCCATCGATACTCAGGCATGATTCCTCCCTTCGCCAACCAGGCTGCCGGTTTGACTCTCCGACGACTGCAGTACGGCCTGGGCTACGCCCACGTAGGTGCCGCAGCGACAGAGGTTGCCTCCCAGACCGGTACGGACCTGGTCCAGGGTGGGGGTGGGGTTCTTGTCGAGAAAGGCCTTGCAAGCCATCACGAACCCGGGCGTGCAATAGCCGCACTGTTGGGCGTCGTTGTCGACGAATGCCTGTTGAATCGGATGCAAACGATCGCCCTGGGCCAGCCCCTCCACTGTCCGGATGTCCTTTCCCTGGACCTGGATGGCCAGGACCGAGCAGGCATAGGCGGGCTTCCCGTCGACGGTGACCGTGCAGGCCCCGCAGGTGCCGCGGTCGCAGACTTTCTTGGCGCCGGTCAGCTCCAGCTCGAAGCGAAGCGCATCCAGCAGGGTGACGCGAGGTTCCAATGCCAGTGTTTTCTCGGCTCCGTTCACCGTGAGCGCGATGTCCACCTTGCCCGGACCGGCTACCGCTGATTCTGCGGAATCCGGGGCAGCGCGCAATGCCTCGGTTCCGGCCACCAGGCTGGAGGAAATCACGGCGCCGGCGCCGGTGAGAAATCCTCTGCGCGATACCTCGAGCGCGCCCTTGGCTTCGGGCTCTTTGGGTTTTGGCATGGGTTACCTCCTGAGGGAGAAGACCATCGTTTCCGGGGAAAAGGGCATAGACCGACGGCAGTCTCAGGGGCGGAGATCCAGCCCGCGCGGACCGCCGACCTTATTGTAAATGGACGTTGATTCCGAATGAATCCAGAGAGGTCTGCATCATAGAGGCAGGCTTTCTCGGTTGTCAACTGCTATCCGGGCGGGTCGACGGCGGGAGTGCCCTTGTCTGGAACAACGGAAAAAAAGAGTTATCCACGAAGACACACTAAGGACCACGAAGACACACGAAGAAAGACAATGTTCTTGACCCACTCAAAGGGAACGCCCCTTGGGTTCGGGCAAGGGAAAACCCAGCGAGTCAGCTCCCCGTGCCACAGCCTCTCATTCTTTTTATCCTGTTCATCCTGTGCATCCATGTTCAATATGTAGAAGATCGGATCAACGGGACAGGGTCCTTGTTGCGCGAATTTGATCGATGAAGCCCAGCCTGACAATCGGCGTCGGTGGAGGAACGGGCTCCGGCAAGACCACGCTCTCCCGGAAACTGGCGGAGTTCCTGGGACCGGAGCGGGTGCTGATCCTGTCTCAGGACCACTACTACCGGGACGCCGGCCATCTCCCCGCCGAGCAACGAGCCCAACAGAACTTCGATCGGCCGGAGGCGGTGGATTTCGAGCTGCTGGTCCGGCATCTGAAGCAACTGCAGGCGGGCCGGGAAATTGCCCGGCCAAAGTATGATTTCAGCCGGCACGTTCGCCTGGAGGGCTCGGAGCCAGCTCTTCCGCGTCCGGTCATTCTGGTGGAGGGGACGCTGGTCTTCGCCACGGAGGAACTGGTCGGCTGTTTCGACTTGCAACTCTTTGTGGATGCCGATCCCGACATCCGCTTCATCCGCCGCTTGAGGCGCGACATGCGGGAACGGGGGCGGAGCGTGGAATCCATCGTCCGCCAGTACATTGAGACGGTGAGGCCCATGCACCTGCGCTTTGTCGAGCCGGCGCGGCGGCAGGCCGATCTGGTGATTTCCGGGGTGGATGGTATCGAACAGCAACTTGCCGCGGTCGGGGAGCGGGTCAGGAGGGCCGCCGGCATCTGAGGGAAGGAGGGAGGCCGATTTCGTGAGAGTTCACATCAGGCAAACGGGGTTGGAGTACGACGGCTTCATCCGGATCGAAAGAGCTGACCTCGCTTTCGAAAAGTTCAGTGGGGAGATGAGCGGCGCCGTCCGGCGTTACCGCTACCACCGCGGGGATGTGGCGGCGGTCATGATTTACGACTCCGGTCAAGATCGGGTGCTGTTGATCCGCCAGTTCCGCTATGCGGTGCACGCACGCACCGGAGACGGCTGGCTGATCGAATGCGTGGCGGGAATCCAGGAGAAAGGGGAGGCCATCGAAACCGTGGCTCGCCGGGAGGTCCTGGAGGAGACTGGATTGAAGCTGGCGGGGCTGGAGTTGCTGGCCGAATATTTCCCCAGCCCCGGAGGCTGCTCCGACAAGATCCATCTCTTTCTGGGGACCCTGCAAGATCCGGAAGCGTCCCTGGGCGTTCACGGTGTGGCTCAGGAAGAGGAGGACATACAGGCCTGCTGGGTACCCCTGAGCCAGGCTCTGGAAATGTCCCGCGCCGGACGGATCCAGGATGCCAAGACGCTGATCGGGCTCCACATGCTGGAGAGTCGACTCCGCCGACCCAGCGCCCCATGCGACCTGGCGGATTGACCGGGTGAGGCAAGTAACGAGTGAAGAGTGAAGAGTGGAGAGTGAAGAGTTGTTATCGGAGGGTCCCGGGAGGGGCAGACCAGCACCATCTGGCATCGTCACACACTCTAGTGTCATGTCACAGTTGAATTGTCGTTTGTAAAGGCGTAGACTTCTTCCAGACGAAAGGGGGAGTCATGCCACGAATCCGATACAAAGTAACGTTGGAGGAGCCGGAGAGAAAACTGCTGAAAGAAATCACAACCCGG
>JAJECY010000052.1 GCA_022821775.1 Acidobacteriota bacterium
GGTTGACGACTACCCGCTCGAAAGTGCCTGTGAGGGACTGCCCAGAGCCGGGGTCGGTCTCTCAAATCACCTGTTTTTTTCTCGACCACCCTTCCCTTGTCTGTCTCCGGTTGAAATCGGTGATTGATCAGAGCTTCCCTAAGTGTTGACGCCGCGTTCGCGGCTGACTGGAACCCCGGGCTACCGCCCGGGAGTCGATCATTGGAAAATCCTATCCCTCGGCAGTGTCGTGATTTCAGGGAGAGCGGTGAAGCCGCGGTTGGCGTGGGTCTTCCGAGCATACGTTCCCTACAGGCCCTCCCTATAGAGCGGCGTAGCCGCGCCAGCACTTAGCCGTGGGCGTCAGCCCATGGACGTCGGATCAATCTCCCCCGGCAGCCGCGTAGGCGGCGATAAAAGGCCGGGTTCCGAGACCACACGGCCTCCCCCAGGCCACCCCTGTCTGGAACTCTCCTGTTTCTCTCTAGAATGATCCGCCCGCCGGGGGGGCGGGGGCTGCCACTCTCAATCCAGACCCAGGACACTCGACCACTTTTCCAGGAGTTGCCAGGTGACTCCGGCGCCGCCGCAGACCACCACCAGGATGTTCTCCGCTCCCACTATCGGCTGCGACCGGTCGTAGACGGCGGCCAGGGCGGCGCCGCAGGCCGGCTCCACCAGCAGCCGGTGGTCGTCGGCAAAGCGCAACACCGCCCCGACGGCGGCCCGGTCCGACACCACCCAGGGGAGGACCCGATGGGACTCTGTCCAGGCCAGCGCCCGGGAGGCGACCCGGCGGGCCCCCAGGGAGGTGGCCAGCGAAGCGATGCCCGGCAGGGTCACCAGGCGCCCGGCCTCGACCGACCGGGAGAATGCGTCGGCCCCCTCGGTCTCCACCGCGCAGACCGGCACCTCCTGCCAGCCCTCCCGGTGCATTCCCTGCAGCACGCCGCACAACAAGCCGCCGCCGCCGACCGCCAGCACCACCAGATCCGGCTTCACCCCGGCCTCCCGGACTTCCCGCACCAGGCTGGCATGGCCGTCCCAGATCCCGGGATCGTCAAAGGGATGGATGTAGGCGGCCTCCTGGCGGCGCGCCAGGTCCAGGGCCACCGCATGGGAGTCGTCCCAGGCGGCGCCCTGCTGGATGACGGTGGCTCCCTCGCCGCGCAGCCGTTCCAGCATGAGGCTGGAGGTCGTCTCGGGGACCACCACCGTGACGGGCAGGCCGAGCCGGCGGCCGGCGTAGGCCACGGCGTAGCCGGCGTTGCCCCCGGATGAAGCCGCCAGGGCCCGGGCCCCCTCCTTCAGGGCCGACTGGCAGGCGTGGCCGACACCCCGGATCTTGAAGGAGCCGGTGGGTTGGAGCGCATCCAGCTTGAGCCAGACCCGGGCGCCCAGCCAGGCGCTCAGGGGCCTGGACTCCCACAGGGGGGTTCGGTGGTGCAGAGGCTTCATCGGCTTCGTCTCCTCGGAATGAAGGGCAGGACGAGGTGCGAGGGCCGGCCGGCATCCAGGTAGACCGTGTTGCGGGCCACCTGCGTGCGGGTGTGCCGACCCATGGGCTCGCCGGTGTTGGGATTGACGTCGAAGCGAGGGAAATTGCTGCTGGATACGTCCACCCGAATCCGATGGCCGGCCTTGAAACAGTTGCTGGTCGGCGGCAGGACGATCTCGATGGCATGGACCTCACCCGGACGCATGGACTCTTCCTTCTCGAATCCGTTGCGGTAACGAGCCCGCAGGATGCCGTCCGCCAGGTTCAGATCGTAGCCCTCCGGATAGTCCGGGTTGGGGGGATAGACGTCCAGCAGCTTGACGGTGAAGTCGGTATCCGGAGCCGTGGAGGAAACCCACAGCCTGGCGGTGATGTGGCCGGTCAACTCGACGTCCTCTTCCAGGGGAGGGGTCTGAAAGACCAGCACGTCGCCCCGCTCCGACAGGCGGGGGAACGGGGACCGGCAGGCGAACAGCCCCGGCTGCTCTTTCTGGTCGGCAGCTCCTTCGATCACCAGGCTCCGCATCCGCGCCCGTGCAGGAATGAACCCCGACCAGGGCGACTGCGCCAGCTCGCCCAGGGGAGCCAGCTCGAAGATGCTGGTCATGGCCCCGGCGATGGTGGGCACGGGACGGGAGGGGTCGAAGGTGAAGCCGGCGGGCGCCTCGCCTGGGGGTGGCGGGGAGGGACTCAATCCCCCGCCGCTGCGCAGGTACCAGGGACGGTAGCGCGTGCGGGCCGGCGGCCACTCGTTTTCGCAACGCCACTCCCCTCCATGGCTCAGCCTCCCCTCGTCGGTCTTTCGGCCGCTGCCTCCGCCCATGCGGAAGAGACGCACCGGGGGACCCGGGTCCGGAGGCGCGGGCGGATCCTTCAACCAGCCTTCAAACCAGGAGAGCCGTTCCCGGTTGTAGCGGTCGCGCCCCCAGGCCGCCTCGGAGCCGAAGTCGACGTCGCCCGCAAAGGAATGTCCCGCCCGCATGCCCCCGTGGGTCCAGGGACCCATGACCAGCCGTTGAGGCGTCCGGTTCTGCCGGGCCATGGCCGCGTAGTAGCGGGTGACGGCGATGGCGAAGGGATCGTACCAGCCGCCGCTGTAGGTGCCCGGGATGTCGGCATGGCGCTGGAAGTGCTGCTCGAAATCATTGCTCTCAAGCCGCCAGAACTCGTCGTAAGCCCCCCGGCGATAATAGTTCATCAGGGTCTTTTCAAGGTTGGGGACGGCTGCCAGAGGGGTGCCGCCCGGCTGGAAGGGCGTCTGCCGGACCCAGTGGCCCATCTGCTCCATTCCCCGCAAAACCGACTGGCGGGCCGCCGGGTCGTCCCGAATCTCCTGGGCGTCGTAGGCATGCAGGAAGAGGGCGCCGAACATGTGGAGCTGCATGGCTCCGCCCCAACGCACCTGGTGGGCATAGCTGTTGGTGGGGATGACATCGGGCCAGATGGCCCGCAGGTGGGGCGGCCGGTAGAGGGCCATGTGGGTCTGGACCAGGCCCAGATGAGAGCTGCCCATGGCGCCCACCCGGCCGTTGGACCAGGACTGGGCCGCCATCCACTCCACCGTGTCGAATCCGTCGGTTCCGGCCGTCTGGTTGACGGTGTGGAAATACTGGCCCGTTCCCTCGGAACGGTGCCTGCCGCGCAGGTCCTGCAATACCAGCACGTACCCCCTCGGAGTGAAGCAGTCGGCCACCTCGTCGATGAGCCATTCCGCCTGCTTGTCGTAGGAGGTGCGCACCAGCAGGGCCGGAAAGGGTCCCGGCAACACTTCCCCGCCGCGTGCCGGCCGGTAGATGTCGGCGGCCAGGCGCACCCCGTCCCGCATGGGGATCATCAGGTCCTTGAAAACGGCCACCTGGTATGGATCGGGGGTTTCCATCAGCGGGACGCCCGGTTTCGCAGAATCAGGTTGTCGTGGCCGTCCACCTCCGCCCGGCACCCCGGATGGATGACCGTGGTGGAGTCCAGCTCCACCACCACGGCCGGCCCCTCGATCCGGTGGCCGGGCTCCAATCGGTAGCGATCGTAGAGAGGACAGGACACGTAGCCGCCGCTCTCGTCGAAATAGACCGAGGCAGTGGCCGTCAGCGCCGAGGAAAGGTCTCGACCGACAGCCTTCCGTTGCCGCAGTGCGGGCTTGCGGATGCGGCCGACAGCCACCAGCCGGAGGTTGACCAGCTCGACCGGCTCTTCCGGCGCGCTGAATCCATTGGCCCGGTCGTGCTCGCGGTGGAAGCGCTCCGCCGCCCGCTGAACGGTGGCGGAGTCGATTCGGTTCTCCTCCCATGGAATATTCAGTTCGTAGCTCTGTCCCACGTAGCGCAGGTCGGCCTGCCAGAGGCAGCCGATGTCCCGGGCCGGCACCCCTTCCCTGGCGAGGGTCTCTCGTCCCTGAGCTTCCAGCCTGCGATAGGTCGCTTCCACGGCGGCAAGATCCAGCCGGTCCAGGCGCTCGATCAGCGTGGTCGTATACTCGTGCTTGAGGTCGGTGACCAGCAGCCCCAGCGCCGAGGTGGTCCCCGGACTGGGAGGCACGATGGTGGTGGGCATTTCCATCTCGGCGGCCAGGCGGTTGGCGTGCACCGGTCCGGCCCCGCCGAAGGCCACCAGGGCGAACCGCCTGGGGTCGTAGCCCCGCTGAACCGAGACCAGCCGCAGGGCGTTCACCATGGCCGCATTGGCGATCTCCACGATCCCGTGGGCGGCCTCCACCACCTCCATTCCCAGGATATCGGCGCACTTCTCCTTGATCGCCCGTCGCGCCGCCTCCACGTCCAGGGTGAGCCGTCCCCCCAGGAAGTGGTCGGGCTGCAGGCGGCCCAGGACCAGGTTGGCATCGGTCACCGTAGGCTCGCCGCCTCCCTGCCCGTAACAGACGGGTCCCGGCTCGGCTCCCGCGCTGCGGGGCCCCACCCGAAGGATCCCGCCCGAATCCACCCAGGCGACGGACCCGCCTCCGGCCCCGATCTCCACCAGGTCGATCACCGGAGTGCGAATGGGATAGCCGGACCCCCGCTGGGCGCCGGTGCCAGCCTGGGCCGAGGCGCCCACTTCGTAGTCCTTGGTGATCTTGGGAGTCCCGCCCTGGATGAGGCCGACCTTGGCGGTGGTGCCGCCCATGTCGAAGGAGATGAGGTCGGGAAAGTTCAACTCCTTCCCCAGGTAGGCTGCCGAAATGACCCCGGCGGCAGGCCCGGACTCCACCATGAACACGGGCCGGCGGCACGCCTCCGCAAAGGTGAACACCCCGCCGCTGCTCTGCATCAGCAGCAGCTCGGCCTGCAACCCTTCCTTTCGCAGTTGACTCTCGATGCGCTGCAGGTAACGCGCCACCACCGGCTGAATGGCGGCATTGATGACGGTGGTGCTGGCCCGGAAGTATTCGCGGAACTCCGGAGCCACCTCGCTGGAAAGGCTGAGGGGAACCTCCGGCAGGGCCGCCCGCATAATTTTGCCCACGCGCTGCTCGTGCTCGGGATTGGCGTAGGCGTGCAGCAGGCAGACGGCCACCGATTCCACCTCCTCCTCGGCCAGGCGCCGGGCCACCCGGGCCACGGCCGCTTCTTCCAGGGGCGTCACCACCCGCCCCCGGGCATCCAGGCGCTCGGGAACCCCGAAACAGAGGTTGCGGGGCACCAGCGGCCTGGGTTTTTCGAACTGGAGGTCGTAGAGGCTGGGCCGGATCTGGCGGGCGATCTCCAACAGGTCCCGAAAACCCTCGGTGGTGACGAAACCGGTGCGGGCGATGGTTCCCTCGATGATGGCGTTGGTGGCCACGGTGGTCCCGTGCACCAGGTAGGTCACCTGGCCGGGGTCGACGCCGTTTTCGCTCAGAATTCGGTGGGCGGCCTCCAGCAGAGCCTGCGAATGGTCCCTGGGCGTGGAGGGCACCTTGCCGATCCGAATTTCTCCGGTGGCTTCGTTGATCAGGGTGGCGTCGGTAAAGGTGCCGCCGATGTCGATTCCCAGCCGGTAGCGAGATGGCGATTCTTCCATGAGCCTTTTGCAAGATTCTGGGGGAGTCGGAGAGGTCGAGCCGAATGGCGAAGGCCGATCCGGTGGGGGGTTCGCACAAGGCGAGCCAAAGGCGAGATCTTGTGCGCCGTCGCGAGTACGCGCCAGCCAAGCTACGGGCGAAGGCTGATGCGGTGGGGGGCCAACGCCGGCGCCGCCCAGAAGCGCACCCCCTACTGCCCCAGCTTCTTGAATGAGAAGGCTAGGCGGAAGTAGAAATAGGCGCCGTTGAAACCCCAGGGCGTGTATTCGCTGTACTGTTCGCCCACGCTGGTTGCGTTGGGAGAGACGTCGGAGAAGGTGTTGAAGGCGTTGCGGGCGCCGATCGCCAGCCTCGTCTGCTCGCTCAAGGGCACCCCGACCTCAAGGTCGAAGACCGGCTTGCCGCTGAACAGGGTCTGGGCGCTGTCCCAGTCGAACCAAGCTCCATAGTAATGCAGGCGGCCCAGAACATTCACCGGGCCGATTTTCTGGCTGACGCCGGCGTTCCAGCGGTTCCTGGGGAGGGCTTCCTGAAGTTCCCGCAGGCGGCGGGCCGCGTTGAGCAGATCCGGATTGAAATGGGTCACCCGGGTGTCGGTGTGGTTGAAGACGGCGCTGAACACGGTGCCGCCCTTCAGCCGGGGCGGCGCGTAGCTGAAGACCAGGTCGATTCCCTGGGTGGTGGTGGAGATATCGTTGGTGAAGAAGCGAAAGCTGGCCAGTCCGCGAGCGTTTTCCACTCCCGCTTTCAGGAGCTGATCGACCTCTGTCGGCGTGAGGATGAAGTCCTGGGTTACGGCCAGCCGGTCGTCCACCTCGATGCGGAAATAATCGGCCGTGAGAATCAGCGTCCCTTGTTCCAGAACCGCCCCGGCGGTGGTGTTGACCGAGGTCTCGGGGTTGAGCGGCTCCCCGCCCCGCAATCGGGCCACGGGGAAGATCGACGGAACGGTGCCCCGTTCCACCAGGTCGCCGATGGTGGGGTCGAAAATCGTCGACAGGTTGAACCCGTTCTGCTGGCCAGGCGTGGGGGCGCGGAACCCGCTGCTCAGGCTGGCGCGGAGCGAGAAGGGATCCGCAAGCCGGTAGCGGCCCGACAGCTTGCCGTTGACCGTGGTGCCGAAATCCTCGAAGTTCTCTATGCGAGCCGCCGTACCCACCGTCCATCGGTCCTCCGCACCCGACAGTTCCACATCGCCGTAGAACGCGATGTTGCTGCGGTTCCACTTGCCGGCCGCTTGCGGGCTGTAGCCGCTGAAGCCGTTGGAACCGGCGCTGAACCCCTGTGCGGCATAGGGGCCGACTTCCCAGGATTCCCGTTGTCCCAGCCGCGTCTCATACTGTTCGTCGCGCCACTCGGCCCCGGCGGCAAGATTGAGCCTGTCGTTGACGGCATAGGAGACGTCCAGGTTGAGGCTGATCTCCTGCTGCCGATTGCTGCCCAGGTCGAAGTCGGTGGGGGTCTCGGGACCGAGCGAGGCGTTGACCGTGTTGCCGATGAACAGATCGGTCCGGTGGGACCCGAGACTGACGCTCGCGTCCCAGACCAAACTCTTGCCGGTGAAACCGCGTATCCCGGCGACCACCGAGCCATCCGACACCGAACCTCCGAAGTTGGGCGTGAACCCTCCCGGGAATATCTCCTGGAAGGAGAAGCAATCCGGGTCGGCCATCACCCTCCCCATGGCCGACGGGTCGGGCAGGTGATCGGTAACGGCTACCGTGGGACAGTTGGCGGAGGGATCGCCCCGCGCGGCCGCAACGTCGCCGATGAGCAGGGTTCGACCGCGGTCTGCCGTGAAGACGCCCCCCCGCGTGTTGGGGTTGCGGAAGAAGAAGCCACCCGTCACCTCCTTTCCGGCGTAGCCGGTGTGCCCGTAGAACTGCAGGCGATCGGTGAGAGGGACGCCGAAGTTGCCGAACAGCTTGAGGTCGCCGTCAACATCCGGAGAGCCCCAGATCTGGGCGGGGTCTCGCACGTGGGTATTGCCTGCCGCCACCAGAGCCGCCACGTCGCTACGCTGGACGCTGCGGTCGGTCGGCTCGGCGCCGCCGTACTCGAAGCTGAGGTTGGCGAAACCGGTGGAGCCCAGCGGCAATCCGGCGTTGCCGGCCACACTGTAGGTGGGGCCGTCCCATCGCTCGGCGTAGATGCCCGTATTGAGTTCGAGACTGCCACCGGAACGATTGTCCTTGGGCAGCAGGTTGATGACTCCGGCAATGGCGTCGGAGCCGTACTGGGCGGCGGCGCCGTCGCGCAGCACCTCGGCCTGGCGCAGGGCAATTGCCGGTATGCCCGAGATATCGGGCCCCTGGGACCCGAAGGCCACTCCGTTGCCGCCGTGCCAGTCGATGATGGAGGAGCGGTGGCGGCGCTTCCCGTTGACCAGGACCAGCGTGTGGTCGGGCGCCAGGTTGCGCAGCATCACGGGCCGCACCACGGTGGAGGCGTCGCTGATCGGCTGGGTGTTGACGTTGAAGGAGGGAACCACCGCCCGCAACTGGGTTGCCAGGTCCCTGCTCCCCTGGCTGGCGAAGTCCTCGGTCCGGATGACGTCCACCGGGACGGTGGACTCGGTCGCCGACCGCGGCTCGGCTCGGCTGCCCACCACCACAATGGAGGTGGTGACCGCCCCCAGTTCCAGCGAGAAGTTCCGTGCGGCCGTCTGGCCGGCCATCAGCTCGACGTCTCCGGCGGTGGCCGGCTCAAAGCCGGAAGCCTCTACCGTCACCGTGTAGACCCCGGGCTCCAGGGTCAACCGGTAGCTGCCCACGGCATCCGTTGAGCCGGTCGTCTCGACTCCGGTGACATGGTTGGTCGCCGTGACCTGGGCGGCCGGGATGGCCGAGCCGTAGGCGTCGTTTACTTCGCCTCGCAGGGTAGCAGTCTGCTGAGCGTAGGCCGTGCCGTACATCGCAATCAGGAGCAGCACAACCGTCGAAACAACAAGTCTGTAGAGCATTAACTCCTCCCGCCGGAACGATTCCTGGTACACAATCATAGCTTACGACTCCGAACAGGGAAGGTAGAGCATCCTCTTGAATCGCGGAAGAGCCATTGGGGCTCCGGACTCAAATTCAGGCGGCGACAGACCGCCGGCACCCTGGCGCCAGGATGGCCTCCCAACGCCCGCCTGGACCGTGGATGCGGTCGGCGCCTGGTGCCTGCTGGGGTACGCGGCGCTGGCTTTCCTGGCACGGCAGCCCGGCGAGCCGCCGCTGCCGACCTTCTTCCTGCTGGTCGCCTGGACCGGACTGCCGGTGTTCGGCCTCTACCTGCACTTCCGCCGGCGCGAGGAACCCTTTCCGCTCGGCCGCCTGCTTGTCTGGGCAATTGCCTTCCGCATCTGCGGTCTGGTGGGCGGCCCCTTCTACGAGGACGACTTCTACCGCTACCTTTGGGACGGGTACCGGTTCGCGACCGCCGGCACCCCCTACGGGCCGGCTCCGGAGGTGTTTTTCGTCGACCCCGCCGTGCCGCCGGCCCTGCAGTCTGTCCTCAGCGGCATCAACCACCCGGAACTGCCGACCATCTACTCCCCGGTGACCCAGGCCATCTTTCTGCTTGGCTATTGGGTGCATCCGGGCAGCGTGGCTGTGCTGCAGGCGATCCTGATCGGGTTGGACCTGGCCTTGGTGGCGCTGCTGCTGCGCCTGGCGCCGGCGCGCAACGTGCTGCTCTATGCCTGGTGTCCCCTGGTGATCAAGGAGATCGCCTTCACCGCCCACCCGGACGGCGCCGGCGCCTGCCTGCTGCTGGCGGCCGTGGTGCTGTCCCGGGACCGCCACTGGCAGGCGGCCGCCGTCGCCCTGGGGCTGGCCGCGGGCGCCAAGGCGTTCGGCCTGGTGTTGGCGCCGCTGGTGCTGGCCGGAGCCCGCCTCCGGCACTGGCTGCTGTTCGCCGCCACCGTGGCGGCCGTCTATGCTCCGTTCGCGCTGAGAAGCGGAAGCGAGCTGGCCTCGCTGCAGGTGTTTGCGCGAGAGTGGGAATTCAACTCGTGGCTGTTCGGCCTGCTCAAGACCGCGCTGCCGCCGTTTGAGGCCAGACTTGCCCTCGGGCTGGCATTTGCGGCATTCTGGGGCTGGTACCATTTCAAATACTTTCAGAGCCCGGCGCGGGAGATCCCTCGGGGCGACTGGATCTTCGGCGGGCTGCTGGCGGCATCCCCGGTCATCAACCCCTGGTACCTGCTTTGGCTGTTGCCATTCGCGGCGGTTTATCCGACCATTTGGGCCTGGACTGCCTCGCTGGCCGTGCTGCTGAGCTACGTGACCGGGCTGAACCTGCAGGACTACGCGATGCACCCCTACGGACAGCCCCCGTGGGCGCGCGGGCTGGAGTTCGGACTGATTCTGTGCGGGCTCGGCTACGACCTGGTCCGGCGCCGCCGGAACGACGGCCCAGGCCGTGCCGGCGCCAAAGGATGAACGACCATGAAATCAGACGGGATTGAAACGGCGTTGGAACGCATGTGGCTGCGGCGCAGCCTGGCTTTAGGGGTGCTCGCCACGGTGATTCTGGCCACGGCCTGCGCTCCGCCTCAGCCGGAACGGATATCGGAATGGGATGCCAGCAACGAGTCCAATGTCGAGCCCATCGACCATGGCCCCTGGCAGGACATCCTGGACGGCTACCTCGACCCCGACGCCCAGGGAGTCAATGTCCTCGACTATGCCGCGCTGGCGGCCAGTTCCGATGACACGGCCAAGCTGGCCGGATACGTCCGGCACCTGGAAGGGATCGATCCCCGTGAGTACCGCCGCGCCGAGCAGATGGCCTACTGGATCAACTTCTACAACGCGCGCACCGTCAAGATGGTCCTGGACGCCTATCCGGTGGACACGATCCGGGAAATCCACCAGGGCGACGCCCCAATGACGGGCCCCTGGAAAGACGTGTGCGCCAATGTCGCCGGCCGGGATCTGACCCTGGACCAGATAGAGCACGACATCCTCCGCCCCATCTGGCGGGACAAGCGGATTCACTACGCGGTGAACTGCGCTGCCTACAGTTGTCCTCAATTGATGGACACGGCATTCACAGCCGCCAATACCGAGTCTCTGCTGGAAGCGGGAGCGCGAGCCTACGTGAACAGCGCCCGCGGGGTCGACGTGGTCGACGACGAGTTCATGGTCTTGTCCAGCATCTACAAGTGGTATCCCGAGGACTTTGGCAGTTCGGAGGAGTCGGTAATCAAACACCTCACCCAATACGCCGACGGCGAGTTGGCGGCGTTCCTGGAAGGGTTCGAGGGCACGATCGACTACGACTACGACTGGAAACTGAACCAAGCCCAGCGCTGATTACACACTTCACGCATTCGGGATGCAGGCGCCAAACTCCGCTCCAACCTTCCTTCGCAAATTCTTGTCGGCTGATGCCCAAAGCACGCGCTTGCCCCTGACCACACCACCACTTTAAATTCGGCGATAACACTTTTTTTTACCGCAACCGTTCGGTTTCCGTTTGTCAACAGTCACTAACGGCAGTAAGGTACTTGTGTGCAATAAGAGGAGAACAAAGACATGAAGAAATTTGTATTGGCAGCCATCTTCCTCTCCGCAGGCATCGGGCTGTTCCAACTTTGGGTCTCGGCCTCCGGCTCCATCGGACCCGGATCCGGCAAGGTGAGTCCGCGCGCGGCCTACTCGAAGGGCAAGGCTCTGACGTTCGACCTGCTGGTCTGCGGTTCCTGCCCGATAAAGAAGGGCGACCTCAATCGTGACCGGGCCCGGAGCCTAACGGCCAGCCTGGTAGCGGTCTACAACGGCAAGAAGACGGGATCGCCCGACGACGAAGCGGTCGCCGCGCTGTGCGGAAAAGGGGACGTGCAGGGAGAAGAATGCAAGATGAGGATGGAGGTCGTTCACTACTTCCTCACCCGGCGCTTCAAACTATAGTGTCCCGTCTCGGAAAACTGCTGTCCGTCTTGCCGGAGATCCATTCGGCGCAAAGGAAGGTACCCACCCAATGATCCGCAAAAATGGTTCGTTCGTGACCGTTCTGGTCGGCTCGGGGCTTGTCCTGTGCCTGTCCGCCCCTCCCTCGTCCGCGCAAGGCACGCCCTGGTTGGCTGAGCCGGGGACCGGAACCGTCAACATTTCCTTCGTCAACCAGAACGCCACCGAGTTCTACCGCCAGACCACCAAGGTGAAGGGACCGCTGGAGGCGACCGGGGCCAACCTGGCCCAGAACACCATGTGGTTCGGGGTCAACTACGCTATCAACGACGCGGTAGCCATCGATGTGCAATCCGCCTGGGCGCGGAGCTTCGTGGCAGGCGGAGTCGGGCCTTCCGGCGGCCAGGAAAGCTACAGCGGGATATACGATTCCACCGTCGCCGTCACCTGGCGAATCGTCGACGAACTCATCAGCGACGCGCCCAGCGTAGCCGTGCGGGTGGGGGCGATCATCCCCGGCAGCTACGACACCGGCTACATCAACTCGCTCGGAGACGGCGGCGCCGGGGTCGAGACCTCGCTCATCGTCGGCAAGTTCGGCAGCGCGGCAGGAGTCTCGGCCGAGATCGGCTACCGGAACCGTACCAGCACCGAGGTCAACACCCAGGCAGTGGGCGGCGCTGCCTCGGGCGGGGAGAAGGTCGACATCCCGGCGGACATGTTCCTCAACCTCGGCCTCTTCATCCCGGCCGGCGACTATCTGACCGTCGGGGCGGACTATCGGATGGTCAATGCCCTCTCAGGCATCGACATCGGCGGGCCGGGCTTCTCGCCCAGCCGGTTCCCGGGGTTGCAGGAGGACGCGCACATCGTTGGCGGGCGGCTGATGGCCGAAGTCGCCGACAACATCAGCCTGAACGGGTTCGTCGGGCGAGTGGTGGCGGGGCGCAACACGGCAGCCTCGCTGCTCATCAGCTTCGGCGTCAGCCTGGGCTTCGGAGGAGGCGCCGTCGGTTTCTAGCTGGAGAAGCTGCCCAAATATAGCATTCTCAGGGGTAGTTGTTCACTGCGGGACCGATTACATGCTCTGAATAGGGCTGAATACCCTAGCAAATGCCACTTCATTGCCGATAGCAGGGATCATGTCCTACTGCCACCCGGAGCCCCGGGTAGCCCTCTGAGTATCGGCGCCTGCTGCTGTCCTTCCACCGCCCCCGGTCGCAAGACAACCTCCCCAAGACTGATCCCGCGAGAGACTTGAAGCGCTGGCGGACCCAGACCGGGCGAGTGATTCCGGTTAGCGGTAGGTCGCGGGGGTTCGGACCGAGTCGGGTCCGGCTCGTCGGCTACGGGGACCGGAAAATGCAGCCAGGTGCACCACGACCTTGTCCACCAGGAGAGCACCGGCCACCAGGTTCTCGGCCACATATCCCAGGTCCCGGCCTAGCCCCAGGGCCGGACGGTCATCGAACGACGCCTTGAGGATGCTGTCGAGGAACGATCGGGCCTGGGAGGCCCGCCCGGACAGCTTTTGAGAGGTGGGGCGTTCGATGACGTCGACGGCGTAGCTGCGAACGAGCCGGGGAAGCATCGAGGCGAAGGTTTCGGGCTGGTCGAACAGATCCAGGCCAAGGCGCTCTTTCCCGACCATGAAGACGGCACCCACCTGGCCGGGAAGCGAGTTCACCGATTCGACGTATTGGTCGAGCGTTGCGGCATGCCGTTCAAAGATCGAACTCATGGCTCTGCTGGGCGATGCCGCATCCATGGCGGCGGCCTTGGCCGCGATGGAGTGCCAGACCTGGGCTTGGTCGGAGACCCTTTCACCGGTCTCGGCCATCGAATGGAGCACGCTGGCGAGCCTCTCCGTCCTGCCCCGCGCGTACTGCAGTTGCTCGGTTACGGCGAAATCGTCTCTCTCATAGTCCCAGCGGCCCTGCTCCACGCACGAGACGGGAATGACCACGGTATGTTGCTCCGGGATGAGCATGGTGAGATTGACGACGCGATTCTGCTTGGCTCCCACCAGCTCTTCCCCGTCCAGGATCAGTACCGGCAGCTTCGATCGGTTCTCCACCGCAAGGTCGGGCACGCTGCCGGCCCGAGACACCTCCTTGACGGTGACCAGGCCACCCCGCAGTCCGTCGGCCAGCATCAGGTATTGGAGGCTGCTGCGGACATCCGACAGCAACGGAAACATCGTCAGTCCGTTCCAAGCTTGAGGATCTCCAAGCTTCAGGTCGGAGAGGGCCGTTTTCAATGGATGCATAGGCAACTCCTTGATATGGTCAGCCAAAATCAGTAAAGTGCATTATTATAGGTGGCAGATTGCCTATGTCAACAGTAAAGACTACTAATTAACATTAAAAACCACTCGAATGGCTTTTGACCGGGAAACGGAGAGCTACACGGCCGCGGAACTGCAGCGGGAGACCGGGTTCGATCGCAGGACGATCGCCTACTACGTGCACGAAGGCCTGCTGCCCAAGGTGGGACGACGCGGGTCGCGAACCCGCTACCCCAAGCTGATCCGGGACCGCCTGCTTTTTGTTCGAGCGGTGAGAGAGGCGGAGCAGCGGGGAACGGTGGCGCCCGTGTCCCTCCGGGATCTCCGCGAGATATTCGAGCAGGCGCCGGCGGCGCTGATTTCGGCCGTCGCGGACGGGCGGACCTCCGTGACCCCGGAAGTCGTAACCGGCATATCACCGAGCTTCCGGTCGCTTGCCCGCCGGCGAGCGGCCATCGAGGATCGATGGGGCCCCGTGCGGGAGGACCGAGACAGGGCCGAGTCGCCCCGGAGGTTGGCCGACTCAAACGTCCATAAACCCGGCAAGGACGACAGCGAACTGTCTGAGGCGCCCTACCGGCGGGACACCCACCCGGAGGACGAAGGAAACCGCCGGGCCACCGACGGAGACGCTTCGGCCTCCTCCTACCGGCGGGAAAGAGTTGAGGACTCCGAACTCAACCCCCAATCGGAGCTTGGCGAACTGCTGTCCGCCCTGCAGGAAATCGCCAAGGGACACAGTAATCCGTCCTCCGCAATGGACCGCTGGATTCAAGCAGAGGTCTCTCCGGATATCACGCTCTCGGTCCGGGGATTAAACGACGAGGCGGCCCCGTTGCTGGAACGAGCCGTCCACTGCCTGCGCCGCCTCATGAGCGGCCGCGCGGAACCTGCGATGGATGAGGAGGAAAAAGAGTCGTGAGGGGCGTGAGTTGGACCAGCGTGCGGTCCCGAGAGAATTCGCCATTCAGCGTTGGTGGGGAAGTGGGTGGGGTTCGAAGGCAACCGTAGCGGCGCAAGAGCCCAAATGTGCTCAGCGCCGACGCTCGTCACTTCATAGCTGCCGACCTACCTGCGCCGCAGGAAGGGCAGTCCTTATTTGCAGTTTCGCAATAACACCATTTGCTATTTAACTTTAGCGCTTAACTTACAATAAAGAAGCCGCCCACACTCAACAAGAGCGATCCGCCCAGAGCGAAGTCAACCGGCGTGTTTTGCGATACGGCACGGCCTCCAATGCCGAGTCCAGTGCTCGTTTGTCTGCACATGGCCGACGCGAACGCTTTTGCAGACGTTCTCTGAAAACTCCGCTGTAGGGAATCCTCGAGCCAACCGCAAAACGACACCTTCCCGTTGGCCACCCAGCACCGACGGCTCGCGGTGTGCACTCTCCACGAACGCGCGGATCTCGGCGACCGAACTGAAGTATCCCTCAAAAAGGATCGGAACGATCGGTATGCCCCTCTGCTTTGCGTATGACTCGACATCGGCAAAAGCCGCAAACGCACCTTCGCCGTCGCGCAGCCCAAAAGCATAAAACGTTTTCTGCTCCTCCACCGGACCGTAGGTGATGCTGTGGACACCGTAGATGTCCTCGCCGTAGAGATAGACGTTGGGTTCGGTCACCTTCCAGGCGTGGTGCTTCTTGACCATCGCCATCCATTTGCCCCCGGACGGCGCCGAGACGCTGCGCCCGTAGACTTTACCGGCGTGCAGCAGCGTGTTGCTTCCGTCGAGCTTCTCGGTCACGACGACGGCCTGTCCCACGAAGCGACCCGGAATCGTGTGCACATCGTCGTCCCGACCGATAGCCGGAGACCAGGGCTAATAGGGCGTACTTGGATATTTGGAGCTTGAAGGCAGATTTTCCACGATCACCTCCGGCGTCGCCCGGTTTTGGAGGCGTACTGAGGACAGAGTTGCTCCACCTGAACTCCAAGGGTCAAATCGGCTTCGCGCCAAGCCTTGAAATTCTCAAGCTTCATGCGGTTCAACATAATCTATGGCTCCTGCCGCGTATTGTAAACTCTCGATCCTGGAGGGGCCTCAGCTTCTTCGTTGAGGACGGAGAGATACCGGTCATAGACGAACAGCCGGTTCCGGCGTTTTCCGGTGATCTCCCGTGCAATCCCGTGGGTGGCCAGCAGTTCCATGGCTGAGGCGGTTGCCCGGAAGGAGAGTTTTGTATCTCTGCACGCCACCGGCAACGATAGGATAGGCCGCGCCTTTAGTGAGTCGTGTACACGTAGCGCTGACCCGGTCTTCCGCCCCCCGGACACTTGTATGCGGTTGCGGTCATCCTGGAACATTTGAGACAGGCGTTGTGCGCTGGAGACCGCCCCCTCAGCCGTTCGCTTCACTCCTTCCAGGAAGAAGCCAATCCATGCCTCCCAGTCGCCGGTGCGGCGCACGTGGTTCAGCAAGTCGTAGTAGTCACCGCGGTGTTGCTTGAAATACAGGCTCAGATAGAGGAGCGGCTGGCTTAGCAAACCGGCGTGGCACAGCAGCAGCGTTATAAGCAGCCGACCAACGCGGCCGTTGCCGTCGAGGAAGGGGTGAATGGTCTCGAACTGCACGTGTGCAAGCCCTGCCCTCAATAGTACGGGCAAGCCGTCGTCGGTGGCGTGGAGAAAGCGCTCGAGCGACGACATGCAGTCGGGCACGGCGGTGTGGGGCGGCGGAACGAAAGCGGCATGGCCCGCCCGGTTGCCGCCGACCCAATTCTGCGAGCGGCGGAACTCGCCGGGCGTTTGGCTCTGCCCTCGCCCACTCGACAATAACACGCCATGAATTTCTCGGAGTAGGCGATTCGACAGGGGAAAATTCTGCCCCAGGCGACGCAAACCGTATCTGAGTGCCCCCACGTAGTTCGAGACTTCGGTCACATCATCAAGCGGAATCCCGGGCACTTCCTCGAGCTCGAAGAGCAGAAGATCCGACAGAGATGACTGTGTGCCCTCGATTTGAGAGGAGAGCACCGCTTCCTTGCGCACATAGGCATACAGAAAAAGCGAGTGGTCCGGCAGGAGAGTCGAGACGGCGTCGAGGCGGCCCAGGGCAAGCACCGCCGATTCGAGAAGCTGTTGCAGCGAGCCGTCCAATACCAAGGCAGGTGTCGGCGGTAGCGGCAGCGGCACAAATGCCCGAACTCGCTCACCGGCGACGCTCGTCACTTCATAGCTGCCGCTTTCCCCGCGCCGCATGATGGACTGTCCTTATTCACGGTTGTTCAATAACACCATTTACTATTTAACTTTAGTGTCTAAATTACAATAACGAAGGCTTCAATGCAAATTCGGCGGGGAAAATCAGGATAAGGAAGCGGCCGAGCGCCAATCGTGAACTGCCGCGCGTTGGCGGCCGGCAACATGGAGATCAGAAGATTCGGTAAGATCGAGAGCCAACCCTGCCGCCTCGAGGCGGAGCACAGGGATGCCCGGGCAACACGGTCGAGATGAGGTGTTCCAGACCGCGTTCAGAAGTAGCTTGCCGAAGAGATCGGTCGAAATGCCTCACTGGTCCGGAGGATCCTGGATTGATCGCGCCTCAAGGCGAGCCAGCCTGCTCGTAGGCCAGCTCGAAGACCCGGTCGGTCATCCAGCGCTTGAAGCTGGCGTTGTCCACGTACTGCTTGAACAGCTCGGTGTCGTCTTTCATCAGGGAGGTCATCACCCGCAGCAAAGCCTTGTCGTGCTCGATGCGGGCGTTGGCTTCGTCCGAGTTGTGCCGGGCGTTCCTGAAAGCGGCATCCGCGGCCACGCGGGAAGGGATCGTCTTGGTAATGAGATCCCTCACGCGGTCGCTATCCTCCCAGGCGATGTCGCCGAACAGCTCGTTGAACGCCTTGACGATGTTGGAGAGCCTGTCCATCTCCGGTTCGGCCCGGTGACCGCCAGCGGCGGTCTGCCCCGCGTCGATCTCGGCGTCTTCATCCGGCAATAGGATCTTCCTGACCGCCCCCTTCTCCACCCGATAGCTGTCCATGTCGATGGCCTCGAGGATGCCCTTGGACAGGTCGTCCTCCTCGGGAGCCGGCAGCTTGGGGATCAGGAAGTTCAGGAAGATCGAGAGCTTTTCCCAGGCGGCATTGGTGTAGGGCAGGACGCATGAGAGGAAGGCGTAGGTCCGCACAAACGCCTTGGCGCTGCCCTTGAACTCCACCTGCCCGTCTTCATCCAACTCCTGCTTGTAGACCGCCACGCAAGCGTCGAGGATGGGATCCAGCCGGTCACGCTCGGCCCCGCCCAGGTAGAGCTTGACGAAGTCGTCGATCTGCCCGGAGCCATAGACCTGGGCTCGGTCCAGGTCGGCCTGCAGGTCGTGCAGCTTGTCGGGGTCCGTCTCATCCGCCAGGATGGTGGCGCGGTAGTAGTCCGCGAAGGCGTCGCCGATGGTGTCGGCCTCGTTCAGGAAATCGAGCACGAAGACATCGTGTTTCTTCGGATGGGCCCGGTTGAGACGGGACAGTGTCTGAACCGCCTTGATCCCTGACAAGGTCTTGTCGACGTACATGGTGTGCAGCAGCGGCTCGTCGTAGCCGGTCTGGAACTTGTCGGCGCAGACCAGGAAGCGGTAGGGGTCTTCCCGGATCTTCTCGGCGATCTTGACGGAAGGGAAGCCGTTCAGCGACGCCTCGCTGACCTTGGCCCCGCCGTACTCGTGCTCGCCCGAGAAGGCAACGATGGCCCGGTAGGGGCTCTTGCGTTCCGCCAGGTAATCGCGAATGGCGTGGAAGTACTGGATGGCGCGCTCGATTCCATTGGTGACCACCATCGCCCGCGCCCTTCCGCCGATCTTGTTCTTGTTGAGGACCTGATCGTGGAAGTGATCCACCATGATCTCGGCCTTGAGACCGATCGCATGTCCGTGTCCCTCGACGAAACGGCGCAGCTTCTTCTGGGCCTTTCTGGTATCGAACTCGGGATCGTCCTTCACCGTCTTGGCCAGCCGGTAGTAGCTCTTGACCGGCGTGTAGTGAAGAATCACGTCCAGGATGAAGCCCTCCTGGATCGCCTGTTTCATACTGTAGGTGTGAAAGGCGCGATGCCGGACGGTCCCGTCCGGCTGCGGGTCCGAATCCCCGAAGATCTCCAGTGTCTTGTTCTTGGGGGTGGCGGTGAAAGCGAAGTAGCTGGCGTTGGAGAGCAGCCTGCGCGACTCCATCAGCCGGTTGATGTGATCCTCGAAGGTTTCTTCCTCCCCCGCCTCGCCGTCCGGAGACAGAGCCCTGGTGATGGCCGTACTGGTCCGGCCGCCCTGGCTGGAGTGGGCCTCGTCGATGATGATGGCAAATCGCCGACTGCGCTGCTGGTTGCCGATTTCGTCGAGGATGAAGGGAAACTTCTGGACCGTGGAAATGATGATCTTCTTGCCTTCCTCGATGAACCGCTTCAGGTCGCCCGACCGCTCCGCGGGAGCCACCGTTGCCCCGACTTGGGCATATTGCTTGATGGTGTCGCGGATCTGCTTGTCCAGGATGCGGCGGTCGGTGACCACGATGATCGAGTCGAAGGCCGGAGCGCCGTTCTTCTCCAGCCGGATCAGTTGGTGGGCCAGCCAGGCGATGGAGTTGCTCTTGCCGCTGCCGGCCGAGTGCTGCACCAGGTAGCGCTTGCCCGCCCCGTGCTCCCCGGCGTCGGCCAGCAGCCGGCGCACCACCTGGAGCTGGTGGTAGCGGGGCCAGATCTGGGTCCGCTTCTTCCGGCCCGTCTTCTCGTCCTTCGACTGCACCACCTGGGCGTAGTTCTCCAGGATGTTGGTCAGGCTTTGGCGGGCCAGCAGGCTGCGCCACAGGTAGTCGGTCCTGATCCCGTTCGGATTGGGTGGATTGCCCGCGCCGTCGTCCCATCCCCGGTTGAAGGGCAGGAACCAGGACGCCTTTCCCTTGAGGTGGGTACAGAAGCGCACTTCGTTTTCGTCGAGAGCGAAGTGCGCCAGGCAGCGGCCGAATTCAAACAGCTTCTCGTGTGGGTTGCGGTCCTTCCTGTACTGCCAGACCGCATCGTCCACCGTCTGCTTGGTGAGGTTGTTCTTCAGCTCAAAGGTGAAGACGGGAAGGCCGTTGATGAACAGGCCGATGTCCAGGGCCCGCTGGGTCTCGTCCCGGCTGTAGCGGAGCTGGCGCACGACGGTGAAGCGGTTCTGCTCGAAGCGGTGCCCGGCCGTCTCGTTGCCGGGCGAGGGAGTGCCATAGAACAAATCCAGGTCGTGCGCTCCGTGCCTGACGCCGTGGCGCAACACCTCCACGGTGCCACGCTTGGAGATCTCACCCTGCAGCCGGGCCAGGAACTTGCGCTGAGACGGACCGTCCGCCTCCAGCGCAAGCGCCTCGGCCGCCTCCGGCTGGGTGCAGCGCAAAAAGGCCGCGAGCTGAATCCGGTCGACGCAGAACTCGCGGTCGTAGTCGTGAGAACTGCCGCAACTCCAACCCACGCCGCCGTATCCGGACTGTGTCTCCGCCACCCTACCATCCTTGGAGGGATCGCAGGGATGCCCAGTCAGCGCCGTGCAGATGAGGCGTTCCAGGCCACGCTCGGAAGTGTCGGTTGTCATGGGGAATGCGGAATACCGGCAGGCTCAATCCAGCCCTTTTCCGACGAACGATTGGCCCGCTCGTCTGCCGGCCCAGCACCCGGCTCAAATATGATGATCTTGACGTCGTCGAATTCCTTCAGAGCCCCCTCCAAGCGGACACGCACTTCCGGCCAGTTCAAGCCACCCAGCCCGCTACCCAACGGAGGGATGGCGATCAAGCGGATATCCCGCGACCGTATTTCCTGTGCGAGCGACACCAAGCCGGACTCGATGTCCTCCATGCGACTCTTGCCACGCCAATGCCGCTTGGTCGGGAAGTTGATGATGTAGCGAGGATTGGTGAGTTGGCCGGTCTCGAATACGAACACCCGTCCCGGTTGCACGGAGTTGCGCTTGCATCGGGCTGCATAGGCCTTGAAGTTCTCGGGAAAGGCGCGTTTGAACTGCAATGCGATGCCGCGCCCCATGACCCCGACGCAGTTGACGGCATTGACCAGCGCTTCGGCTTCTTCGGCGAGGAGGTCACCAGTCTTGTATTCGATCATGGATTTATACTGCTTATGAACGATGTGGTGAATCTTCGGTTCAGCGGGGGCCGTCCCACCTTGATCGAACAGGACTCTCATGAATCCATGGGAACCCTAATATCCCCGGATTCTTGGTAGAGAACGGTTTGGATCTGCCAGCGCCCCACCCCGGGGAACCAGTCCAGGAACTGGTCAACGGTGGCGCCGTCCTGGAGGTTCTCGAAAAGCGAGGCCACCGGCACCCGAGTGCCGCAAAACACCCAGGCCCCGCTGACCTTCTCCGGGTCCCGCTTGACGGCGGGACAACTCTTCCAGGTTCTCACAGATTCACCTCCTGTGCGGCTTCGTCTACGTCGAGATTGGAACCGGCATCGGCATGGGCCGGATCGTCCACGTCCTCTTCCGAAAGCGGATCCACGTCCGGCAGTCTGGCCGCCGCCTCCCGCACGTCGACCTTTCCAGTGACGACATCAGAGATGAGGCGGGTGCGGTATTCCCGGAGGAGGTCGATTTCACGGCTCGATCGCTCTATAGCTAATCCGATACCCATGGTGACTCTTTCGAGAGTCGCCGCGACCAACTGCTGTTCTTGCTTGGGAGGGAAAGGTAGATCGACCCGACAGAAATTCTCGAAGTTCAGGTCTTGCCCATCACGAATGAAATTCGCTGTCGACTGCAATGCGGCAATATAGCCAACAGACTTGAAGAGTTGACCGAAGTAACCTACTACCACTTCTGTAGCAGCCTGAAGAACGATATAGGAAGACCGAATGCATCCGCTTTGCCATGCCCTTTCGAGCCCCCCTTGAAAACTCCGCATGCTGATTACAAAGTCGTCAACCTCTACGTGACGTCGCTGTTCCAGGTGGCGCAAAATCTTGACGACTTTTCTCCCAACTCTTTTTTCGTAGTCCTTCTGCGCTATCACACCATACGCCTGAGTAGCCGAGAGTTGAACATCTTTGGAGCTTGCCAACTCTTGGCGTGGCGTGAATGTGCGCTTACTCCGCCGCACTTCCCAATGTACTGGTACATCCCCCAACCAATCCACACCGGAGTCCTTGTAGGCCGGATAGGGCCGGCCGGTGCGGACGTCGATCTGGCCGGTGGCGGCTTGGTGGGTGATGGCTTGCTTCTGCTCCACCAGCAAAGCAATCAGCTTCTGCTTCGCATGGATGTAGCGGCGGGTGCGCCGGTCGATATGGTCGAGGAACCGGACGATGGCGGTTTGTTCATCCTCGGGTGGAATCGGAGTCTTTGTGCCAAGCAATCGAGAATGTGGAATCGTATTCCGCAGACCTACATAAAGGGGACTAAGAGCCTTTCTGTTGTCCATTGCGATATAGAAAGTTTCCAAGAAGCGACCGAGTAAGCAATCGTCGCACTCAAAAACACTATATGCACCGGTAATCATTCCATTGTGCCGGGATAGACCAACAGTCCTAGGCGTTTCCGGCACATCAAATAGACAAAAAACTAAGTCTCCGGATCGAACTTCTTGGGAAGTTCCCATGTCCGCCGAAAACTTTCCGCGGCCGGTGGAAACATCTCGAATGACTACGCCAGCCTTTGTAAGCGAAAGCAAGTTGTAATTAGTGTAACGATTTCCTACAAGCACCTTCCTCCTTCTCAGCATCGATCGATTAGAGGTTAGGGTCCAATGCTCCGGCACTTCCCCGACCCACTCAACACCAGAATCCTTCATGGAGGGATAGGGCTTGAGGCCATCGATCATAGGTCGGCCTCCCCGCTGCCCATTTGCCTTTCGAGTGCCTGGCGTACAAGGCTCATCACATAGGGCAGTTGGTCTGGATTGCTAAAGTGTACCTCTGCATCCCCATTACCCCAACGGCCAAGGTTGGTAACATCCCTGGCGAGGTTCCTCGGGTCGTTCAGCTCGCGAAAGCTGAGATTCAAGGAAAGGCGCAGGCTGCCCTTCAGGGGTACTACGTCGACAAAATTGGTCTCCGCCTTATAGGCAACGTAAAGCTTGAGGATCTCTTCGTTGATGCAGGAATCTAATGCGAGGACCTGCTTGCGGAACGCGTCGAAGAGCGGGCGCATGGGACTGTCATCGGAAAGATAGGGATGGTCGGCGAGAGTGTATTCGGCCGGGCGCTCGGGCTTTGGGCGATTCCTCTCCATCACATTGGCGGGCAGCGTGGGCAGTTCCCACACTGTCACAGCCTGGTCTGCAAGCCGCTCCGCACGCGCCTGGATGGCAGCCTCGTCCCAGATTTCGAGAGAACCCAGATGCTTGTTGAGTTGTAGAGGGCTGTCCCGGAAGCCTCCTTGCATATCGCGCTTCTCTGCAAAGGGCCTGTCACTATACTCCGAGTTGTAGCCGGTGAGGGTCAGATTTCCGAGGGTGTGGAGCCAAGTCTCCTGGATCCGCCGCCACTCCGGGCCGAGCGTTTCCCGCCACTTCGGCGAGAGATTGTCGTTCTGCGGCAGTATGTGCTCGATGGTGTATTCGTCCACGGGAACGCGCTCCTTGCGGCCGTGATTCTCCAGGCGGCGGAGCCAGTAGCTGCGACGCGGGAAATTGTAGAGGTCACGTACCCGGAGTTCGTGCTTAAATTCCTCGTCCTTGGGAAAGCGCCGGTACGAGGAAAGTAGCAACAAATACGCCTGAATGCTCTCCAGGTAGCGATCCTTCTCGAGCGCGCGTCCGAACGTGGCAAACGTCTTGTTCAGCGAGTTGGTTGGAATGGCGCACACGGCCCGTCGAAATACGTACGCCTCGACCAGGCGTACGGCTCTAAAGAGGTCGTCCTTTTCGAGGCGGCCCCCGGCGTAGTCGTGGTACAGCTCCAGAAAGAATGGAAAGGCCACGTTAACCCTGAGACCGCGCAGGTCCCGAAAGGCTATTGCCAACTCCTTATCGGGTTCTTGGTTCAGCGCCATTGCGCAGTAGTAGCCCCCGTAGGCGTGAATGTCAGCTACGAGTGCTTCCACGCCGGCGGCCGCGACCTCAGGGGAGTTAGCATACTTCTTGAAGGCTTCGTAAACGGCCCGGACGTTAGGGATCTCCCCCGTCCGGAGCGTAAGATAGTGTCGCATGAACCGATCGAAATGCGTGCTGTAGGCTTCCTGGCCGAAGGCGACCTCCATTGGCCGCCAATGCTTCTCGTACAGCCTTGTTTGCTGGCCGGGTTCCAGGCCCATTAGAATGAAATTACGTATCAGATCTGCCTGGCTCAGCTCGCGGCCGGTTGAATTCATGCTCTCGAATATGAGCTGCGGGTTGTCCTGGTCGCGGCTGAGCGCGATGTCGACGATCATGAGCTTAGCAAGCCCGTGGCACAACGGTGTAAGGTCATCACCAAGCGCTTGCACGTGCTGTTCAAAGAAAGCGAAGTTGTCGGTAATGCGCAACGAGGGTTCAACTGGCGCGGGGTTCTCTTTCAGCAGTTCGAGTAGACTCTGCTTATCGGTCTGGGTAAGCAGCAGCTTGAAGCCGCGCTCCCCCTCTTCCAGAGGATTGAGCAGGTAGTAGCTGCGGATCTTCTTGGCTGAGAATCCGTCCAATGGCTCGGAATCGCCCAAGCGCCGCGCCAATGCCTCGAGAATAAGCATCACCGTGGTGAGCCGCTGCTGTCCGTCGATCACCAAGAGTGGCGACTGACTGGAGACTTGGTAAAGGCCCTTCTGGATATAAACAATGGAGCCGATGAAATGGGCGGCGATGTGGTCGTTGCGTCCCGTGCGCAGGATGTCTTCCCAGAGTTGGCGGCATTCGCGCTCGGTCCAACTGTAGGTGCGCTGGTAGATCGGAATGACAAACTGCGGAGACTTTCTTAGGAAGTGGAGAAGATTGGCTTCGGTCGCCTTCATGCTCGATTACCCCCGATGATCTCGTCCAGTAGCCCCTCCGTCTCCTTCTCCAATGCCAAGATGTCGGCCCGGATCTCCTGCAGCGTGCGCATCGGCTTGGGCTTGTAGAAGTAGCGGGTGAAGCTGATCTCGTAGCCGACCTTGATGCTGTCGGCCCGGTACCAAGCGTCTGCTGCGTAGGGCAGCACTTCGCGCTGCAGGAAGGCCTCGATGCCGCCGGCCTCCTGGAGCGGGATCTGCTCGGTGTCGCGCAGGTCGGTGTCGGGCTCGTACTCGACCACGGCGGGCCGACCCTTGACGGTGGCCGCGAACAGACCGCGCAGAGGGGCGGCTTGGGCGCCCCGCTTGTGGATCTTGCGGATGACGGGCGGGGCCTCGGCGCTCCGCTTGCCGTTCTCCTTGAGTTCCCGGATCTCGGCGGCCTTGTACGCCCGATCAGGGGCGGCGCCCTCGACCCGCAGGGGCCGCTCCACCGTCACCTTCCGGTAGCCGAAGGCGGCGTTGTCGAAGATCTTGCTCTGCTCGCTCTCCTCGAAGGCCAGGAAGGTGTCGCAGATGCGGGCGATGTCCTGCTCGCCGAGCTCGCAGTTCTTCTTGCCCAGGTTCTTGCGGAGCGGCCGAAACCACCCGGTGGCGTCGATCAGTTGGACCTTGCCGCAACGGTGCTCGGGCTTGCGGTTGGTCAGGACCCAGACGTAGGTGGCGATGCCGGTGTTGTAGAACATGTTGAGCGGCAGGGCGACGATGGCCTCCAGCCAGTCGTTCTCGATGATCCAGCGGCGAATGTTGCTCTCGCCCTGTCCGGCGTCGCCGGTGAATAGCGAGCTGCCGTTGTGAACCTCAGCGATGCGGCTGCCCAGCGGCGTTTTCTGCTTCATCTTCGACAGCTTGTTGGCCAGGAACAGCATCTGGCCGTCGCTGGAGCGGGTCACCAGGGAGTACTCGGGATCGCCCGCGTGCTCGATAAGAAAGCGGGGATCGCGCATGTCCTTCTTGCCGCCCATCCGCTCCAGGTCGCTCTTCCAGCTCTTGCCGTAGGGCGGATTGGAGAGCATGAAGTCGAACTCGCGGGAGGGGAAGGCGTCGTTGGAGAGGGTGGAGTGCTCGGGGCCGCCCACGATATTGTCGGCGGCTTCACCCTCCCCCTTCAGCAGCAGGTCGGCCTTGCAGATGGCGTAGGTCTCGGCGTTGATCTCCTGGCCGAAAAGGTGGGTGGAAACCTCCTTGCCGTGCTCGGAAGCGAGCCCGCTCAGGGTCTCCTCGGCTACGGTCAGCATGCCCCCGGTGCCGCAGGCCCCGTCGTAGAGCAGGTAGGTGCCTGACCGGATCTGGTCGGCCACGGGCAGGAAAACCAGCCTGGCCATCAGCCGCACGGCGTCCCGCGGCGTCCAGTGCTCGCCCGCCTCTTCGTTGTTCTCCTCGTTGAAGCGCCGCACCAGCTCCTCGAAGATCATTCCCATGCCGTGGTTGTCGAGGCCCGGGTGCCGGACGGAGCCGTCAGTATTTTTGACCGGGTGCGGACTGAGGTTGACGTCGGGCGAGGTGAGCTTCTCGATCAGCGTGCCCAGGGCGTCGGCCTTGGAGAGGCGGGGAATCTGGTTGCGGAACTCGAAGTTGTCGAGGATGTCCTGCACGTTGGGCGAAAAACCATCCAGATAGGCCTCGAAATCGGCCCGGAGCTGCTGCCGGCTGGCGCGGGCCCGCAAGTCACGCAGGGTGAACATCGAGGTGTTGTAGAAATCCTGAGCGGACGCGGCCCGCAGGGCCTGGTCCTGTTCGATCACGCCCGCCTGGTCGAGCGTCGCTTTCAACTCCAGCACGGCCGGCTTGCTGTCTTCCAGCACCGCGTCCAGCCGCCGCAGCACGGTCATGGGCAGAATCACGTCGCGGTACTTGCCGCGGACGTAGAGGTCCCGCAGGACATCGTCGGCGATGCTCCAGATGTAGCCGGTGATCCAGTGCAGGTCTTGATTGCTCATGGTAACGGACTTGGCCTCCCGGCCGTGCGACGGGTCCGCCCCTCCTTTTGCCTCACCCCGCAAAAACCTCCTCCAGCGCAGCCCGCATGACCGCGCTGTCGGGGTTCTGGCCGGTCCAGTAGCGGAAGCTGATGACGCCCTGGTTGACCAGCATGCCCAGGCCGTCCAGGACGGTGCAGCCCCGGGCGGCGGCGTCCCGCAGCAGGCGGGTTTGAGGGGGGTTGGCGATGACGTCGGCCACCACCAACTCCGGGGTGAGGGTGTCGGTGCGGAGGGGGATGCGGGCGCCGGCATCGGGGTGCATGCCGATGGAGGTGGCGTTGATGAGGATCTGTGTATCCTCGGACACCGCGTGGTCTCCCTGCCAGGGAAGGAAGCGGGCCCGCACCTCGGTTCGGGTCTGAAGCAGCTCCACCAGTTGGCGTCCCCGCCGGGGGCTGCGATTGACGATGGTGATGCGGGAGGCTCCGGCCAGGGCCGTCTCGACGGCGATGGCCCGGGCGGCCCCGCCCGCGCCCAGGATCGTCACCCGCTTGCCGGCCGGGTCGGTCACCTCCCCCAGCGACTGCAGGAACCCCTTGCCGTCGGTGTTTTCCCCCACGAGCTCCTCTCCGTCCACCACCACGCAGTTGACGGCCTCCATGAGACCGGCGGATTGGCCCAGGCGGTCCAGGTGGGGGATGACGGTGACCTTGCAGGGCATGGTGCAGTTGCCGCCGCGGAAGCCCAGCACCCGCACCGCCCGCACGGCCTCGGCCAGCCGCTCGTTGCCCAGCTCGAAGTTGACGTAGCGCCAGTTCAGGCCGTGATGGCGAAAGGCTTTCTCCAGCATGTGCTGGGTGGGATTGTCGGCCAGGTGGTGGCCGAAGCAGAACACCAGCTCCTGTTTGAAGTTCCACTGTCGGGCCATGGGATCCTCCGGTCCGGGGTTGCATCGGGATTGAGACTGGGCAGGCATTCTAATGGGGAGGACCGACCGCGTCAATTTGGGCTTGACCTCCCGGCAGCGATGGCGGTTAACTCTAGGGGCTCCGATTTTCCAAGCGCTTCAAACCGTATCAAACCGTGGAAGGGACCGGATGTCTGGAATCCAACGATTTCTCTCAATGCGCCCCCGCCGGTGGACGGTTGCGGCCCTGGCGGCGCTGGTTCTGCTGTGGGGATGCGGTGCCGACCAGGGAGGCAAGTCCCCGGGGGACGGGACTCCATCCCGAGGCACCATCGGCCTGTCGGTGATGACCCTGACCAATCCCTTCTTCAAGGTGATTGCCGACACGCTCACCGATGAAGCCCGCAAGTACGGCTACGAGGTGGTGGTGACCAGCGGCGAGTTCGACGTGGCCCGCCAGCGCAACCAGGTCAAGGATTTCATCGTGCGCAAGGTCAGCGCCATCGTGCTGTGCCCCACCGACTCCAAGGCCATCGGAACCGCCATCCAGGAGGCCAACCAGGCCGGCATCCCGGTCTTCACCGCCGACTTGGCCTGCCTTGCTCCGGGGGCCAAGGTAGTCTCCCACATCGCCACCGACAACTACGCCGGGGGCAAGGAAGCCGGCAAGGCCATGATCGAGGCCCTGGGCGAAGCCGGGGGCAAGATCGTGGTGCTCCACTACGAGCAGGCCGAGTCCTGCCTGCTGCGGGTCAAGGGGTTTAACGAGATCATCGACCAATACAATCGGGAGCGGCAGGCGGGCAACATCGACATCGTGGCCGTGCTGCCGGGCGGAGGCGCCAAGGACGGCGGTTACAAGGCCGCCGAGGACGCCATTCAGGCCCATCCCGACCTGGTCGGGATCTTCGCCATCAACGACCCCTCGGCGCTGGGGGCCCGGGCGGCGCTGGAGAAGGCCGGCAAGGCCGACCAGGTCAGGATCATCGGCTTTGACGGCCAACCCGAGGGCAAGCAGGCCATCAAGGACGGGCTGATCTATGCCGACCCCGTCCAGTTTCCCGACCGCATCGGCCGGCGGACCATGCAGACCATCGCCAGGCACTTCGAAGGCGAGGAAGTGCCCGCGGAGATCCTGATCCCGACCGCTCTCTACCGCAAGGCCGATGCCGAAAAGGATCCGACCCTTCAATAGCCCTGCTGCCGGCCGCTCGGCGGAGGCCCGGCCGGCCATCTCCCCGAGCCTCCCGACACCGGCATCTCCAGACGCGGACTCCGCGATCCGGAGGGGAATCCGGGGCCCTTCCCCTGCCTGAGACCCCGTCACCGAAAGTGGACTCCATGGGCAATCCCCGCTTTCATCGGCTGTTGTCCCGACTCCTCTCCGATTACGGCATGGTGCTGGTCCTGGTGCTGCTGGGGGCCTGCTTCAGCTATGTCACCTGGGACGAGCAGCATCCCACCGGAATCGAGGCCGCCGAGCAGTTGACCGACCGCATCACCGGCGAGTTTCCCCCGGGCGCGGCCGTCCTGGTGGTGGCCCGCGAGCACCGGGAGGACGCGGACTTTGCCGATTCTCTGCAGCAACGCCTGACCGGCGCCGGACTGAAGGTTCTGGGAACCGTCAAGGGCCAGCCACCCGACGCGCGGGACCACCTGGAGGCGCTGTCCCGCTCGGGCGTGGGCCTGGACGCCATCGCCTGCACCGACGTTACCGGCCGCTGGGCCGTCTTCGACCGGCTGGGGGACAAGTTCCCCGGTCTGGCCGGGGCTCGGATCCTGACCCCTCCCAGCTACCGCTGGCCCAACTTCCTCAAGCGCGACAACCTGCTGAACGTAGCCAACCAGATTGCGGTCATCGCCATTCTGGCGGTGGGGATGACCATGGTCATCATCACGGCGGGCATCGACCTGTCGGTGGGCAGCCTGATCGCCTTCTCGGCGGTGGTTTGCACCTGGTTGATTCGGGAGGCGGCCTCGGCCGAAGCCGCCGGCCCCCTGGACATGGTGTTGTGCGGCCTGGGAGCCATCCTGCTGTGCGGCCTGCTGGGGGCCTTCTCCGGGGTGATGGTCACCTGGTTCGCCATTCCCCCCTTCATCGCTACCCTGGGCATGATGCTGGTGGCCAGCGGGTTGGCCTACATCCTGGCCGAGGGCCAGTCGGTCTACCAGGTCCCCGATTCCTTCGTCTGGCTGGGTCGCGGAGCCGATTTTCTGAGAATCCCCAACGCGGTGGTGCTGATGCTGGCGCTATACTTGTCGGCACACCTGTTGATGACGCGAACCGCCCTGGGGCGCTACATCTATGCCGTGGGCGGCAACCGCGAGGCCGCCCGGCTTTCGGGAGTCCCTGTCACGGCCGTGCTGGTCTTCGTCTACACCCTGTGCGCGGCCCTGGCCGGGCTGGGCGGGGTGGTCATGGCCTCCCAACTGAAGAGCGGCTCCCCGACCTACGGGCTGATGTACGAGCTCTACACCATCGCGGCCGTGGTGGTGGGCGGGGCCAGCCTGGCGGGCGGCGAGGGCAGGATCTTCGGGACCCTCATCGGGGCCTTCATCATCGCGGTGATCCAGAACGGCATGAACCTGACCGGGGTGGAGAGCTACACCCAGAAGGTGGTGCTGGGGGCGGTGATCCTGGGCGCCGTGATGCTCGACATCGCCAAGAAGCGAGGCTGGGGAAGGCTGCAAAGGGCCAGGCAGGTGTGAGAGGCGTTGAATGATAACCGGGCCAATGTGGAGGCTCTCGCAAAATTCGGAATCAGGCATGACATTGGGGCGGCAAGGCTGATGTGCTGCAGGCTCCGGCATTCACCACAGAACGCACAAGAGACAACAGAAACCACAAAAAGCACAAAAGGCACAAATTCCATCAAGAGCCAAAAAAAGGGAGGAGCTTCGACCATGAACAATAAGCCACTGGGCAGGGCAGCCATCTCCGGACTATTCCTGAGCGGGCTATTACTGGCCCTGACGGCCCCGGCCGCGGCCGGGGAGGGAGACGGCCAGAAGGAAGTGATCTTCTATTCCGACGGACGCCACTCCAGCGTCTACCTCTATGAACCCCCCATGAGCGTTCGGCAGTACGTGGAGCCCATCGACGAGCTGCTGGATCTGGGCATCGATACCATCACCTACGCCGTGGGCGACTGCAGCGTGCTGCTCTACGACACCAAGGTGGGGGAGCGCTGGGGGCACAACCTGGACCTGGTCAACCACATCGTCTGGTACCGGGCCGGCCAGAACGCCCATTCGCTCATCCAGCGGGGCATGGACCCCCTGGACGTGGTCACCAGGCATGCCCGGCGCCGGGGATTCAAGTTTCTTCCCAACATCCTGCTCAACATGCTGCACACACCGCCCAACAAGGTCACCAACAGCCGCGTGGCCGACTTCACCACCCGGCATCCCGAGTGGCAGGTGGGTCCGGAACCAGATTACCCGGAGGCGGTGCACGACCTGCCCCACCGGCTCTCCTACGCCCGGCCGGAGATCCGGGCCGACCGCCTGGCGGTGATCACAGAGCTGGTAAGCCGATACCCCACCGACGGCATCGAGATCAATTTCGTCGACTACGCTCCCTTTATCGCCCGCCGGGAGGTGGCCGAGCACACCGGGACCATGACCGGCTGGCTGCGTGAGATTCGCCAGGCTTGCGACCTGGCGGCCAAGGAGCAGGGCCGGGAAAAGCGGCTGGTGATTCGCATTGCCGGATCCCTCGAGGGAAACCGTTCAATGGGAATGGACCTGGAAACCTGGATCCGGGAGGAGCTGGTGGACTCGGTGATCGCCATGCCGGTGACTCACGGATACGAAGCCGGAACCCCCGAGCTGCGCAAGGTGGTCGAGGCCGCCAAGGGCACCAAGGTCAAGGTGCTGGCCGGGATCAACAACTCCCGCAACCCCCATGACACCCGCGAGGTCTTTGCCGCGGCCGCGGCCAACGCCTACGCGGCCGGAGCGGAAGGGGTGCTCTTTCACACCTACTACCCCGATCCCGACCGCTATCCCTACGACGACTCGGCCATGGAATCCATGCGCTTCATGGGCTATCCGGACGTGCTGGCCCACCGGGACAAGCGCTTCCGCATCGGAAGCAATCCCAAGGCGGACACTCCCCCCAAGTACGGGGTCCCCTGGCAGCTTCCCCTGGAGCTGGTCCCCGGAGAGAAGGGGAAGGAGATCCACCTGGATGTGGCCGACGACCTGGCGGCCAAGGCGGGCGAGGGCGAGCTGTGGCGCTGCGAGCTGCAGGTCATGGTGCAGCACATGATGCACACCGACAAGGTGAAGCTGTGGTGGAACGGGAAGGAGATCCCTGAAGCCAAGTGGCGCAAGGCCGACTGGACCTACCAGATGCGTCCGCGTCCCGAGCGCTACCGGGGATACCGGCTGCACGTGGACCTGCGCGGCGAGGACTTGCCCAAGACGGGCCGGAACACCATTCGGGTCGACGTCCTCGAGAAGGACAGCAAGCTGGTCTTCCCCATTGCGATCAGCGACGTGGAGCTGGTGGTGGAATACCTGCCCGGCCGCAACGGTTTGCGCCCGGGAGAAGGCGGGCCGGGACTAAAGCAATAGCTAAAAGAACACCCGCTGGATCATCCAGTAGGCGCCCATGGCGGCGATGGCCAGGGACCCGGGAATGACCACGGCCTTGCGGTAGCGGTCGGGATCGCGCAGCCAGATCGTCAGCAGCAGGCCGGCGGCGATCACCGTCAACTGGCCCAGCTCCACCCCCAGGTTGAATCCCAGCAGTCCCACCAGCAGCGCCGATGCCGGCAGGTCCAACTGGCTCAAGGCCCCGGCAAACCCCAGACCGTGCACCAGTCCGAAGACGAAGACCACCAGCAACCGCCAGGGGGTGTACCTGGGGTAGAAGATGTTTTCCAGGGCGATCACCACGATGCTCCCGGCGATGATCGGCTCCACTACCGAGGCCGGGACCTGCACCATCCCGGTGGCGGCCATGCCCAGGGTGAGGGTGTGGGCCAGGGTGAAGGCGGTCACCTGCAGCAACAGCGGCTTCCAGTGCCGGCTGAGCAGGAAGAGGCCCAGGACGAAAAGGATGTGGTCCATTCCGAGCGGCACCACGTGCACGAAGCCCGAGCGAATGAAGCTGGTGAAGGTGGCCCAGTTTCCGGGGGCGGTGATGCCTTCGATCAGGTTCTGATCGGGGTCGCCGGTTTCGGCGGCCGCCAGGTTGGATAGGTCGAGGACCCGG
>JAJECY010000147.1 GCA_022821775.1 Acidobacteriota bacterium
CGGCCAATGGGCCGACATGCCCCTGGAGGCCCTGGCCAGGCAAGCTGCCCAGTGGGGGTTCGACGGCCTGGAACTGGCTTGCTGGGGCGACCACTTCGAAGTGGACCGAGCCCTGGAGAGCGACTCCTATGTCCGTGAGAAGCGGGCTCTGCTGGAGGGATTCGGCTTGAGCTGCCTGGCCATCAGCAACCACCTGGTGGGTCAATGCACCTGCGATCCCATCGACGCCCGGCACAAGGACATCCTCCCCGGCCGCATTTGGGGGGACGGGGATCCGGAAGGAGTCCGCCAACGTGCCGCCGAGGAGATGAAAGCCACCGCCCGCGCGGCCAGGCTGTTCGGAGTGGACACGGTCAACGGCTTTACCGGCAGCAGCGTCTGGGCCAAGCTCTACTTCTTCCCGCCCACCTCCCAGAGCCACATCGACGCCGGCTACCGCGACTTCGCCGACCGCTGGCTCCCCATTCTGGAGGTATTTCAGCAACAGCAGATCCGCTTCGCCCTGGAGGTCCACCCGACCGAAATCGCCTACGATATCCTCACCGCCCATCGCGCCCTGGAAGCCATCCGACACCATTCCAGCTTCGGCTTCAATTTCGACCCCAGCCACCTCATCCCCCAGCTCATCGACCCCGTCTTTTTCCTCGATGATTTCAAGGACCGCATCTATCACGTCCATATCAAGGACGCCCGGGTTCAAGCGGACGGCCGCAGCAGCATTCTCTCCTCCCATCTCGACTTCGGGGACCATCGCCGCGGCTGGGATTTCGTCTCCCCGGGAAGAGGCGGAGTCCAGTGGGACCAGGTCATGAGGGCGCTCAATCGCATCGGCTACCAGGGACCGCTATCCATCGAGTGGGAAGACTCCGGCATGGACCGCAACTGGGGGGCCCCCGAGGCTCTGGCGCTGGTCCGCCGGCAGGACTTTGCCCCCTCCGGGGTAGCCTTCGACGCCGCCTTTTCGGGCGATTGACCTGCCTCCCCGCCAACCCATGGACAGGACCTCCCTGAATATCTTTGCCAAGGCCCCCGTCCCGGGGACGGTCAAGACCCGCATGTCTCCCCCCTTGTCCCCGGCGCAATGCCTGCGCCTGCATGAGGCCCTGCTGAACCACACCCTTGCCCGAATGCAGCCTCTCATGGCTCTCGGGGTAGAGGCAAGCCTTTGCCTTACCGGAACGCTGCAGCAAGCGCTGGAGCATGCCGGACGGATGGACGCGCGAGGCTTCGGGGTGGACGTCCAGTGCGGCTCCCATCTGGGGGAGCGTCTCAGCCACGCGCTCACGACCCGAGTCCGCCAGGGTTTCTCAAAGGTAATCTTCGTCGGCAGCGACTGCCCCTGTCTGGGATCGAAGACGGTCCGGGACGCCATCCGAGCCCTGAACCGGCAGGAGGTAGTCATCGGCCCGGCGCAAGACGGCGGATACTACCTGATCGGATTTGCCGCCTGCCTTCCCGAAATCCTGCAGGGAATTCCCTGGGGAACTCCGGCGGTCTATGAGACCACCCTGGACCGGCTCAGGCGCAGGAGAGTGCGCTGGAAATCACTGGAACCCCAGACCGACCTGGACACCTTCGGCGACCTGAAGCGATTCTGCCGACGGGCATCGCCAGGAAACCGGCTGGAAGATGGGATCGACCCGTCTCTTTTTGCTACCATAAAGGAATTGATTCAAGAGGCAGGTCACGATTTCTGAAGCTGGACCCGCGGCGATGTTTCGATCCACATCCGCAGGAATCCTGTTCATCAGCCTGAGCCTGTCGGCGCCGCTCCAGGCAGCCGAGGTTTCCGGCCGAGTCACCGACTCCCACACCGGAGAGGGCATTCCCCAAGCCGCTGTCCGGGCCCTGGCGCAAGACCAAGGGCAGCCGTCGGTTCAGGCTCTGACCGACCGGCGGGGGCGCTATCTGCTGGACCTGTTGCGAGGACGCTACCGGATCCAGGTCGAAGTCCCCCATTCCAACTACCTCCCCAGGCACTATGGCGGGTCGGGGGATGCGGAAGGCGGCGACGTCCTTCACATCCCCACCTTCGATTCGTTCATCGTTCTGGACCTGTCGCTGACCATGGGCGGCTCGGTTGCCGGCCGGGTGAGGGGCGAGGGAGCGGTCCCCCTGGCCAAGGTAACCATCCGGGCCGAGTCGGCCGATCATCGTGTCTCCACCTCGACCGGGGAAGACGGTGGCTATCTCCTGTCGAGACTGCCCCCCGGAGAATTCCTCCTATCCGCGGGAACTCGGGACCAGGGATTCGTTTCCGCCTACTATCCGGGGGCCTCAAACCGCGAGGACGCGCGACCCGTGGCCGTGGAGCAGCGCCGGGAGCTCAGCGGGATCGACTTTGTGCTGCAACGGGCAGGGGCCATTCGGGGGCGGATTCGGGCCTTCAAGGGAATGGAGCCGCTGGAGGGAGTCCGGGTGGTGGCCGAAAGGCAGGGGGATCCCCCCATCTCCCGTGTCGTCACCAGCGATTCGCTGGGGCGATACCGGCTGGCCGGCCTCGCGCCGGGCTCCTACGTCCTGTCGGCAGCCCCTCCCGAAGGGGAAGACGAGTCCAGCCGGCAACAGCCGGGCTGGCTGCGCCAGTTCTATCCCCAACAGTTCATTCGGGAATCGGCCGTTGCCGTCGATGTCGAGCCGGATCTCACCCTTTCCGGTATCGACTTCACCCTGATGCAGGAGTGCTGGATCAGCGGGAAGGTCGTGACGCTGGGGGACGAGGAGCCTCTGGAGGAAGTGCAGGTGATTCCACACCCGGTCATGCTGCGGGACTTTTCTCCAACCCGAACCCGGACCGATCGGTCGGGGGCCTTCCTGCTTCAGGGACTGCCACCGGGGGACTACACCTTGGGCATGCTGCTCCCGGCCAAGCACCGGCGGCTCATCCAGGTCTACTATCGGGACAAGCTGAGCCTGGACAGGGCGGACAGGATCGAACTGGAGGAAGGGAAGGCTCTCCGGAACATCGACTTCAACCTGGCCGCCGGAGCCACCCTCAGCGGCAGGGTTCGTATCGAAGAGCCCGAATATCAATGGGACACCTCTCGAGACGTGGTCGAGCTGGCGCGTCTGGATTTCGATCCCAGGGGATCCGAGAACCGGCAGTTGAGGGTCGGGGAAGACGGTTCATTCCGAGTGGATGGAACTCCCGGGGGGCGCTACGCCCTGACCCCCAGGCTCTCGGACCCCAATCTGATCGCACTGCGGTCGCCGCTGCCGCGGATGGTGGCGGTGGTTGAAGGGGACCTTCTGGAAGAGCTGGACTTCGCCTTCAGACTGGGCGGCTCCATCTCGGGCTCGGTCGAGTCGGCGAGCGAAGCCCACGGCTTGAACCAATTGCAGATCGTCCTCATCAATTTCGTTGAAAACACTTCGTCCGTGTTCGACCTTCCCTCGCCCCAGTACACGCTGGGCGGACTTTCCCCGGGCCGGTACTTCCTGGCGCTTCGTTCCAAGCCGGACGCCACCCACCCCAGTCGAGGCTACGGGATCTCCCAGGTGTTCGACTCCAGGCTGGTCGAGGTCGTCAAGGGAGCCGGCACTTCCAACGTAGACCTGAGAGTGCGCCGCTCCGCAGCCGAGCGACCTCCCTTTTGAGCCGAACTTCACGCCCCCGCCGAAGCCGCCGAAGCCGATTGTGTCCGGGTGAGGCGTGTTGTATCATGGCTGCGCCAAGCGCTTCCCATTGAAAAACCACAATCAGTCATCCCGATTCCATCCCAACCGGAGAATCCTGATGAAACCGGCTCTTCGATTCCTGGCGTCCTTGCTGCTGCCTCTGATCCTTTGTCTCCCCGCCGCCGCCGTCAGGTGGGCTCCCGTCGAGCCCGCCCACCTGGCGGAGCAGAGTCCTCGGATCGACCCCGATGCCGACGCCGAGGCGGTATTCTGGCGGACCTGGGTGACGGATCAAATGATCGGAGGGCGGCAGCCGCAGAACATCAAGGAACAGTACATCCGCATCAAGATCTTCACCGAACGCGGCGTGCAGGAGCACGCCACCATCGACTTGCTGTCGGCATACGACGACATTCGCATCGGGGACCTGCGTGCGCGAACCATCAAGTCCGACGGCCGCATCGTGGAGGTTCCCGGTCGATCCATCTTCGAACGGACGGTGGCCAGGACCGGCGGAATCAAGGTCAGGTTCAAGTCCTTCTCCATGCCGGGGGTGGAGCCGGGAGACATCATCGAGTACCAGTGGAAACAGTATCGCGACGACTATTTCTCCCAGTATGCCCGTCTCTATTTTCAGCGGGACATCCCATCCTGGGAGGTCACCTACCACGTCAAGCCCTCGGACTATGCCTGGGAGCGATTGGGGTACCTGATGAGTTTCCAGGTGTTCAACGTCCGGAGCGAGGGATTTCGGGAAACCCCCGGAGGGTGGCAGTCCATCACGGTCCAGGACGTTCAGGCGTTCAGGCGCGAAGCCCGCATGCCTCCCGAGGACAACCTCCGCTCCTGGATGCTGCTGTTCTACTCCAAGAAGCGCAAGTTCAAGCCGGACAAGTATTGGAGCGAACTGGGAAAAGCCATTCGCCACGAACTCAGGAACGAGGTCAAGGTCGACGGCGCCATCAAGAAGAAAGCCGCCGAGCTGACCGCGGGGCTGTCCACACCCACCGAGAAAATCGATCGCATCCTCGACTACTGCATCAACCAGGTCAAAAACATCCAACACGACCGTTCGGGGGTGACGGCCGAGCAGCGCCTCAAACTGAAACCCCGCAAGAAGCCGTCCGACACCCTGAAGCAAGGAATGGGAACGGGACGCGACATCATCAAGCTGTTCTCGGCGCTCCTGAACGCCGCCGGAATGCGGGCCCATATCGCCCTGGCTGCCGGACGGGACGACTTCTTTTTCAACTCCAAGTTCATGGACCCCTATTTCCTGGACCGCATGCAGGTCGCGGTCGATCTCGACGGAAGCTGGAAATTCTACGATCCGTCCTCTCCCTACCTGGAACCCGGCATGCTGCTGTGGCCCGAGGAGGGCGTTGAATCGCTGATCCTCCACCGGAAGCGACCCTTTTTCCAGAAGACTCCTTCCTCCGGTCCCGAAAAAAGTCGGATTCACCGTAAAGCGAGTTTCAAGCTGCAGGAGGACGGGACTCTGGACGGAAGGGTGGAGATGGTCTTCCACGGCCACAGGGGGGTGTCCAGGAAGAACCTGTATGACGCTCTCACCCCGGAGGAGCAGCAGAAGGACTTTGCGGAGCGAGTGCGGGAACGGTTGAATACCGCCGAAGTGACCGAGGTCGAGATCCTGAACGCCAAGGCTGTACGGGACCCCTTCACGGTGCGCTACAGGATTCGCGTGCCGGGCTATGCCCAAGGGGTCGGCAGGCGTCTACTCCTGCAACCGGCCTACTTTCAAATGAACAGGCCCGCGGAGTTTGAAACCAGCCAGCGCCGCTACGATATCTATTTCCGCTACCCCTGGACCGAGACGGACGAGGTCTCCATCGAACTGCCGCAGACCCACCGCCTCGAGAGGCACTCGTCTCCGAGACCCTTCACCATGAGAGGCGTGGGAAAATACGAGGCCAGCCTGGAGCCAAGCGACGGCAACGGTTTGACCTACCGGCGCAGCCTGCGCTTCGGAGACAACGGGACCATATTGTTCCGCTCCGATGCCTATCCTCAAATCAAGCGAACCTTCGATTACATCCACCGCCAGGACAACCATGTGCTCACACTCACCCGCAAATCACAGGCGGATTGACCGGTGGCGGGACAGTGCGCCGGCGGCCGCCCTGGTCCTGGCCTGCCTCTGCTCCCCCTGCCTGGCGGCTGAGCGTCCCCCTTCCTGGCTCCACGAACTGGCTTCCGGCCAGACCCCGGAATACGACAGCGAGGTAGGAGCAGTCGTTCTTCTCAACGAGCGCACCGTGACGGTTGAGGCGGACGGCAAGGTCATCACCTCGGAGCGGAAGGCCATCAGGGTCCTGACCCGGGAAGGCCGCCGGGATGCTCAAGGGGCTGTGATCTACCGTAGCGACAGCGGCAAGGTTCGCCGGCTGCGGGCCTGGATGCTCTATCCCTCCGGCGCTTCCAAAACCTATCGCAAGAAGGACATTGTCGATGTCTCGCTGGTGGAGGACGATGCCTACGAGGTTTATGACGAGTCGCGGGAATCGTCCATCCGTGGCACGGCCGACGCCGATACGGGTTCAGTGTTCGGATACGAATCGGTCCTGGAAGACCGGTCGGTATTTACCCAGTTCAGCTTCAGCTTTCAGGACGATCTGCCGGCCCTGCTCTCCCGCTTCCGCCTGGAACTGCCTGCGGGCTGGACCGCTGAATCGGTCACGGACAACCACCCGGTCATTGAACCCCTGGTCAACGACTCCTCCTACACCTGGCAAGTGGAACGCCTCCCGCCCGTTTCCGACGAACCCGCCCGGCCCGGGCTGAGGTCGATCGTGCCCCGGGTCAACGTCAGCTACTTTCCTCCACCCCAGGTCAAAGCCGCCGGGCCGACTTTCCGCGAGTGGGGCCAGGTATCGGCCTGGCTCGCCTCTCTTGCCGACCCCCGGGCCAGGCCCGACCAGGCCGTCATCGCCAAGGCGCAGGACCTGACCGCGGGCAAGGAAAGCCAGCTCGAGAAAATCGAGGCCATCGCCGATTTCTCCCAGCGCATCAAGTACGCCTCCATCCAATTGGGCGTCGGGCGCGGCGGGGGATACCAACCCAGTCCTGCGGGGGATACACTGCAAAAGGCTTATGGTGACTGCAAGGACAAGGTCAACCTCATGCGCTCTCTGTTGGCGGCCGTGGGCGTCGAGTCCTACCCGGTGGCAATCTTCTCCGGCAATCGCCGCTATGTGCGGCCCGATTGGCCCTCTCCCCAGCAGTTCAACCACGTCATCATCGCCGTGAAGTTTTCAGGAGAGCTGGAAGAGCCCGCGGTGGCCTCTACCGGTCGCCTGGGGCAATTCCTCCTGTTTGACCCGACCGACCCCTTCACGCCCCTGGGTTACCTCCCCGACCACCAGCAGGACAGCCTGGCGCTGCTGGTCAGACCCAGCGGAGGTGAGTTGCTGCGCGCACCGGTTTCCCCGCCCCAATCCAACCTTCTCAAGCGCCATGTCACCATGAGCCTGGCTCATGACGGCTCAATCGGCTGTCAGATTCGGGAGCAGTTGGAGGGAAGCGCCGCCAGCAGGAATCGCCGCCTTCACAGAAGGCTGGGGAGCAGGGACTACCGCAAGGTCATCGAGCGTTGGGTCTCCCGGGGTGCTCCGGGCGCCTCCGTGTCCAGGATCGAGGCCGGTGACCGGAATCGGGTGGGTTTCTTCGTGGACGTCGACTTCACCGCTGCCGCCTATGGGAGGACGGTGGGGCGATATCTGCTGATCTTCAAGCCGGCCGTAGTGCCCCATCGAGGATTCACCTATCTGAACGAAACCGAGCGCAGGTACGCCGTGGTTCTGGAAGCCGACAGCTTCCAGGAAACCGTGGAGGTGGATCTTCCTCCGGGATTCACGGTGGATGAGATGCCGGAGCCCGTGGCGCTCACCACCCCGTTCGGACGCTACCGCGCCGACTGGCGGATCGAAGCCGGCAAGCTCTTCTTCAAGCGCCATCTCGAACTCGACAACGCCGTGGTTCCACCCGAGGACTACGCCTCGGTCAAGGAGTTCTTCGACGAGATGATCGCAGCCGACCAGGCGCCGGTGGTGCTGATGAGACGGTATAAGGCAGTGGAGAGTGGAGAGTGAATAGTGGGGAGTGGAAAGTGATTAGCCGGGCCGCCACCCTGCCGTGCGGATCATCCCGGGGAAAACAGACGATCACGAAAAACGACGAACCACGAATGGACACGAATAGACACAAATGCAGATGCGACTAATTCAATGAAAAGCGGCACCCAGATGCTTCTGCGATTTTGTTACCCTGGTATGACTTCGTGTCCGTCGTAGATAACCCCTCGATTTCGGTTGTCACACCCCCCAATCAACAACACATCAATCAGTTTATTGGTGTTCATTCGTGTCCATTCGTGGTTCGTCGTTTTCCTGTGCGAATAACTCTCTTCGGTCCCTGGTGTCCTTCGTGGATATCCTTGGCTAGCCCCTCGCTGGATCCTGACAGCTCAACCGGGTCATCAAGCGCTTACCTGTTCCCGAAACCCTCGGCTGACCACTCTCCACTCTTCACTCTCCACTCGAAGAGTGGTTACTCCTTGACAGGCAGTCGGGAATTTACCTACCATCCTGCCATTATCGACGCACCCAAGGGGGGTGAAACAGAGTGGCGGAAGTCAGAGTTCAAGAGGGCGAAAGTCTGGAAAACGCCTTGCGGCGCTTCAAGCGCAAGGTCCAGACCGAAGACATCATCAAAGAGGTAAAGCGGCACTCCTTTTATCTGAAACCGGGCGAAAAGAAACGGGTCAAGCAGGCCTTGGCTCGCAAGCGGAGCCGAAAAAAGCAGCGAAGAGACGCCGAATCGCGCTGACGAAGACCAACCCGTTCTCATCACCTCTGCGGTGACGGGGGCGGGGATCCTGCCTGGACCGCGGTAACCACCGCGGTGTTGACAATGTCCTGGGTCGTACAGCCCCTGGACAGGTCGTTGGCTGGTTTTTTCAATCCTTGAAGCACCGGACCGACGGCTTGGGCGCCGGCCAGCCGTTCCACCAGCTTGTAGGCGATGTTGCCCGCCTGCAAGTCCGGGAAGATGAGCGTATTGGCCTGCCCGGCCACCGGGCTTTCCGGCGCTTTCCGACGACCGATTCCCCCTATCAGGGCCGTATCCACCTGCAGTTCACCATCCACCTGCAAGCCGGGATAACGCTCCCGGGCAGTGAGGGTTGCCTCCACCACCTTGTCCACCAGAGGGTGGCGGGCACTTCCCTTGCTGGAGAACGAGAGCATGGCCACCCTGGCTTCCACCCCCAGCAGCGCCCGGGTGTTGTGGGCTGTCGCCATGGCGATATCCGCCAACTGGGAAGCATCCGGATTGGGCACCACGGCGCAGTCGGCAAAAATCAGGGTCTTCTCCTCCCGGCCGGAACCTCCCGGCAGGAGCATCAGGAAAAAGCTGGAGACCAGGGAACAACCGTCCTGCAGCCCAATGCACCGCAAGGCCGCCCGGACCGTCTCGGCCGTGGTATGGCTTGCCCCTGCCACCGAGCCGTCGGCATCTCCCCAGCTCACCATGGCGTTTCCGAAATAGAGGGGGTGTTCCAGTTGTCGGGCCGCCTCCTGCCTGGTGATGCCCTTGGACTTCATGTTGTCATGGTAGAGTCCGGCGTAGTGGTTCAACCTGTCCGAGCGCCCGGGGTCGATGATCCCGACCGATTCCGGGTTCAAACCCAGGGCCTTGCCCTTTTTCGCGATGACGCCGGGGTCCCCCAGGAGAGTCAGCCTCATCAACCCCTGGTCCTGAATCCTGGCGGCTGCCGCCAGAGTGCGCTCGTCGGTCCCTTCCGGCAGCACGATATGCTTACCGGCTCCGGCGGCCTTGCGGGTCAACTGCTCCAGAATGGATGACTTGGTCAAGGCAATACCTCGCTCACCTGTTGGATTTCAGCCGCTTCCCCAAGCGCTCCTCGGCGGCCTTGAATCCCGGGTCGGGGCGCAACTGGCGGGCTTGCCGGTAGGAGTCCAGGGCTTGCCGGAAATCTCCCGTTTTTTCCCGACAGAACCCCAGGGCGTAGTGGATGTCCGGATTGCCGGGATCTTCTTCAACGGCCTCTTCCAGGGCCACGCTCCCTTCCGCGTATCGGTGCAACCCAATGAGAGCCTGCCCCAGACTGTAGCGGATCCCCGGATGCTTTCCATCGAGAGCAAGGACTTTGCGAAAGTGCCTCTCGGCATCGAGGAATTCCCTCAGACCCAGATGGCCCCTGCCGGCCAGGTGGTGTGCCGCCAGGCTGTCCGGACTCAGGGCCAGAGCCTCCCCCGCCAGGGCCACGGCCCTGGCGAAATGGTTTGCCTTTGCCGCGCCTCCTTCGGTTGCCGAGAGCCGCAAGCGGACTTCGCCCAGGGACACCAGGACCTCGGGTTGGCCGGGCTCGAGTTCCAGGGACCGTTCCAATGCCGCCAGGGCTTCCGGTATCCGCCCCTGGCTGTACTCCAGGCTGCCCATTTGCGCAAAGAAGGCGGGCTGCTCGCCTGCAAAGGGCTCGGCCCTCTTGAATTCCCCAAGGGCCCGATCGGGATGGCCCTGTCTCAGCAGAATCGAACCCCGAGAATAGTGATACTGGAATCTGTGCCGGTCGGTTTGAATGAATGCCTGCCCCTTGTCGAGCGACTGAAGGGCGGTATCGAGGTTGCCACGCCCCGCCTGAACGCGGGCCAGACCCAACTCCGCCTCGAAGTCGGGCTTCATCTCCAGAGCGCGTTTCAGATAGGCCTCCGCCTGATCGTAGTCGCGCAACTGGTAGTAGCTGAGACCCAGAATTCGAAGGATCAGGGCATCCTGGCGATTCTCCCTGACTTCGACCAGAAGGACCTCGACGGCTCGACGATACTTCCCTTGATGGTAGTAGCTCAGCCCGAGGAGCCAATCAGCGGCGGCGGGAGGCGCAACCATCCCGATCGCGATCGACAGGCTCAGGGTCCGGGCGATCCGCAATACAGGCCCTCTCCGCGGGATCGGGAAACTCAGGCGTATCATGGGCACTCGGGCTGGCAAGAATGGCAGGCCGGCGGCAAGGTGAAAACTGGAGGGGGCTACTGTCGCAAGCGCCTGCGCTTGGCGTCGATTCCCAGGCGCTTGACCTTGGAGTTGAGCGTGGAGAGGGGCAATCCGAACCGCTCGGCCGCCTCGGTCTGACTCCAATTGACACTCTCCAGCATCTGCAGGATCACGTCTCTCTCAAAGGTATCCAGGATTTCAGAGAGCGGCTTGCCATCCATGGCAGACATGCCGTTGGTCTTGGGAATCGTTAAAGCCGGCTTGACCTCGAGGGAAATCAACTCCCTGGACAGATCGCCCGACGTGCTCAACACCACCGCCCGCTCGACGACGTTCTCCAACTCCCTCACGTTTCCCGGCCAGTCGTATTGCACCAGGAGCCTCATGATCTCGGGAGAAACCGGCCCGAAGGACTTGTTGTTCTCCTGGCTGAACTTCTTCAAAAAGTGATCGACCAGCAGCGGAATGTCCTCCTTGCGCTCCCGGAGCGGAGGCAGTTGAACGGAAATCACATTCAGGCGGTAGAAAAGGTCTTCCCTGAATGTGCTCTGCTCCACCAATGCCTTCAAGTCCACGTTGGTCGCGGCAATGATACGCGCGTCCACCCTTATTGTGTCCACGCCGCCCAGACGCATGAACACTTTCTCTTGAATCACCCTTAGCAGCTTGGCCTGA